>JBJXFK010000001.1:0-2702 GCA_046155505.1 Phycisphaerae bacterium
CTGCTGCACCGCGGTGGGCGAGCCTTGTCCTTCGAAACGGAGGAAAGGTCTGAGCCTGCGGCTGTGCCCGCGCCGGGCGAGGCCGCACGATTGTGTTAGGATGCGTCGGAGTGAGGGGCGTGTCAACCCGTGAAACGAGAGTAACGAGTATCGAGTAGCGAGTGAAGATGCCCCGGGCGGACACGTTTTGATTGGCATGCTTAGGCGGTACTCCGCGTAAGCATGTCCGAAACGCAGCGAGCCAAACTGCCCATCCGAACCCCGAGCGCGAACGAGCGGGGTCGTGTGTTCGTGCGAATGGCGCTCGGCCACGCGAACGGCTCTCGGTAGGCGACCTACCCCGCTCGCTTGCGCTCGGGGCTCGGATTTGGATACCGCCATGTCGCGCGAGATCGAGATCAAATATCGCCTCGCCACCGGAGACGTTCTGGACGCGCGCGTGGTCGCGCTCGGTGCCAAGCCGCATGGCCGATTCTTGGAACGCAGCGTGATCCTCGATCAGTCCGACCGTACGCTGCTGGCCGCCAACTCGGCCCTGCGCGTGCGCGAGCGTATTTCGCTCGTCGCCGGCGCGACAAGCGCGCAGCGTCTGCTCACCTTCAAAGGTCCGCTGCTCGACGGCGGCAGTGTGAAGCAGCGAGAGGAAATCGAACTGACCGTGAGCGATTTCGCAGCCGCCGTCACGCTGTTCGAACGCCTCGGCTATCGCGGCGTGATTTACTATGAGCGCCGCCGCGAAACCTGGCGGCTCGGTGAATGCGAGGTCGCGATCGACGAGTTGCCTGATCGCTCGACTTTTGTCGAGATTGAGGGACCGAGTGTCGCCGCGGTGCAGGCGTGTGCGCAATCGCTTGACCTGCTCGACGGTGATCGCGACCCGGTCTCCTATGTCGAGTACGCTGCGCGAAACGGCAAGCCCGCCCGCGGCTTTGATGCGTGCCTGGCCTTCGATGACGAGACCCGGTGATGCCTGCTGCAACGAAATATCCCGACGAGGCGGCGTCGCGGCCGGCGATTTGCGAAATCGGTCGGCGACTCTATCAACGCGGCCTCTGCTGCGGCAACGACGGCAACACTTCGGTCCGCATCGGCGACGATCGCGTGCTCGCGACGCCGACGATGATCTGCAAAGGCTTTATGCAGCCCGACGATCTGTGCGTGATTGATCTCGCGGGCAACCAGATCAGCGGCGCGCGGCGGCGGACCAGCGAGATTTTTCTGCACCTTGAAATTTACGCCGGCGACGCGAACGCGCGGGCGGTTGTGCACTCGCATCCGCCGCACGCGACGGCGTTCGCCATCGCGCGGGTAGACATTCCGTCGGGCGTCGTGCCAGAGGCCGAGTTGTTTCTGGGTGCGGTGCCGCGTGCCGCGTATGAGACGCCCGGCAACAAAAATTTCGCGGCGACGGTGCGTCCGTTCGTGGGCAAATCGAACGCGGTGGTGCTGAGCAGTCACGGCACGGTGAGTTGGGCAGCGGAGCTGGAGCATGCGTATTGGTACACCGAGATGCTCGATAACTACTGTCGCATGCTGATGCTGGCTCGCTCGCTGGGTCACGTCGAGCGATTGCCGCAGGACAAGGTGCGCGAGCTGCTCGCGCTGCGGCCGAATTTTGGGATGCCGCCCGATGAACGCGAGGCGGCGGCGAGCGAGCGGCTGTTCATCAACCGCGAATGGGGAACAAAGGAACAAGGGAACAAGGAAACAAGGTAGGGCACGCCGAGCACGATGCATCTCGCGATTGGGCGGCCGCGCGGCTGTTCGATCTGCTCGTGTCGATGTTCATTCAACTGTTCCCTGTTCCCTGTTCCCTCTTCCCTTTCCCCTCTTCCCCGTTTCCCGTTCCCTTGCTCCGCCGTCTGCGGCCCGGCAATCTTCGATTTGTTGAATCTCAAACTCCAAATTTCAAATTCGCCGACCACCCGCTTCCTCGAACGCGCGAGATTTCGACACTGCGCGTATTTTTGCGCGATTTGGGG
This sequence comes from Phycisphaerae bacterium, assembly GCA_046155505.1. Classification (GTDB taxonomy): domain Bacteria; phylum Planctomycetota; class Phycisphaerae; order UBA1845; family Fen-1342; genus JBJXFK01. The sequence goes on from JBJXFK010000001.1 coordinate 1,983, forward strand.
CCTCACCAATCTATGACGGCGTCAACAGTCACCAAGACGCCGCGGATCGGTGGGGATCGATGATCACAATGAGTCAGTTGCCGGACGTGTGGATGATGCTTCCGCACGCGACCGATATGCCCGAGTCTGTCCGCGACGCGATCCGCCAGCAGGCCGAGCCGTGGAGTGCGGCGGCGGGCAGCACGATTTTCGATGTCGGCGATCCGTGTCCGGGGTTGGTACTGCTCGTCTCGGGCGAGATTCGCATCAGTCGGCGGCGCGGGCGGGGACGGGGCGTGCTGCTCTATCGCGTGCGGCCTGGCGAGATCTGCCCGATGTCGGCGATCAGCGTGCTGGGGCAGCATCCGTGCCTGGTGTCGGCGAGTGCCGAGGGCGACGCACGGGGCGTGCTGCTGCCGGCGGAACTGCTGCGCACCGTGCTGGCCGATTGCCCGGCGTTTCGCGATTCGCTATTCCAGGGGGCGGCGATGCGCATGGCGCACGCGGTCGAATTGATCGAGGATCTGGCGTTCGGTACGGTCGAGCAGCGCGTGGCCCGCTGGCTGCACAGCCGCTCGGCCCCGATTCTGGTGACGCACAGCGAGATCGCCGAGGACGTGGGCACGGCCCGCGAGGTGGTGAGCCGCGTGTTGAAGGAACTGGAGCATCAGAAGATTGTGTCGCTGCGGCGGGGTGAGGTTTGGGTATCGCAACCGAATGCGCTACGGCGTGCGATTGGAA
>JBJXFK010000012.1:0-3969 GCA_046155505.1 Phycisphaerae bacterium
GCGTCCGCGAAGTGGTTCACCGCCGCGTGCAGCCGGGATTTCACCGTGCCCACCGGGATGTCCAGAATCTCCGCGATCTCGGCATACGGCAGTTGCTGAAAGTGGCCCAGCGTCAGAATCAGACGCAGATGCTCCGGCATCGCGTCCACCACTTTTCGCACCGCCTGCCGCGTTTCGTCCGCCTCCACACTCTCGGCCTGCGACATCTCGTCCGCCGCCAGCCCCGATGCCCCGCTCGGGCCATCCTCGCCGGCGGTCGTGTCCAATGAGTACGTCGTCCGCCGACCGCGGGTTCGCAGATAATCGCGGGCCTTGTTCGCCGCGATGGTGTACATCCACGGCTTGAACGCCCGACCACTGTCGAACGAACCGGCTGCGGCGTGAACCTGAACCAGCGTTTCCTGAACCAAATCGTCGGCCGTCGCCGCGTTGCTGACGAATCGGGCGAGAAACCCGAAAAGCTCGCCCGCGTAGCGACGGACAAGCTCGTCGAAGGCACCGGCCTGGCCGGCGAGATGGTCGGCGAGCAGTTGTTCGTCGGTTCGCGAGTTCACGGCATTCACCAATGGGTACGAGATCATCATCCCGCGAGTTCGGGCGACATGGCGGGAAATTTTGTGTCCGGCGGCATTATTGCAGCCGCGATCGCCAGCGAAGGGTCATGATAACTCGGGGAGGGGGTGGAGGGCGCGGGGCGCAATGGAGGACAGCCGCCCTCGGCTGTCTCTTGTGGTGCAGCCGCCCCCGGCTGCTTTTCACCAGCGGCTTTCGCCTTTCGCCCCAGCGGGGCGCAGGAATGTAGCCACGGGTGGAGCGCAGCGCAACCCGTGGAAGAGATCGCGTGATCTCCATCCTGCCCCTGCGGGGCAGAGGAACCGTTGGTCGGCGCGACCACTCAATCCAACAAATATTTCTCGTCGAACTCAACCTCGTGCGCGCGAAGCGTTCGCAACAACTCCGACTTGAAATCCTCTTTCTTGTGATGCTCGCGCTGCCTCGCGATGTACGTTCTGACAGCCCCTTCCTGCGACTTGCTGACGGTGAAGACGCTGTAACCCTCCTGCCACGCAAACGCCACGAGGTTCGGATACGTCTCGTGAACCCATTTCGACGAGCGGGCCTTGACGGTGCGCATCAAGTCTGAGATCGAGCCGTCGGGTCGCCAACGCAGGCAAAGATGAACATGGTCCTCGATGCCGCCGATGTCGAAAAGTACGCCGCGTTCGGCCCGGACGATGCCGCCCATGTACGGATAGAGACGATCGGCGACATCGGCAGTGATCCACGGCGTGCGCCGTTTGGTCGAGAAGACGACGTGGAGCAGAAGTTGGGAGTGGGTGCCGGGCATGTCTGATGATTCTACAAATGGCGCGCTTCCTCCGCCCCTGCCGGGGCGGGCCATTCGTCTCGTTTTCATCGACGCGCGGTGCGCCGGAGTGTAGCCACGGGTGGATCGCAGTCCGCCAACCGGCGGGCGGCGCGCAACCCGTGGAACCGGACGCGCGCTCTCCACCCTGCCACAACGAGGCAACGGACTGTAGCCACGGGTGAAGCGCAGCGCAGCCCGTGGACAGCTTAATCCGCGGCGGCGAGCGACCGACCGGGTGATGTCGAATGGATGGTGAGATTTGCGAAATTGAGCGGTGGGGAGCGAGTTTGGATTGGGGACAGCGAATGCGGAAGTTGTGTGTGTCGCGTCGTCAGCGGCTAGCCATGCCGACCCCGGAGTACCGGTGTCGACATGGCACCCGATTATCGCGATGCCACCGGCCGTGCGCCCAAAAACATCTAGACGCGGCTCGCGCGGCGCGACATCCCTCAATTGGTCGCCGGTTGTACGTGCGACTGCTGACTGGGCTTGAGTGTCCCACACGAGCCACTGGCGGCGATCTCGAGATGTCCTGATAATGCCTCTCGTTGTGCAACGCGATCCTCTCGGAGACGGCTCAAGTGGTCCGGACGGACATAATTCCCGAGTCACATGCCAAAGAGGCCCTTAGTGTTGCGTACGTCCATGCTGTGATCGCGCAGGCTGGACTAAACGTAAAGCACTGGAAGTGGGACGACGGCATCGATCTTGAAATTGGATCGAGTAAGCCGGTCGCCGGCAAGACGCTTCCGACCTTCGGGCTGCCTGTACAAATCAAGTCAACGCAAAATTGGCGGAGGACCGATTCTTACGTTTACGTCAAACTGCGAGCCAAGAATTACGAGCAGCTGAGGCAGCATTATTCGCTCTGTCCTCAGTACTTAGTTGTGTACTTGCTTCCGCGTGCGCGATCGAGATGGATTTGCTACCGAGGCGAGTGCTCTGAGTTTCATTGTGGAGCATACTACATGGACCTGGCGGGCCAACCCGCACTTGGTGCCGCGAAGGACGGAGCAACGAGGACATCTATAACAATAGGGATCCCAGTCTCGAACAGGTTCACTAGCCGAGACTTACGCCGGTTGTTCGATTCGGCGTGCACTCGTCTGTTGCAGCATTGTGAGGGGCGTAATCAATGAGTTCGCAACAGACGGTTGACGCGCTCATCGCGGCGATCGATCCATCCATGATTGCAGCTTTTCTCATGCGGTGTGGATTTCGGGGAGTGGGCGCAAAGGAGGGCGAAGCCAAGTTTTTCGAAAATACCGAGGGCGTACTGATTGTGCTGCCGGCGTCGCCAGCGATTCCTAGCTTTGGCAGGAAGCTGAGGGACATACTCGAAGCATTTGTGACTGACACCATGCCACTCGACGACGTCATCGCAAACGTCGTGAAGCCCGGCTGCGATGTCTTTCGACACACAATCGCCACGATCGAGTCAAAGTGGGGAAGCTTACCACTGACACGATGCCAAGAGGCTGTCCACGCCTTCTATGATACGCTACGTTTTTCGGCGGCAGGGTTGTCGAGCAGTCGTCCCGATTATCGCGGCGGCATTTCCGAAAACGCAAAGCTGTATGCGAGCCAGTGTCACATTGGGCAGACAGAACTCGGCAGCTTTACTGTAAAGGTGTATTGCCCGACTAACCCGTCAGGGATGACGTCGCACGAGGTCGATGAGCCATTTGGGCGTCAGGCAAACCGGGCGGTCATCGAGAACTTGAAATTTCTCGCAAGCCCAAAAGCACTTGAACCAACCGAGCCGCTTCCGCCGACGCTGAATCGTCAGGTCGCGAGTGCTGTAATGCGGCTTGGCGATCGGGATACTTTGTTCGCCAAGAGTACAGTCGCGCTCAGTCTATCGTCGAGAGAACTAGTTGGAGGGCACCAAACGGCCTTCAATGGCGAGCCGCCTCTACAACTAACTGTTGAGCTCGGCCCGTTTGTTTCTCAACATGCCCAGAGCGTCCGAGATCGCCTGAAAAAAGCGCTTGAGTACGAACGTGAGTTGCTACGTGGGTACATTGTGGAGCTGCGAAAAGATAAGCCGGTGGACGAGGGCGAACAAAGTCACGAAATCAAGATCGAGGCGAAATCAGGCACCGGCGCTGGAACCCGAGTAATCCGAATGCGGCTGCTGCCAGAGCTTTATCGAAACGCGCTTCGTTGGCACGACAGCAACGAACAAGTCGATCTTGACGCCGTGATTGACAAACGCACGCCGGCCTGGACCGTCGCGCAACTGTTCGAGTTGAAACCAACCAGCCGCGATCAGCAACAGTTGTTGTTCGACGTACAATAACTTCATCCTGGTGGGCCGGTGCCATCGCGCCGCCTCGGGTGCCATGCCGACACCGGTACTCCGGGGTCGGCATGGCTTGTTCAGATCGGCATCCCCTCACCAAATCCGCTCAAATCCGCTCACCACCGTTCACCTCTTGCACGCGCACCATTTCCCCCTTGCTCTGCGCCACCCCGCGCACCAATACTTCCCCCGAGTACTCACCGCGCGAGTCGACGCGCGCGGCGTCTGAAAGAGAGAGTGCAGATGCGCGCGTCGCGCATCCGCGAATTTGAACTTTTCACGTTTCACTTTGCAT
>JBJXFK010000013.1:0-2846 GCA_046155505.1 Phycisphaerae bacterium
CGAAGCGCGGATCGCAGGCGGTGCTCTCGCTTCGCACGGCGTGGCTCAACGGCGACTGGGACGGCGTCTGGGCCGCAAAGCCGCTGGCAGCGGCGTGAAAAGCACCCACAAACATGACGCCGACCCATGCACGCACCGCCCAGATCGACCGCGCAAAATCGAGCCGGGCAACCCGCGACATTCGCAGGATGCCCGGCTATTCGTTCAATTCGCGAACCAAGGCTGAGACTTAGGCGCGACGACGCAGCAGTGCCGCGGCACCGAGACCAAGCAGAGCCAGCGAGGTCGGCTCAGGCACGACATCGAAGCAGATGTTGTGGAAGCCGTTGCCGCCGAAAGCGTTGTTCAAGATGGTCACGCCGTTGACCTGAATCGAGAGGTTTCCGGTGGCCGCGCCCGCGATGGCAACTCCGTCGCCGAAGCGCGAATCGAAGCCGCCGTTGGCGAGGATATACGAGCCGGGTGCCAGCACGCCGCTGTTCAGCAGGCTGAGGAGGCCCGTGCCGCTGTCGTCATCTGTGCCGAGCAGGTCGCCGCCAGCCGTGTACAGTGCGTTCTCGGTATCGAAATTCGAGCCTTCGGTGTCGAAGGTGAACGCGGTTCCGGCCGCGAAGGGCGTCGCAATCGTCGCCGTGCAGTAGTTCGTGGTCGGGATGTCGATCAGGAACGCCGGGTTGGTCCACTGCGCGTCGCTACCGGCACCGTCGTCGAAGGTCTCGAACGACTCGAATCGCATGTTGTCGCCGTTGTTCATCCAGAACAAACCGCGATTCTGCCGCGAGATCGGAAGTGTTCCGACAAAACTGCCGGTCGTGCTGGGCTGAAATGCCGCGTTGTCACCGCCGATCGAGGCGTTACGCATTGCCCACTGCGCTTCGTTCGCAAACGTGCCAAGCTGAATCTCGGTCAGGTTGCCGGCGAAAGCGAGGCGGCTGTAGATGCCGCTCGCGCCGGTGTGGGTCACGCTCGAAACCGTGTTGCCCGCATCGCCGATTGCGGCGGCGGACTGGTGTGTGGGCAGAACGGTGTTCAGCTGGGCGCTAGCGACGGCTGTGATGCCAGCCACGCTCATACCCGCGATCAGATTACGAATCATGCTCATCTCCTTTGCTCCGTTGATGAAGCGCGTTGCGGACCGGCACAATCGCCGGCGCGCGAGAACAAACCTTGAATGAAGAGTTTGGGAATCCGCGTTGATACACGCGGTCCCTACGCATCTCTACGTAGGCAGCGCGCGGTTTGGATTGGACCCCCTCCTCCGCGATATCAAAAATTTTCGCCGATTTCGCCGTCCGAGTCAACATAAATCAGGCGAATTATCCCGTTCAGGTGTGCATGTCTCGCGAGGAACGAATGCTTGCGAGCGGCCCAGAATTATGCCGGCGGAACAAAACGGCCGTCGTCGACCGCGCGTGGGACAACCCGTACAACGACCCGCACCGCCGAAGCAAAGTCATTGATAACTCGATGCCACGCCTTGACTTCGCAACAGCCACGACAATCTCGACCTGGAAATTTCAGTTCCGATCGTGAGAAACGCCGCTGGCAATCCGCAATACCTCTCGGCCACTCGCGCGAGCGGCCCTTGGGCACGGCGCATCGGGCCACTTTGCGTTAGGAGAGCATCATGCGACGACTTCTTGCAGTTCGATCGATCGGCTACATGGCGGCAACCGCCGCGAGCATCTCGGCAACACAAATCGCGTCGGCCGCAGCTTTGAACTGGAACAGCCCCGGCGGCGGAAACGCTGCGGGGGCGGGGAATTGGAATCCGATCCAGCTTCCAGCGGCGACAGACGATCTCACTTTCAACCTAGCCGCGACGTACACGGTCACTTGGCCCTCGGGTGTGCCGACGAGCCGGACGCAGACGTACCGGCAAGGGACCGTCAGCGCAAGCGTCAGCAGCCCGCACACCGTGACCAACGGCATCACCATCGGCGACACCAACGCCCTGAGCGGGACGATGACGCTGAGCAGCGGGACGCTCAACTCCACGGCGAGCGTGAACCTGGGCTTGAACGCCGGGAGCATCGGCATCCTGAACGTGGCCGATGATTCCGCCGACTTCAATATCACCGGCGCGACCTCGGACATGACCGTCGGCGTCAACGGCGACGCGGCGCTTTCGATCACGGGCGGCGGGCGGGTGCAGGTGGGCGATCAGTTCGTCGCGGGCAGCAACGCGAGCTCTTCGCCCACGCTGACGGTGACCGGTGCGCAATCGGTGTCCCCGTTCCAGCGCTCGACGCTCTCGGTGCTGGGGACGAGCCAGTCGCGGCTCGGGCAGGGCGGCGACGCGACGGTGAGCATTGCCAGCGGCGCGCTCGCGTCGTTCGCCGGCGACCTGGTCGTTTCCAACGGCAGCGCGTCCATCAGCACAGTCACCATCGGCGGCAGCGGCGGGATCGGCGGCATCCTCGATGCCGAACTCGATGTCGCCGGCGATCTCTTACTCGGCACCAATACCAGCGTCGGCACCGCCGCCGGCACCGCGACCGTCACGCTCAACTCTGACGGCCTCCTCACCGTCGGCGGTACCCTCCAACTCGGAACCGACCCCGACGGCGGCACCGCTACCCTCATCATCAACAACGACTCGGTCGTCGAGGCAGGCAGTTTCGTGGACGGCGCGTTCGGAACGCTCGATCATGACGACGGCACGCTCCGCATCAACGGCGGCACCTACACCGGGCACGCCGATCCGCTCGTCGTTACCGGCACCGGCGGGCCCACGCTGAACCTCACCGGGGGTCTGACGAAAACACTCGCCCCCGCGGGCGCGGTCGGCCTCATCGTGGGCGACGACCTCGGCGCAGGAACCTGGTCCGGCACACTCCTCATCG
>JBJXFK010000023.1:0-4637 GCA_046155505.1 Phycisphaerae bacterium
TCGTCCCGCAATCCGGCTCGAAGCGCGTCCGGCTGAGAACCGATCCCACAACCGCGTGTGGGACGGGTTTGAAACCCGTTTTTCGCGGTTGTGGGATAGGTTCTCGCTATGATTACATGAGTCGCCGCAGCGAAAAGCGGGTGTACACGCACAACGGCTCGGCGTGGGCGACGACGCCGAGCGAGCACAAGCGGTTCGTGTGGAGCGGCTGGCTCATGCTGCTGGAACTGGACGAGACCGCGGGCACGCCGCCGACGATTGCCGTGCGGCGGAAGCAGACCTGGGGCCTGGACCTCAGCGCTGGGGGACCGGTCTCCGCCCGGTCATACCTCGAATCCGCCCGCGGCATCGGCGGGCTGCTCTCGATCTATGACACCTTCGGTACCGGCTCGACCAGCGACGATCGCAGCTTCGCGCTGCTGTACGACGCGAACGGCAACGTCGGGCAGTTGCTGGAACTGACCGCCGGCACGAACTACGGCTCGGTCGCGGCGAACTACGAATATGACGCCTACGGCAATCGCATCAACACGTCGGCGAGCGGCGAATACGAGCAGCCGTGGCGGTTCAGCACGAAGTGGTACGACGCCGAGACGGGGCTGAGTTACTACGGGTATCGGTACTATGCGGGGCGGATGGGGAGGTGGGTAAGTCGGGATCCGATAGGTGAGGCAACGGGCGCGAATTTGATGGCGTTCAGTATGAATGCCGCGATCGACTCTGTGGACGCGTTTGGGTTGCAATCAGAGCCAACCGCCGCAGAAGCGTATGCATCCGCGCATTATCAGTGCGGCGTTGTTGATTGTGAGTCGCAATCGATTCGCTATGAAATCGGCAGAGCAAGTAATTCAGAAAGCGCCAGCCTTACAGAGAGGTTGCTCCATGCCATGTTTGGCACGAGTGGTCGAATTCGCGTTGTTGGAAAACGAGGTCGGTGCAACGTTTGTTGTGTGAATCAGATCGACGGAGAAGGGTACCGTGTTGAGGGGCGCGCCGACATCATCAGCCTCGAAGCTGGCATTCAGGTTGACGCGCGGGCTGAAGCGTCGAATTTTGGGATCATCCGCGCTGGAAGGACGGGCTCGCTTGAGGCAAGGGGGTCTTTGTATGGACTTTGGGACGGTTGCACTGGTGAATCGCGAACCGTCCGACAAGCAGGTCACGATCGTCCGACGCGGGTTCCGGGCGGGCAAGTATGTGCTGACCTATCGCTTCCAGTGGATCAGCGGCACCCGCACCGGCCCGCTGGTTCGCTGGGTGAACCCCGGCGACTGGATCGCCGTGCAATTGTTCCATTCCGACGGCAAAGCCCGGCTGAGCAAACGCGAAGCCGACGGGAATGTGACTCAGCTCGTGACCGGCACGAATTCTGTGTCGCTCACGAATAACAGTTGGTACACTGGCAAAATCGTCGTGGGCGATGACCTCGGCAATTCCGCGCTGCAGCGGCTGCGGTTCTGGGTGGACACGGACGACGACGGCGACTTCGCGGACGAGACGGCGTTGCTCGATACGACGACGATCGACGATGTCTGGAGCGCGTGCCACGTCGGCCTGTTCAGGGGCAGCGTCAGCAATTCGCAGGATTTTGACGATTTCCGCGCCGGCTATGACAACAACGCCGACCTCGATATCAACGACGCCGGCGACGATGTGCTCGTCAGCGACGATTTCGCGACGAATGTCGTGAGTCCGACGTATGACAACAACGGCAACAACATGTTCGACGGAATCTACAACTACGTCTACGACGGTTGGGATCGCCCGCGCATCGTCAAGCTCGGGGCTGAAAGCGACCTGCTCACCGTTCAGGAACTCACCTGGTACGGCACGCATCGCGTCGTCGCCCGCGCCAACAGCAACATGGGCGTCGAGAACACCCCCGGCGACGGCGGCAACGCGACCACGCGCTTCTACACCGCGCGCGGCAAACTAATCGAAGAACGCAACGGCAGCGGCCAGACCACGGTGCAGAATCTCTGGGGTCCGGGCGCGCTGCGCGGCTGGCTCGGCACTTGGCCGGTGCGCGATCGCAACTACGCACTGATTGTTTTCCTGGAACGCAACGGCGACCCATCCATCGGAAACGACACCAACCCGAATGTCACCGCGTCCGGCGAAAGCTCGGAATCGCCCGCGGACAAGCGGTATTTCTACGCATTCGACCGCACCGGCACGCCGGCGGCGATGACGAATTACACGAGCGGCGGCGGCGGAACGAACGGCCAGATCGCGGAGCGCTATTCGCGCAGCGCGCACGGCAGCCGGATCATCCAGCGCGGCGACAGCGGCAGCGGCGAAGGCGGCGGCATGATCGCGATTTCGTCGATCGGGGCCGGTGCGGGCGCGACACTGCCGTGTAACCAGACGTTCGGATCGATCAACGGTCCACATCCGGTATACATCACTTCCGGCACCCGTGGTAGCGGCGATTGTTCGGACAACAGTCCGACAGAGCCAGTCGATCCGGTTGATCCGACGGGTCCGTGTCCGGCGGGCGAGGTTGCGTGGGGTGGTGGGTGTATTCCGGACAACGTTCACCCAACCAGTTTGCCGCCGCCAAATTCGCAGCCCACGCAGCCGACTTCACCACCGATTCGTCGCCGGCCTGCGCGATTGCTGTGTCAGGGTGGTAGCGCAAGCTTGGATGCCGCGTACAGTGCCGCACAGCAATGCAAGCAGAGTTCTACCACTGGCGGCTTTGTGATTTGCGACGGAAAAAAGAAGTGCACCGTGGTGTGCGAACAAAACATTGCCCGGATGTACCCAAATAGCACAGATCAGATGATTGCAGCAGTCATTTCACATGAAGCACATCATCTTCACAATATTACATGCCCACCACCCGGGAGCGACCCAGTGGGCGTGGGCGGCGTAACGAACGATGCAGGCGACAACGATGAATGCGCGGCGCAGATTGAGGGAATGCTTGAAGCAGCTAACCAAGCAGGCAGTTGTACGACACCTGAGTGCTGCTCGGGCCTGCAGGCGTTTGTTGCTGGTCAATCTTGCGCACCACATGCGTCGCCGAGCGCGCCAATTGGCGATGCGTGTTCGGCCGCAAGTGCCGCGGAGTGCCTAGCGGTTAGCGCTTGGGCTTCTAGTTCAATTGCCGCGACGTGTGACAACATGTTCCCGTAGTGCGACCGCTTGGCCATTCCGGAGGTGTCCCTTTGCTACGATTGCTGGCTGTTTTCAATGTGGGCGCTCGATGGTTTTTCGTCCTGGCTGCCCAGAATACATGTCTTGGGAAATCGGCATCGGCACCGGGGCTTTGCAACGTCGGCGTTGCGGACACTTGTCTGGTTTCGCCAGCAACTCAAGATAACGGATCGAGTGCCACTGCGCGAGACGACTTGCAAGCGCATCTCAAGACGATTCGCAATCGATGCGCATCGTTTTCTGCGAAGCTCAACGCCTGCAACGCGCTCGGTCGCCTACAGAAAGCCGAGACCGCTGACGAGTTAGTCGATTTCGTCAAGAACTCTGATTCGCCCACGACCCTGTCTGCGTTTCTCGATGGATGGCTTTCCGATTCCGAAAACATCTGTGACGGTGCATACGTTTCGGACTCTTGTGTGGCCGATCCTCACACTTGGGTTCGCTGTTTCTGGCGACTCTATTGTGAGTTATCTTGGTGGCGATCTTTTGAGAATGTATCAGATCGCTCAGACGCGAAACGACGTGTGCTTCGCGCAGTGTTTACGTTGGCATGGTCAACGGAATGCGATGATTTTGCGAGATCGGTGTTGGCGGCCAGTGACACCACGCCATCGGAGCGATTGGAGGCCGCGATTTACCTGGTTGAATCATCGCACGGTTCGTCGGTAGCGAGCGCCCAGCTTGATCGAGCAGTTCGTGAGTTTTTGAATGGCATATCAGCGGAAGTACCGCTCTCCAGCGATGCGGTGCTCGCATATGAATATGCGATGTGCTCTAGGTCAAGCGTTTTCTTGGAGTGGATCGAGCGAACGCGTTCTGCGGTGACCGACTCCATATGGTGGGACACATATGGGCGCACGCTCTGCAACTTGACGTTTACTTCGTCCTGCGAGTCAGCCGAAGAGTGGGATGCTCTGTATCGTGTGTACAAGTCGTCGTCGATGCAGGATTACCTTCGCGCACAATTGAACCTCAGTGATCGCCGAACGGGTATTGAGGCATTTTGCCACTGGCGTGCTCTACTCGTAATCGAGTCCGCTGACTTGCTAGATCAGCGGCCCGCTGAGCGATTCGAAATCGCGACCTCGGTGCGAGGCGCGCCATTTCGCAATTGGCGCGCGTCGGCGATCGAAGAAATCTGTAGCGATCTTTTGCGAGAACGAGGCGAGGACGCGATCCGCCGGGCGGCTGGCGTTCCTCCGCCACGCTGACGACCGGCTGCGACAACGCCGGGATTGTGTTCAGCTATCGCGACCGGCTCAACTTCTGGGTGCGGGTCTACTCGCTGGCTTCGCAGACGGCGCGGGTTTATGAAGTGTCCGCCGGCGCGTGGACGCAGCGCGATTCGACCGCGTTTGCGATCACCTCAGGCGTCGCGTTCACCATGGACAGCGACGTAAGAGCGGGCGGGACCGACGGCTACGCGGCGACGATCCCCGCCGGCCAGATCGGCCTGTGGGTCTCCGACGCCGGCA
>JBJXFK010000026.1:0-24015 GCA_046155505.1 Phycisphaerae bacterium
GACCGGTCTTTCTTTCGCGCCCCGCCGAACTGAAGAAAGACCGGTCGGAAACCGGTCCCCCAGCGCGGGATTTTCGCCAACCATTCCGCACCGCCATCCGTGGCTCATTTCTCCTCCGCCAGCGATCGGTAATACTGCTCGACCAACTGCCGATAGCGCGACGGAAATCGCTCGCGAATCGACTGCAAAATTTTCTCACGCTCGGCCGGCGGCAATTGGCCCCACATCTCACCGGGTTGCGCTTTCGGGGCGGCGTGCAGGTCGCCGATGTCGCCCTGGCCCTCGTCGACTTTCGACTCGTCGCGCGGGCGGTTGGGTTGGCCCTTTTGGCCGCCTTGTTTGCCGTCGCCCGGATTGCCGCCGGCCTTTGCCGAACCACCGCCGCCGCCTTGCTGCTCCTGCTTTTCCTGCTCCTCGATCAGCTTGTCGAGCAGCTTGATGATCTCGTCCTGGCGCTCGCGCGTCTTCGTGCCGGCGTCGGCCGCGGTCAGGCGGTCGCCGACGTAGTCCATCAGCCCGGCGACTTCGCCGAGCGACTCTTTCTGACGGCGTTCGAGCTCGAGCAGTAGTTGCCGCGCGCCGATCTGCACGGCCTCGGGCGCGTCGGCATAGCGATCACGGAGCGTGAGCAGCGACTTGGATGACTCGTCGAAGTTGAGCACCCGCGCCTCGCAATAGCCGCGCAGCAGCCAGAGGTGCGGGCCATACGGCGTTCGTCGTTCGATCGCGGCGTCGGCGAGCGCGGTCGCAAGCAGTGCCGCGGCTTCTTCGAAACGCGATTGCTCGGTCAGCGCGCGGGCGTGGAAATATGTCGCACTGGCGGCGACGAACGGATCGGCGGATTGTCGCAGGGCGTCGAATCGCTTGCCCGCGTCGGCGAGATTGCCGCTGTCATAGGCTTCGATCGCGGCGCGAAAGTCGGGGAACAAAACCGCGAGCGCGTCAGGGATGAAGGCGTCGGGCGCGGATTTCTTGTAGTTTGCGTCATACCCGTCGCGCACCGTGGCAACCGCAACGGCCTGATCGCCAGTGAGCGCGGCGAGGTGCTTGAGAAAATCCTGATTGAGTGATTCGATCCGCGCACCGGCGGCCGGGGGCGCGGCGAAGGCGAAGGAAGCGGCGGTGAGCAGGGCGACGAGCGCGGTCATCGTGTTGCGCGCGCGGGGCAAGTGGACGCGAGACGCACGGGGAGCTTCGGCCTCTGGCCGGTGCGCATCGAATTCGCACCGGCCGGAGGCCGATGCTCCCCACGGGCGTGCCGCATGGTCGAGAACGGGAAGCAACGCAAGCATCACTGCTTCCTCTCATGCATCTGCCGCGTCAGCTCCGAAAGCCGCCGCTGGCGAGCACTCAAATCGGCCAGCACACTCGCATTTGCGTCATCCGCCGCTTCCGCCGCCGGGGTGCGTTCATTCAATCGCATCTGCGACGAACGCAGCATCTTCAATTCCGCCGACTTCGGCAGCAGCGTTTGTTCCTGCTGCTGCTGTTGTTGTTGCGGCTGCTGCTGCTGGTCGTCCTGCTTGCGATCGTCCTCGCGTTTCTTGTCGATCGCGTCGAGCAACTCGGTCAGCAGGTTAATCACATCGCGCAGCGTCCTCCGCGTCTGCTCGGTCGGCGTCGAGACATTCAAATCGCCGCGCACCGCAGTCATATCCGTGACCATCTGCCTCAACAACTCCGGCACGATGATCGTCGAGCCCTCGTCGAGCATCAGCGCGAGCGCCTGATTGCCCTCGTCGGTCACTTGCTGTTGCGTCTTCGCCGCGTCGGTCAGGGCCACGAAATCGTCCGGGCCGCGCGTCGCCGCGTCTTTGCCGAGCCAGCCGTCGAGCACCGCCGCGACTTCGTGCTCTTTTTGCAGCATCTGCTGCAAGCGCGTCTGTAACGCGTCGAGCGTTTGTTCGATCTCGTCCTTGCGCGTCTGGCGCAGCGCGTCATCCAACTCGTCGAGCGCCTTTTGCATCTCGTCCAGCGATTCCTGCTGGCGATCCTTCGCGTCGCCCGGCTTCGATTCGCTCAGCCGATCGCCGGCTTGCCGCATTTGGTCGGCGGCGCGCTGCATCTGCTCGTTGCCCGGCGTCGGCTTGCTCGGCGAATCGCCGGGCTTGCCTTGCTGCGGCTGCATGTTCTTGTTCAGCTCGTCGGCGCGGCGCTGCAAATCGCGTTGCAATCGCTCTAGCTGCCGCAACTGCTCGGCCAGCGCGTCGCTCGGCTTGCCCGACTGTGCCGAACTCGCCTCGTCGGCCGGCTCCATTTGCTTGTCGGCGTGTTGCGTGTGATAGAGGCTCTGCGTCTGGTCTTCCATCAACACGCGAATCGTGCGTTTCAGTTTTTCGAGCCACTGACGTTCCTCGCGACGGCGCTGTAATTCGTCATCGCGGCTGGTCAGCGTTTGGAGCAACCCTTCGAGATCGCCGAGCAGCGCTTCCTGCTTTCGGTCAGCGTCGGCGAAATCCTGCGAACGCAGCAGCGCGACAAGTTCCTCGACGCGGGCGCGAATGCGGTCCTTGCCGGATTGCTCCAGCGCGCCGCGCAGCCGTTCGGCTTTGTCCGGCTCTTGCGGGCCGAGCAATTTCGACAGCTTGAGCATCGTGGCTTCGAGTCGCTGCACGCGCTCGTGAATCGATTGCTGGCGATCGGCGAGCGACGGCTGATCGGCGGGTTTGGCGGATTGGGCGATGGCGAAGAGCGGCGACGAAACGACGAACGCGGCGATCGCGGTGCGTCGCGCCAACGTGGTTCCGAGTTGTCGCCGCAACTGCATAGGCGACTCCGTCGGGTGGGCATTGCCCACCATTTCTCGCGCTCTCGAACCCCGACAAAATGGTGGGCGGTGCCCACCCTACAAATCTGCTCGCATTCGCATGCTTGCGCGGAGTACCGCGTAAGCATTCCACGCGGCGTCGGGTCCGGAGGCCCGAACGCTACATCTATTCTACGGTTCACTCGCCTGCGACGCGGGGCCTTTTGGCGGATTGGCCGGGTGGTCGAGCCCGTCCAGATTGAGCAACGCGTCGAGTTCCGTGCTCAGCGAGTGTCCCGTCTGCGATTTCACATCCTTTTGATCGGCAATGATCTCCTGCAACAGAGCCACCGCTTCTCTATAGCCTTCCAGCTCTAACATACTGGCCAAAACCTGCCGCATTTTTCGAAGAATCTCGGTCTGCGTCGTACTCGATGCCTGCCGCGCTGTCCGCTCGACCTGCCGCCGCAACTCACCCAGCACGCCTGAAGCCCGCGGCATTAGCGCCGTTCCGATCTCCTCCAGCGGCTTGCCGATACGTCCGGATAACCGCTGTTCGTCGGCCGATTTGGCGACACGCGAACGCCGCATTTCCGCCAAAATTCGTTCGAAACTTCGTCGCACCGCCAGCGTGCGGGCCGCGTGGCTGTCCTGACGGCGCACCAGTCCGCCGAGCCGCTGGGCCGTGGTCGCGGGCGGCGCGCCGCTCTCGGGCAGGCTCGGCAGCAGCCGATCGATCGCGTCTTTCACGCCGCTCTGTTCGCTGATCAGACGTTCGAACTCCTGCCGCAGTTCCATTTCGCGCTTGGCCATCTCGCTCAGAAAATCGGCCGGCGTGAGCACACGCAGCAGCAGCGGCTCGCTCCGTCCGACATTTGGCCCGACCGGGTCGACGTCGCTGCCCTGCGACCAGACCAGCAGCCGATCGCCCGGCGCGACGCTCAATTGATCGACGTCGTAGCGCAGCGAAGTGCGATACTCGCGACTAGCGGCCTCAAAACCGCCGAGCGTGAGTGCGGTCGGCGGGTCATCATTGCGCTGTACAAATACGCCGACCGCGCTAATGCCATAGACATCGCTGATCGTCACGTCCATTGACAACTCGGCGGCGGGGGTGATCACGTCGCTGATGTCGGCCAGCGCGAGCTTGGCGGTCGGCGGCTGATCGGTGACGACTTTGAAGTTGTATCGCACGCCGCGAAGATTTTGCCAACCATCGCGATCGCGCAGTTCGAAAGTCCACGTTCCGGCGAGGGGCGTCGCCCAGTCGAGGCGAATGCGATCGGACTCGACCAGCTCGGTCGCGATTGCCGCTCCGGCGGGACCGACAAAGCGGGCCGAGTCAATCGGCTTGCTCGCGTGTGCGTCGATCACGACCGACGAGCCGGCCAGAATCTCGATCGTGGTCTCGTTTTGATAGACGATCGGGACGAGCCGCGTGTAGGTGGGCGGCGTCACGCGAATCTCGGCCCGCACGATCGCCGGCCGCTCGATCGGCTCGACGCGAAAGGTGCGCGTGTATTCGTCGCCGCCGGTGATGCGAAAATCGATCGGCTCGGTCAGCGGCCCGAGCGAGACGCGGGCACGCGCGCGACGCTCCGCTTCGGGCAGGTTCAAATCGGCCTGGCCGATGATGTCCATCACTTCGCTGCCGGTGCGCCCCTCGGCGGTCCACCATTCGAGCGTGACAGTCGGCGGCGTGCGGCCCTGAATTTCGGCACCGATGTCCAGTTCATCGCCGCGCGGGATGCGTCGGCGATCGGTCGTATCGAAGCCTTCGGGGATGATGGTCGTGCGCTGTGGCCAGGGCACGTCGTGCACGAGCCAATTGCGGCGAAACCACAGCCCCATCATGTCCGGGAAAATCAGCCACGCTGACCCGATCAGCGCCGCCAGTCCGCCGAGCCGCATGGCGGCCTTCTTTGCACGGCGATGATTGAGCACGTCGAAAAAACGCACGTCTGCGGCGGCCGCGCACGCGTCGGCAATGACGCTGCGGGCCAGCACCGGCGAATTTCGCTCGGCCGGGCCGATTTCGCCGTCGGCGAATTGCACCGCGGTCGAGAGTCCCTCGTGAAGCTCGGGATGGGCGCGATCAACTGCCGCCGCGAGCGCGCGATCGGAAAGCGGCGCGAGCAGTGGCGCGACCAAGTGGCGATAGACGACATAGAGCCACACGCTCGTGATCGCGAGGTTCAGGCCCGCCCGCTGATCGACCGTCAGCCGCAACCACCAATCGAGCACAAGTTGTAGTACACCGGCGACGATGAACGCCGCCAACACGCGCACCGCGCCGTCGATCGCCACGTACGACAGCGCGCGGCGACGCAGGCGGCGCAGCGGCGCGCGGATTCCGGCCTCGACCCGCGGCGTCAAATCTTGCAGCGACGGCGTCATCACAGCAGGTGATTCCTCCGTCTGAGCGACCACTCTACCGCCAGCAGCCCCGCGATCAGCAGCATCACCCAGCCGCGATCCCACAAGGCGCGACGCGGGCCGGGAATCGTGCGAATCTGGCTGGCGTTTTGAATTTCGTCGGGGAGCGTCGCCGCAGCCGCGATCGGAACGAATTTACCGCCGGTCGATTCGGCGATGCGTTTCAGTTGATCGGCCTGCATGCGCAGGTTGCGCAGCTCGACATCGGGCGGCTGGATCTGCACGTATTTCGCGACTGTTTCGGCCGGGGCCGCGCCGGATGCGGGCACGCGCAGGCGAATGACCGCGGGGCCGTCCTGCTCGAATGCCGCGCGGCCGGCGTACCAACCCTCGCGGCCCGGAATCGCGCTGAGCCGCACGGTGCTTGTTGTGCCGTCGCCGAGTTCGACGGTCGCTTCGATTTCGGTTTCGGTCCAGGGCTGGAAGCCGGCATCAAGCACGCGCGCCTCGATCTTGGCATAGTCGCCGACGCTGAGCGTGTCGCGATCGAGCACGATCGAGCCGCGGCGACTGCCGCCCTGGCGACGAGCCTGCGACAGATAGCGAACCGTCTGAATCCAGAAGCGGTTGAAATACGGCTCGGCGGTCGCACGCCAGCGCCATGTACTGTCGAAACCCATGAACACGACGCGACCCGCGCCGAACGGCTGCGCTGCGAGCAATACCGCGCCGTCCGATCGATCGCTGGCCGAGCCGACTGCCCGCATGAGCACGGTCGCGAGCGATTTTTCGCGCAGCACCGGCAACCACCACCACGCGCCGGGCAGTGAATCGAGCACGGCCGCATTGGTGACGGCGTCGCTGTGCAGCGCGAGCAGCGGATGGCCGCGACCGCTGTCCGGCACGCGCAGCGGCACGGCTCGCGTCTGAAACGCGCCTTGCGAACTGAGCCGCATTTCGGCCTCGGGATCGGGCGTGATCGGCAGCATGGCGACGAGGTCGCTGAGCCGCTGGTCTTTCAGGAATCGCGTGGTGTATTGCTGGCCGGCTTGAATGAGCAAGCCGCCGCCGAGTTCGTCGACCAGTTTTCGCGCGGCGACCGCCCAGGCGGTGTCGAACTCGCGTGGGTCGGGGTCCATCAGCAGGATCGCGTCGTAGGACAGCAGGTCTTCGAGCTTCTGCGGCAACTCGGTAATCGGCACATCGCCGTCGCGAATCGCGGCGACGTCGGCGGACTGCAACCAGCAGCTCACGTCGATTGAGCGATCGCGAAT
The DNA here is from genome assembly GCA_046155505.1 of Phycisphaerae bacterium. Lineage (GTDB taxonomy): Bacteria > Planctomycetota > Phycisphaerae > UBA1845 > Fen-1342 > JBJXFK01. The sequence continues at coordinate 6,397 of JBJXFK010000026.1, forward strand.
CAGCAGGGTCGAGACGCGCTGAAACTCGAAACTCGGCCGACCGGCGACCAGCAGCACGCGCAGCCGCTCGTCGAGCACGCGCACCGACGCGCTGCGCGAATTGTCCTGCTTCACCGGCTCCTCGGGCAGCGTCGCAACGCGCGCGGAATATACGAACTCGCCGGCATCGTCGGCCTGGATCGGGAATTTCACTTCGACGGTCGGCGTGTCGCCGCCGATGGTCACATCGCGCGTCGCGACGACGCGCTCACTGCCGAGCGTGGCCGAGCCGCCGGTGGTGTTGACCGCGCGGGCGACGAGTTCGAGCGTCGTGCGCACGGCCTCGATGCCGGTCGCGCTCAGTTCGACGCGCAGCTCCATCGGGTCGCCCTTGGCCACGGTCGCCGGCGCGGCGAGATTGGCGATGCGCAGATTGGGCGGCTCGGCGTCGCGCCCGACGCCGACGGTGTAGATCGGGGCCCTGAACCGCTTGGCATAGGCAGCGATGTCGTCGGCGTTCATGCCCTGATTCACCGCACCGTCGGTAATGACGACTATCGCGGCGATGGGCGATTCGCCCAGATCCTCGCTGACACGGGCGAGGGCGGAACCGAGATCGGTGTAGCCTTCAGTGGCGGCGAGTGCTTGCCCGAGCGTTGCGGGTTGCGACGCACCCGGCGCGCCCGTTGCGCTCGCGGGAGCCGACGCAGCCGGCGCGAGCCACGGCGGCGTGATCGACGCGACGCGCTCGCCAAACGCATAGAGCGACAGGTCGTTGCGGGCCGCGAGGCGCTTTAGCCAGGCATGATCGGGCGCGCTCAGCCACGGTCGCACGGCGGCGTCGGGCAAAGCTGCACTACGTCGGGCAAAATCCGCGTCGTCGGCGCTCAGCAGCTTTGCGACGCGCTCCATGCGCGTCAGCTCGACGTCGCTGTCGGCGGCGTCGGCGACCGACATGCTGCCCGAGCGGTCGACGATGGCGACCACGCGCGCGGCGATGATCCGCTTGGTGTAGGTCGCGACGACAGGTTCCAGCCAGACGCCGGCGAGTAGCAGAATGACCACGCACCGAATGGCGGCCAACCAGCGACGCAGCACCGCCGACGTGCCGGATCGCTCTTCGCGGCGATAGAGCCACAGCACCGAGGCGCACAGCGCGACCAACGCAAGAAACGCAACTAGACGCATCCACCCGCCGGGAAGACCGGCAAGCTCGAACGTCTCGCTGCGCTGCTCAGTGATGGTCGCGAGCATTTTCACCTTAGAAGAGGAACCACAGAGGCACAGAGGCTCGGAGGAGCACAGAGGCGGAGATTTGTATTGCGACGCCAGCAGCGACGACGCGCATGACCACGAACGTCGAGCAGTTGGGTTGCGGGCACGGTTCTAGCTACCAACTTCATTGAATTCTCTCTGTGCACCTCTGTGTCTCTGTGCCTCTGTGGTTCATTCTTTCTGCGCGATGCGGCCGATTCCGAGGATCCGCGTATGGGCCATCGTTGTCGCCGCGGCGGGGCGGCCGAAGTACCAGGCGAGGTACTGCTCACCCATGAGCGCCGCCACGATCAGGTAGAGCATCATCGGCCACAATTCGCGCCGCGTCTCGCCGGTCGCTGAGAGAAACGAGTCGGCGGCGGTCACATACTCATGTTGCACGCCGACCAGTGCCAGGCCGATGTCGGCTTGCCGCGCTGATCGCAGGTCTGATTCCGCTGCGGCGAGATTCACGCACACCGGGCGCGTCTCGCTGCCGCCGCCGCGGCGCGACAACTCAAATGTATAGGTGCCGAGCAGCGCGGCGCGGGGACCGATCAGCTTGACCGGATCGCTGACATTCGCGGGTGTGTCGCCGACGCGCGCGTCGGTCGCGGGATCATCTGGAAACGCCGGCGATTTCACGCGGGCGGCGAGGTCATAGTCTTCGGGATAGACGGGCAACGTGAGCGGCTCGTCGGCCACGAAGCTGAGCTGCGGCAGCGGCTTGCGGGCGATGTGCTGCACCGCTTCGAGCATGGTCACGACGTAGCTGCCGTCCGCGGCGCGGGCCCAGTCGTTCCAGTCGAGATCGATCGTCGACGTCAGCAACACGACGCGCCCGCGGCCGACGGTGCGCTCGATGATCGCCGGCGTTTTGCTTTCGTCGTTGTAGCGCGCCAGCACGACCGGAACCGCAGCGGTCTGGCTAGCTGCACCGGGCTGTGACGCAGCAGCGTCGAGGCTTGCAGCGTCGACGGAGCGAAAAAACGCTCGAAAGCGAACCGTTTCCGAAAGCACGCCGCCGTCGCGCGGGAAAATCGCCGTGAGCGGATGATCGATGGTCTTGGTGATGCCGACACCTTCGGGTTTGGCGCTGCGGGCCGGTCCCATTTCGAGCGCGGCAGGCAGCACGCCCGAGCCGTCGCCAAAAAGCACGCGTGAGAACTCGATGCCGTCGCCGGTCTGCGAGCCGAGTGCGAGCATCAGACCGCCGCCCGATGATACGTAGCGGCGCAGCGTGTCGGCGGTCGCTTCGCTCGGCGGCGGCGTGTTGCAGAGCACGACCGCGTCGAACGATTTGAGTTCGACACTCTCAAACGCGTCGGCGTCGATCACTTCGACGCGAATGCCGCTGCTGAATTGCCCCGGCGGCGAAAGCGCGCTTTGCAGCAGGCGAGTTTCGTCCTTCAGCGGGTCGGGCGATGCGTCGCCGCTGACGATCAGCACGTTGATTGCCGGCCGCAGCTCGACCGAGATGCGCCGCACGTCGTCGGCGACGAATCCGTCGCCGCCGGCGAGACGCAGAACGAGTTCGCGATGGCCTTCCTCGGCGATCGCGACTTCGAACGTCGCGGTCGCCGATGCGCCGGGAGCGATGCTGTCGATCATCGCGACCGGGAGCGGATGGCCGTCGATTTCAGGTTGTACTTTGATGTCGCGCTGCAACTCGCGGGCGTAATTCGCGACGGTCGCCTTCAGCACCGCCGGCTGACCCGCGATGGCGAGCGGCCGTTCGAGCGCGACATCAACGATGGCGAGATTGTCGCGCGACTCGGGCGCGATCTGGATCACGATCGCGCGAACCGTGTCAGATTCGAATGCGCGAATCGGCTCGAACGCGGCGGCGCGGGCGTTGTCATCGCCCAGCCAATCGCTGCGCTGAAAGTCCGACAGAATGTACACGTCGCTGCGCGCGGCGCGGCCGAGCGCGGCGATTTCGGTGGCGACGCGTTCGAGCATGCGTCGCGGACGGGCCGGCGTGGCCGCGGGTTTCCACTTCGCCGCCGTCGCGCGCAATTCTTCGAGCGCGCCGGAATCGCCGAGCGATGCGAGCCGAATCGGCTCGGCCTCGGGTGTGCTCGTGCGATAGAGCCACAAACTGTCGCCGGCGGCTTCGCGGGCGAGCCAGGTCAAGAGGCGATCGAGCGACGCGCGGGCGTCGTCAAATGTCGCCGCCGCGCCGCTGCGGTAGCCCATGCTGGCCGAATCGTCGAGCACGATGATGCGTTGCACGCCGCCCCCGCCGCCCAGGAGTGACGCGATCCACCCCGGCTGCACAAACGGCCGCGCGACGAGCAGCGCGAGCAGTGCGAGCGCCAGGCAGCGCAGTGCGACAAGCAGCCACTGCTCGAACTGCACGCGGCGGCGATTCTGTTTCTCAGCCTGAAGCAGAAACGTCGTCGCACCCCACTCGATGCGTCGGAATCGCCGCCGACTGAGCAAATGGATAACAATCGGCACAGCCACCAGGCCCAGCCCGCCGAGGAGAAACGGATTGAGAAACGCGACGGCTAGCACGGTTGCCCCGAAGAGAAGAGCACCACAGAGGCACAGAGGCACAGAGATGCACAGAGAGGAATTTGAATTTGAGCTTGCGCGATCAGATCGCGCTTGTGCAACAAAACGGCGCGCGGAAACGAACACCAAATTGGCTTCTCTGTGCTACTCTGTGCCTCTGTGTCTCTGTGGTTCATCTTCTTTTTCACCGCCGCATCACCGCCCGACGCGCCAGGTACCCCGATAGCACCGCGTCGATTGGGTCGTGCGTGTTCACCGCTACATAGTCGGCCCGATGCCGCAAACAGGCCGTCTCGACGCGTTTCATGAAATCGGCCACCGCTTTCAGATAACTCTCGCGCAGCGATTGCGGATCGGCGAAGATGCGCGAGTCGTCCTCCAAGCCCTCGAACATCACGTTTTCGACAAACGGAAAATTCCACTCGTGATCGTCCATCACATGCAGCACGATCAACTCGTGCCCGGCGTAGCAGATATGCTCGATGCCGCCGACCACGTCTTCGACGTCGGTCAGCAGATCGGAGATCAAGATCACCATCGAGCGCTTGCGAAGCTCTTCGGCGAGGCGGTGAAACAGGATCTTCACGCTCGTGCCCTGCTCGGGCTTGGTCGATTCCAGCACCTGCACGAAGTTGTGCAAGTGAACTTTGCCGGTCGCCTCGGGCAGTCGGGCGCGGACCTTGCTATCGAACGTGATCAGCCCGGCGGCGTCCTGCTGACCGGCGAGTAGATACGCCAGACTCGCGGCGAGCTTGGCCCCGTACTCGAATTTCGAATACCCGCCATGCCCGGAACCCGCATAGGCCATCGATTTGCTCGCATCGAGCAGGATGTTGCAGCGGAGGTTGGTCTCTTCCTCGTATTCCTTGATGTAGAAGCGGTCGGCCCGGCCGAAGATTCGCCAGTCGATGTAACGCAGATCGTCGCCCGGCACATACTGGCGATGCTCGGCGAACTCGACCGAAAAGCCGTGATACGCGCTGCGATGCATGCCCGAGATAAACCCGGCCACGATCGAGCGCGCTCGCAGCTCCAGGCCGCGCAGACGTGCGATGACGTCAGCGTCTAAGTACTTTTTCGACGTGGGCATCCGTCGCCTCATCAGTCGCCTTGGCCGGCAACTGCTCGAGCACATGATCGATGATCTTGTCCGGCGAATACCCTTCGGCCTCGGCGGCGTAGTTGGTGATGATGCGATGCCGCAACACGGGATGGGCCATCGCGCGCACATCCTCGATCGCGACGTGTTTGCGGCCGTTGAGCACGGCCCGAGCTTTCGCGCCGAGCAGCAGGAACTGCACCGCGCGCGGGCCGGCGCCATACGTGACGAGCCGATTGACCAGCTCGGACACCTTCGCCGCTCCGCGCTGGCTGACTTCGAAATGCGATTTGCCGTTGCCGTTGCCATTGCCGTTGCCGCTGGTCACCACCGGTAGCGTGTGCGCAGGCCGCGTCAGGCGGACAAGTTCGAGCGTGTAGTGAATGACCGTCGGCGCGGCGGGGACGCGCCGGACGACATCCTGAAGCAGCAGGATTTCATCTTTCGCGAGGGCCGAAACCAGCGTCGGCGACGAGCTGCCGGTCGTGCGCTCGGCGATCTGATATTCCTCGTCATACGTTGGATAGTTGACGAAGACCTTGAACATGAAGCGATCCTGCTGCGCTTCGGGCAGCGGATACGTTCCTTCCTGTTCGATCGGGTTTTGCGTCGCCAGCACAAAGAACGGCGGATCGAGCGGATGCCGCACGCCGCCGACGGTGACGTTTTGTTCCTGCATCGCCTCGAGCAGCGCCGCCTGCGTCTTGGGCGGCGTGCGGTTGATCTCGTCGGCGAGCAGCACGTTGGTGAAGATCGGGCCTTGCAGGAAACGGAAGCTGCGCTGACCGGTGCGCTTGTCTTCCTGAATGACTTCGGTGCCGGTGATGTCGGCGGGCATCAGGTCGGGCATGAACTGAATGCGGCGAAACTCGAGACCCAGGCAGCGGGCGAGGCTGCTGATCATCAGGGTTTTGGCGAGGCCGGGAACGCCTTCGAGAATGACATGCCCGCGGGCGAACAGGGCGATGAGCAATTTGTCGATCACGTCGTCCTGGCCGACGATGACCTTGCTTAGCTCGGTTTTGATCAGGCCGTAGGACTGATGCAAACGCGAGACTGCTTCGACGTCATCGATTGACGGCGTTTGGCGCACGGGTTGCGGCGCGGCAGGGACCGCCGATTCACTGGCATCGTTCATGTCTGCTCTCCGATCGCGACAACAAGGCGTGCGAATCTTCGCCGATCCGGCGGCTGATTGCACCTGGCGCAGTCGCGATCATGGTTCGGAATTCGGGGACCCCAGTGCGCGCGAAAACGACCGCTCGATCGTGTCCAGAATGAACTCGGCGAACGGCGCCCACTCGCCCACGTTGGCGCGATCAAGCGCGCTCAAGTATTGCGATCGCCGTTCGACCTCGATGATCGCGTGCGGGAACCCGTTGCGCAACAGCACATAGTTCGTCAGCAGACGCGCCGTGCGGCCGTTTCCGTCGCCGAATGGGTGAATCGCGGCAAAGTTGTAGTGCAGTTCCGCCGCGCGAATCGCAATGTGAGCATCGCGTCGTCCGGCGAGTTCGAGCGCTGCGGGGATCAGCGTGTCGAAACGGTGACTGCCCGGCGGTACAAAACTCGAACCCGCGATGAGCACGCGATGCGTGCGAAACTGGCCGGCGGTCGGCTGTATGTCGGCCAGCACCAGTGCGTGAAGGTCGAGCAGATCGCGGCGGGTGATCGGCGAATCGGCAGGGCGATCGACCACCCACTGTTCGACCAGCCGCACCGCGCGATCGTGATTGCGAGCTTCGTAGATTTCGCGCAGGTCACGCTCGCCGGGCGGCACGCGACCCTCGAGCACGAGCTGCGTATCGCGCAGCGACAGTGTGTTGCCCTCGATCGCGTTTGAGTGATAGGTCAGCTCAATGCGCATCGCGTCGAGCACATTGGTCAGCACCGCGCCGGTGCGTACGGCAGCCGCGTACGAATCGCGGAGCGCGTCGATCCGCTCGATTCGCTCGCGCAGCGCGGCGGGCAGCGGATCAAGCCGGATGAGCGGCTCCGAGATGGGCAATTCCTCGCTCACGTCGCTCCGCTTCAACGCTGCATAATGGGCAGATTCTTATACGGCAACTGCAAGATCAGCAGTGCCACCGACGTCCCATACGTCGGCCCGATGTGGTCGCCGTCCCAGGAACCATCCGAGCGGCTCTGCTTTTCGATCAGCGCTTGTCGCATCGGGATGAAGTATTCGCGCCACTTCTCTTCGCCCAGCAGGTACATCGCCTGCGACATGTACATGTGCGCGTAGAAATAGTGCCCGGAATAGCGCGTCATCTCCGATCGGCTCGGCGACAATTGCGGCTCGACATAGCGCAGCGCCTTAACCGCGCGCGGGTCGTCATACAGCCCGGCATTGAAATAGCACACCACGGCCGCAGCACTGATCGCCGGTCGGCTGGGGCCGTTGTCGCTGAATTGATAGCGAATGCCGCCGTCCTCGTTGGTGCTCTTTTCGAGGTACTTCATCGCGTTGTCGATCACGCGCTTGGGCACGGCGATGCCCACATTGCGCGCGGCGCGCATACCCTGCACTTGCGTCACCGTCACCGAGCCTTCATCGCCGCCGCTGTCGGGCGTGTAGAGCCAGCCGCCCGCGGCGCTCTGGCTGCGCCCGGTGAGCTCGATCGCGCGCTGTAGCACAACGCGAATCTGCGCCTGGCGCTGCGGGTCTTCCTCCATGCCATAGACCTGCGACAAAAACAAAATCGCAAAGCCGTGCCCATGCATGCAGTGGCTTTCTTCTTCGAGCTGCGCGATCAAACCGTCGGGCCGAGCGCTCTTGAGGATGAACGAGACCGCGCTGCTCACATTCCGCGCGTGCGGGCCCTGCGTCGGCGTGCTGCCGCCGGCGATGACGGCCAGACCGGCGAGCGAGGTCATGGCGACCGGATAGGCACCGGTCGAGCCGCGGGTGCGCCAACTGCCGTCGCGATTCTGCGTGGTCACCAGGTACTTGATACCCGCATCGATCGACGCGCGCACGGCGGGCGTGATCTCCGGCGGGTCGGCGGTCGGTATCTCGGCCGCGCGCGGCGTGACTGGGGCTGCAGGTTGCGATTGGGCCAGACAGGGCGTCGTCATCACCGTCGCGAAACCGACGACAAAGAGCATCGATCGCGTCGTGACACGCGCGAGCACGCGCTGCGACCGGGCACGAATTCTCGAATTCGTCTTCATGGTTTGCTCACCGGCGGCGTGCCGAAAGCCAGCAAATTGCCGTGCAACTGGATCACAATTCGCGACGGCGTCACCAGCACGATCGGCTCGCACATGAACTCCAGATTGCTTTCGAACTCGCCACGCAGCGGCAGCGGATCGAGCACGCGCCCATCCCTCTTATCGACCAGTACCACAGCCGGGATTGCGTCTCCCACGCCGCGATCTTTCAGCACGGGCACAAAATTTGGATGGCCGAGCAGTTGCCCGGCGCTCAGCGTGGTCGATGACGGAACGTCTCGCGCCCAGCGCTGCGCCGGATCGTTCACATCGATCGACACGACATGTACATTCTCGACGCCGCCACGTTCGCCATCGCCGACTGTCTTGCCGGCCAGCAACAGGCGACCGTCGGGCAGGGCCGCCGCCGCCGTCAGATAGCCGGGCAAGTCGAGAATTCCGTCGATCAGCGTCGCACCGTCGCTGATCCGCAGCACATCCCACGACAGCCGCTCGCGCTCGCGATAAACGAGCATCGTCGATTTCTCGATCGCGGCACCGTCCGGCGGCGTGACAAGTTGTCGGCCCTGCACGCCACGACAGGCCTTGACCCAGCGCGGCCGCAACGTGGCGATGTCGAGCAGCGTGACATTCGCGTCGGTCCAGACAATCAGGTCGTCGCGCGTCGTGTCAATGGCGACGACCGCGCCCGTTTCGCTCGGCAAGCGCTGCAAGTTGTCGCCGTGGCGCGCGTCGATGGTCCACAATTGCTGTTCGTCGGTGAGCAGCACCAGTCGATTACCGACGAGCGCGATCTGGTTGATCGTCGCGCCGGGAAAGTCGCGCTGCCAACAGACCTGCCCATCGAACCAATTGAACAGCGTGACGCGATCGCGCCGCGTGCGCACGTACACGCCGAATCGCCCGACGGCCGACTGATCCGCGAATTCGCGCGGCGGCTCGTCCATGCCCGCGATCGTCTGTTCCCAGATCGTGTTGCCGCCATACAGCGCCGGCCCCATGCCCAGGCACACCATCCCGCCGGGAACCGGCACGACGGCGCGCTGCTCGTAGGTTCGCATCCACCACACGTCGCGCCGCCGCGCTTCGAGCTGGCGCAGCACCGATTGGACATTGATGCCGCGCGTCGGTTCGATGCTACGCGCAGCGCCGACGCCCCAGACGCGATCGCGCTGCGGCTGTTGATTGCGCAGGATTTCGCGCAGTTGCACGCGTCGCTCGGCGATCAAAACCGACATGAACCAGCCGTCGCTCGCGGCGAGGGGGCGATCTGGGTCGAGCAGCAATTCAGCACTGCGGACGCGCCAGCGCCGGCCAAACTGAGCGAAGTCCTCGCCGAATGTCTCGCCGGCGAATTCGGAGGTTTTTCGCTGGGCCGACTCGATTGAATCGATGCGCATCGACTCGCGCGCCGCGGCCTCGCTGTCGCTCAACGGCTTGTTGGCGAAAGTCTGTTGCCAGTCGCGGGCTGCGCCGGTCGCGCCCTCCGTGTCGCTGATCGTCGCGGCAACTTCCCACCGCGCCAGCAGCAAGTTTCGCCGCTGCAAGTCGGTCGCGCCGGGCGGCAATTGATCGGGCAGATAGTCCCGAAGCACCTCGGGTGCGATCTCGCGGCGCGTCGTACGACGCGCCGCCAGCGCGACGCCGATGCCCGGCTCGGCTTGCGGATTTTCGAACGCCGCCGCGAGCCGCACGAGCGGCGTGACAGGCGATTGCGGATCTTCGGCCTTCGCCAGTGCGGCCTGCATCCACGCGGCGCGCTGCACAGGCGTCATGCTGTCGAGTGCGACGCGCATCCGCCGCGTGGCATGCAGCCAGTCGGCGGTGCGCACGCCGACGTCATCGGGCGCGTCCAGCAGTCGCGACTCGGTCTGCGACAAGACGGTTAGATAATGATCGAGCGCCGCCGACCAATCGCGGTCTTCCTCGAGCGCGCGGCCGATGATCAGCGCCAGTCTCGCGGCGACTTCGGGCGAGTGGGCGAGGCTGGCCGCCTGCTTTAGCTTTGCAAGCCGATCGCCGCCGCCGGCGTTGCGGGCCAGCTCGATGAACGTGTCGGTCAACAACCGATCGCGGGCGCGCGAGATTGAATCGTCGCGCGATTCGATCGTTTCGAGCCGCGCTGCCGCCTCGAGCAGTTTGCCGTCGAGCACGTCAAGCCAGGCCAGAATGAGCGCCGCACGGCGATCGCCCGGAGTCGCGGCGAGCGTCGTCTCGGCTTGTTTGCGGGCGGCGTGCGGGTCGGGCAGTTTGGTGACGCGCGTGGCCGAGACGAGAAAAATCGCGTCGGTCGATGCAAGCACATTGGCCGGATTGCCGCGTGAGCTCTGCGCAACGTCGGTGGTCGAAGCCGGCGCGTCCGAAGGGCGTTCCGTTGCGGCGGCGACCGTGAGATCTAGCCGCGGCGGGCCGCCATCGAGCACGCGACCGTTTCGCGCGCTGAGCGCGACGACACCCTCTTTGGTCGCGGCGAACAGGCGATCGCCGACGAGTGCCGGACGCCCGATCACTTCCAGCGGCACGCTGCGCCACAGAGGCAGTTTGCGTTGCGGCGCGGCGAGGCTCAGACAGGCGATCGTGTTGCCGCCGACGATCAGGCCGTCTTCGGTTGCGCCGATCAGATAGAAATACTCGCGACGCGGAATGCGCCACACCTCGCGCCCACTGAAGCGATCGAACGCGAGAATTTCGGTGCTGTCCATCGGCGCGACGATCAGCAACTCGCCCGCGAAAACCGGACGATCGACGCTCGATTCCGGCGGCAGGTCGGTCGGCGTCCAGCCCATCTGCCCCAGATGACCCGCAAGGCTGCTGTTGTAGGTCGATGCCCAGAGCCACGAAAAATTCCGCCGATCGAGGGCCGCGATCACGCCGTTGCCGGTGCAGGCGTAGAGCGTCGTCTCGTCCTGCGCGAGTAGGAATCGTCCGCCTGCGTTGGTCGAGTGCGTCGGCGGGCCGACCACGGCGACCTCGCGAATCAGCTTGCCGCTCGATGGTTCGAGAATCGCCAGTCGCAGATCGCCATCGCGGCGCAGTGGCGCGACGAGTTGATCGCCGACCATTTGCGGCGCGTCTTGGAACGAAACATCGAACAGCACGCTGCTCGTTTCCTCGCCCGTGCGCCACAGGATTTGCCCGGTGTTCAGGCTGCGCGCCACCAGCTCGTTTCGCCGCACCAGGTCGGCGTCGAACATGAATCCGCGGCGATGCAGCGGCGTCAGGTCGCTGTCGGCCAGCGCCAGCGATTCGATGGTGAACACCAGTCCGTCGGCGGCGCTCACGACGTGTCGCAGATGGTGTGTGAGTTGCAAGTCGACATCGCCGGTCGGCTCGCCGTCTTCGCGTTCGAAGTTCAGATCAGGAATTTGTCGCGAGCCGAGCACGTCATCAAAATTGAGTTCCTCGACTTGCCAGAGCAGGCTGAGCGTCGTCGCTTCCAGACACCAGATCGAGCCGCGAGCTCGCGCGATCAGACGATCGCCGATCAGCACGGGTTCGAGCAGCGGCAGTCGCCGTGCCGCGTCGATCTCGGCGATCAGCGCGTCGTCATCGCCGGGGCCGGCGTCGGCGGCGAGCGATGTGTTCCAAAAGCTCGCGGCGGTGAGCACGGGTCGTAAGGGCGGCACTTCGGCGGTCGCGTCGGCGCGCTGCTGCACCCACTCGCGCAGCGTCTTGATCTTGTCTGGCCAGCCGGGCAGCGCCGCCAGCCCGGCGTCGGCCGCGAGCTCGTCGAGCACGGCGATCGCTGTGCGCCGTCCGCCGCCCGAGACGAGCGCTGCGACGAGCAAGCCGCGCACTTCGGGGCGCGTCTCTTCGAGCGACGATTGCAGCTCGCGCAGGATTTGGATCGCGTCGGCGTATTTGCCGTCGTCGAGCATGTGCGTCGCCAGCTCGTGCCCGATCTCTTCCCAGACCGAGCAAAGCGGATAGTTGCGAAACAGCTCGTCGAGCGCGGCAAGCTCGTGCTTGTCGCGCGCTTCCTCGAACCGCGATCGCACCTCGGCGTCATAAAGCTGGCGATAAACCTCGACGCCGGCCGGCGGAAATTGCAGCAGCAGCCGCAATGCCTGTCGCCAAACCGGGTAGTACGTGCGGCTTGCGGGCGAGGCGACCAGGTCGGGCGGCAACTTCATGATCGTGGTGATCAGCTGCGCGGCGAGCTGATAGTCGCCGTCACGCAATGCCTGATTCACGCGACCAGTGATGAGCAGCGCTTCGTTGCTTTCGGGAAGTGTGGCGACGGTGGCATTTCGCAAATCCGGGGGCGGCGGCACCGGTTGCTGCGCGAGCGACGCGATCGGCGGCAGCGCGACCAACGATGCGGCGATGATGCGCACGGGCAGTCGTGAGTGGCGATGGCGCATCGCGTCTCCGCTCGGTCGCTGGCGCGGCGTCCATGCCGCGCGATTCGCACTTGCTGACTGTATGCGCGAGGCGAGCGAAATGCGAGTGTCCAGCGCCCGCATCCGTTTGACGCGGGCGCGGCGGAATCGGTGTGGCTACGAACGCGAAGCGGCGTCGATCACGGAAGGATCGGATCGCCCGTCGTGCAGAACGGCGGGAACGTGCAGAACGGATCCTCGATCCCGCGCACGAACACGTTGTATGCGTTTGGGTCGCAATTCAGAATCGTACCGCAGGGATTGATCTGGCCCGCGACGTTGATCAGGCCCGAAGGCGAGCACTGGTGTACGATGCCGCCGGCGGCGACGATCGAGGTGGTCAACACGGCCTGACGATACTTCTTGTTATTCATGGCTCTCTTCCGCGACGTTCGAAAAATCGGCCGCCCTAATTCAGTTCTCAATTCGAGCTACGGGCAATCGAGCAGGATCGGCGCCGCCGGATTGCAAAGGTCGAAGAACGTGTTTTCGTTACAGTTCAGCACGGCGCAAAAATTGAACGACCGAACCCCGAGCGTGCCCAGAGTCGGCGCGCAGCCGGTCGGGAACAACTGAAACACCATGCCGCCTGCCAGCGCTGCCGCCAGCGTATACAACTTGATCGACCGCGTTTTCATCGTGCCAACTCCGAAGGAGGGATAGCCCGCCGTTCACAGGCGAGGGAACTATAAAGCCTCACCGTGTGACTGATCAAGTAGCGCTTGGCGACGACCACTGATTTTTCTGGCCCGCGGCGAGCAGGAACTGCCGGGAGCTTCGAAATCTTGTCGGCGCGACGCCCGCCGGCAATTTTGGATTTTGGATTGCGCATTCGCGCTCGTCTGACGAACGTCCGTCCGCTCGCTCAGCCGCCAAGCGTCGCGAGAATGCTCTGTGCGGTAACCGGGCGAATGACGCCGAGTTCGGTGACGATCCCCGCAATGAGTTCCGCCGGCGTCACATCAAACGCCGGATTCACGCACGGCACATTTGCCGTCACGCCTTCGCGCAGGAAGCCGCCGCGAACCTCGTCCGCCGAGCGCTGCTCGATCGGGATCGCGTCGCCGCTCGCGATGGACAGGTCGAACGTCGAGCGTGGGGCCGCGACGTAAAACGGGATGCCGTGGGCCTTTGCCGCGAGCGCGACCGAATAGGTGCCGATCTTGTTGGCCGTGTCGCCATTGGCCGCAATGCGATCGGCACCGACAATGCACATCTGAATGTGCCCTTGTCGCATCAGGCTGGCGGCGGCGTTGTCGCACAGGATGCTGACATTCACGCCGCCGGTGGCGAGTTCGAACGCCGTGAGTCGCGAGCCTTGCAACAGCGGGCGGGTTTCGTCGGCAAAGACGCGGAATTTTCGGCCCATTTCCTGGGCCACGTACATCGGGGCGAGCGCCGTGCCATACGCGACCGTCGCCAATGCGCCGGCGTTGCAATGCGTGAGCACGCCGCCGTTTTCGGGGATCAGTGCCGCGCCGTGTTGACCAATGCGCCGGCACGCTTCGGCGTCTTCATCGCAAATCGCGTGGCATTCGAGGAGCATCGCGTCCCATGTCGCGTCGGGCGCGTTCTCTCGCGAAACGCGCGCCGCCAAATCAGCCACGCGGCGAACCGCCCACGCCAGGTTGACCGCCGTCGGTCGCGACGTGATCAGATATGCGGCAATTTTCTCGACATGCGCGACAAACTCGGCGGAACGTTGCGCTGGGGGACCGGTCTCCGACCGGTCTTTCTTCTGGCTCGCATCGCGTGTGCCAAGGCAGAGACCATACGCACCCGCGACGCCGATGGCCGGCGCGCCGCGGACGCAGAGTTCCTTAATTGCCTGCCAGACGTGCTCGGCGGACTCGCAGCGGCGCGACGTTACGGTCGCGGGCAGCACGGTCTGGTCGAGCAGTTGCAGCACTCCGTCGCGTCCGCCGTCCCATGCGACGGTGGGCGGAAACGTCGACAGCGGTCCGCGTTCGTAGCGTTTCGGCGTGCGGTGCAACGATGGATTTTGGATGATCATGGCGGGCGACATTAGTACACGATTCGCTGTGCGTTGGCGAACGGCTCGACGTCACGTCATTGTGGCATGCTCAGGCTGTACTCAGCCTGAGCATGGCTTCGAAGACATGCGTATGCGGAGTACCGCATAAGCATGCCACGACTCGCGACGCGCAAAATCCTGCTAAGGTCTGCCCTCGTATGTGTTATGATGTAGCTGGATTCCTGCCGCCCACCGACCTGTCGCTTCGGCAAAATTCGCCGCCGGGGTATTGGACGGGGCACATGGGGGCGTCAATAATCCACCGGCCCGGAATACGTCGTGGCATTACGTCGTTGTTGCATCGCCGGGCCGCTGTTTGCGGCGTGGAGTGCTGAAAATGTCCGTGTTTCTCTACGAAGCGCTGAATTCCTCAGGTCAGGAAGTCAAGGACGAACTCGAGGCTCCAACGAGGGAAGAGGCTGTCGCCAAGGTGCGCAGTCTCGGCCTGTTCCCGACCAAGGTGCTCGAGAAGGCCGGCAAGAAAAAAGTCGCCAAGAGCGGCGCGGTCACCAAGAAAAAGGCCGCCGGAACCGGTTTCGGCTGGGTTAAGACCAAGATGCTGACGCAGTTTACGCGTCAGTTGTCAACGCTTCAGGACGCCGGCCTGCCGATCTTGCGGTCCATCCGCATTCTCGAACAGCAGCAGCGCCCCGGAATGCTAAAGCGTGTACTGCAACAGGTTTGCGAAGATGTCGAAGGCGGCTCGACGCTTTCTGAAGCAATGGGCCGTCACCCCAAGGCATTCGATCGGCTCTACGCGAACATGGTCGCCGCCGGTGAGGCGGGCGGCGTGCTCGACGTCATTTTGCAGCGTCTTGCCGACTTCCTTGAAAAGAGCCAAAAGCTCAAACAGAAGGTTATCGGTGCCATGATCTACCCGGCGGTCGTCATTACGATCGCCCTTGGCATCACCCTTGCCATCGTCATCTTCCTCGTGCCGCAGTTCCGCACGATCTTTATCGACTTCGGCGTGAAAACGCTGCCCGGCCCGACCGAGTTTCTGATCAGCGTCTCGCAATGGCTGCTCACCGGGTCGCCTCCCGGCTGGCTCGTGATCCTGCTTTCGCCGTTGATTATCTTCGGTACCTACAAGCTGATTCGGCAGGCCTATGCCGGGCGCTATGCGCTGGACACGATCTTCATGAAAGTGCCCGTCATGGGCCAGATTTTGTCCAAGTCGGGTATCGCCCGCTTCACGCGCACGCTGGGCACGTTGATCTCGGCCGGCGTACCGATTCTCGAAGCAATCAAGATCACCAAAGACACGACCGGCAACGAGATTTACGCCCGCATGCTGGGGCGCGTACATGACTCGATTCGCGAGGGCGATTCGTTCGCCAACCCGCTCCGCGCCAGCAAGTGCGTCGATGCGATCGTCGTCAACATGGTCGACGTCGGCGAAGAGACGGGCGAACTGGACAAAATGCTCTACAAGGTCGCCGACAATTACGACGACGAGGTTGATACGCTTGTGGCGTCGCTGGTCAGCCTGCTCGAACCGATCCTGGTTGTCGTGCTCGGCTCGATCGTCGGGTTCATCGTTGTGTCGCTGTATCTGCCGATGATCCACCTGATTCAGTCACTGACGAGCAAGTAAAGCGCGATGGATCGGTGAGGTCTGCGGCATAAGGTCTGAGCACTGAGCACTGAGCACTGAGCACTGAGCACTGTTTTCAGTCGCTCACGAGCAAGTAAGAGCGTTGTTGCTGGGGGAACCGCCGGCCTGGGCCGGCCAGAGAGGTGCAGTATGAAGCGCATTCTCCGTAGCGGTCGCGAGGCGTTTACGCTGGTCGAACTGCTTACCGTGGTCGCGATCATCGGATTGCTGATCGGCATTTTGGTGCCGGCCCTGTCCGCGGCTCGCAATCAAGCCAAGGAAGCCTCGACCAAGGCCCAGCTCGACTCGATCGGCAAGGGCTGCCTGATGTTCAGCAGCGACAACTCAAAACTCCCCGCGTCGGGCGGCAACAACCCGTTCGTCGCCGCGGGCGCTTACTCAAACCTCGGCCCGACACTCACCGGCACGCAATGGCTGGTGGTGCAGCTCGTCGGCCCCGATCGCCAGGGTTACGTGAAAAACGACCTGAGCAACGATCACGACGCCGACGGCCGCATCACGGCGACCGATTGGAATGCGTGGTACGAGCTTCCGGGTGCCAGCGGTTATAGCGGCAAGAAGTACAGCCGCGCTACGCCCTACGTCGATCCCGATGGCAAGAACTACCAGACTCTCGCGCAGTTCGTCGAAGACAATTCGCTCTCGGATGACGAGATCGCGAATCTGCCGGCGCAACTGGCCAACGGCCTTGATACGCCGGATGTCGAGTGGTCCAGCGCCCGCGTGCCGTACTTTATCGATGCGTTCAAGGGTCCGATTTTGTACTACGCGGCCACGGCCGGTGCGGAGGCACCGTTCAGCACTGGTCAGGGCAGCAACCGATCGCTGAAGATCGGCCTGTATGACCAAAGCGACAACGCCGCCATCACCGGCTCGGAGGTGCGCGTCGGTCGCTGGGACCGGGCGCAGTCGGTTGGGTTTGATTTCCGAGGCAGTGGCTGGTCGAATGACCCCGACGCCGTGCCCAATGCGCATTTCATGGCTCGCTTGGGTTGGGACGCCGACGAGCCGAACAAGTGGCCTGTGCAGCGCTCGTTTGCGCGGACGCTTGCCGATCGCTCGATCTATGACACGACCAAGCGCGGCACCGGCGCGGCCGAAGAGGGTCGCATCGCGCCGCGCAATCCGGATACGTTTGTGATGGTCTCGGCCGGTCGCGACGGGCTGTTCGGCACGGATGACGACATTACGAATTTCAACAAGTAAGTGAACCGCTCTGGAGGCTTTGTTATGAAATCGTTCAAGACGGCGTCGTCGAGCCGGTCGGCCCAGGCGTTCACGCTGGTTGAGATGCTGACGGTCGTAGTGATCATCGGCCTGCTGGTCGGACTGCTACTGCCCGCGGTCAACGCGGCTCGCAACCAAGCCAAGGCGACGGTGACGCGCTCGACACTTGGCACGCTGGCCACGGGGCTGGAGTCGTTCCGGGCCGATCAAAAGGTCGGCGGGGCGTATGTGCCGTCGGCGGCGGATGAGACGGCCAACGGCATTCCGACGTATCGCGCCGTGAATCCGCGAAGCAACAATGAAGGCGACATCGCCGGTGCGAATTTGCTGG
>JBJXFK010000040.1:0-5368 GCA_046155505.1 Phycisphaerae bacterium
GTCATTCGTTTGCCGCCGAAGCTCGTCCGAGACTACACGTCTCCCGGTTGTGACAGCGCTTGTGTACACCGGAAATCAAACGCTCCACGAGCGTACGTCGGTTTTCAGCGCCTAGCAAATCGGACGACGAAGGAACGAATACCCGCGTCTGCACGCGCGGGCTATACGAGGGTAGTGCCGACGATTTCGGGGTGGGGGTCTGGTAAAGAAACGGCAGACATTCAGAACCGGCGACGCAAAAAAAATCTCGCCCGCCGACGCCCGGCCACGCCGCCGGTCGCGGATCGCCGGTCGCTCGGCCCGTCGGAACGCGCTCGCATCCCCGCGCCCGCAGCCCTTCCCCGGCCGCGCCGCTCCGTTCGCTCGCCGCGTCGCTCCAATCGCCTGTAATCGCACAACCGACCGGGCATACGGGGCAACGTCGGCGCTCACGCCTTGCCGAGAAGGCGACGAATGCACTCGGTCCGCTCCGCGTCCGTCAGCCCCGGCAACGCCATGATCGCCGCAATCGCTTCGGCAAACCCGGTCGCGCTCGGCACGGTCGAAGCCGGAGCGTCGGAACCGTCCGGCAACCGACTCGGCGGAAATGTTGCGCCCAATGATGCGCCCGAATCGCCGATCGCGTTATTCCCCGTAGAATTCGCAGGGTGTTCCGGTCCTGCTGGGCCCAGTTCCGAGATTTCTCTGCCGAAGTGCATCGCGCGCGGCTCGATCCAACCGCACAGCCGCGCTAGCCGACCGGCCAACTCGCGGCGATCAGCGCAACCAGATTCGCCGCGACGATCAATCGATAACGCAAATACCCCGGCGGTTCGATGCGGCGGGTGAGCGAGCAGACGAGGGTTGCGGCGATTGTCAGCCAGACGACGGCAAAACTGCTCCCGGCGACAACCGCCGAATTCAATGCTCGGATCCCGCCGCTCGCAGCGAGCGGGGTGGCAGCGTAGGCGGCGGCATATGCGACATCGGCTACGAGCAACGCGATCGCGGTCGTCGCGACTGCGCGCCAGGTGAGGACGCCGATGCGGCTCGGTGGTTTCGGCGATGACGGATCGCTGCGTGTTGCGGCGCGTGGATCGACGGGCGTGCCGCACTCCGGGCAGACGCCGCTGGTGTTGCCGGTGAGGTTGTAGTGGCACTGGCGGCAATGACCTTTTCGCCGTCGCGGTCGAAACAGGAACCAGACGGCGATGCTGGCGGCGGCCAACACGGCGAGAGCGAGCCACGTCGGCATTTGGAACTGCGAGTTGAGCGTGGCCGCTCTGGCGTGATAGAAAGCGAACTCAAGAAATCGAGCCGAGTCTGCTATGTCGGGCGGCGTGAGGTAGATCGTGCCCTCGAACTTCGCACTGATTAGTGGCGAGATCCAGAGATCTTGAGGAGTCCGCCGTATATGCGACGAGATTCCAATCCTGAAATCGTTAAACTCGACGACTTGCGTGCCGATCGGCGACGTAATGATCGTTCGACTCGCCAGCACCGGATCAGCGCCAGCGTGAGTCGCACGATTGAACGCCCAGATGCACGCGATGAGCGACGCCAGTCCACAAACGCCGGCGCTCCATGCGATGATTGCGCGCACCGGGAATCGTCGGTGCGCCGGAGCGCGCAACGTGGACACGAGTCGAACGGCAAATGCGATTCCGGCGATGAGCAGCAGCGGGACGACGACTCGCGCCACAGAGACGTTCTTACTCGACGCAGGACCGGACCAACCCACGGCCCGCAACCATTGCTCGCAATAGACCACTCGTCGGACATGCGGAAACCAAGCTCCGAAGTCGACCGGGCGAAATAGAATGATTGCGGAGAGTGCGGTAAGCGAACTGGTCGAAAACGAAGTCTGTTTGTAGCTAACGCCCACTCCGCCGCGCGTCGCGGCCATTGAGATACCTGTCGCTGTGCGGGCGGGTATTTGTGCGCTGAATTCGAGCTGGTAGCGATGACTCACAAACCATAGCAGCAGCAGCGGCCATGCCAGCCGGCCGATCCAGCGCGCGATGCCGAGCAGGAATCCGCCGATCCATGGTCGCATCACCACTCCGCACTCTGCTGCGCGTCACGATACGCTTGGTGCTGCGCTTCGGATTGCGGCGGCGGCGGCACCGGCCATGTCAAAAGAATGATCAGAATCAAATTCGCCGCGACGACGAAGCGGTAGCGTGCGTTGCCCGGCGGTTCGATGCGGCGCGCGAGCACGCCGATTGCCGCCGCGATCATCGTCAGCCAGACGATGCCCCAGTAGCACCATGCGCGAAGCGTAATCGAGGTAGTTGCGATCGGCTCCGCGGAATTCGCGCGCAGCAGGAATGTCGCGCCGAGCAGCACCACGTCGAGCGCGAGCAGCATAATCGCGAGCGCGGCGATGGTGGGCCAGACCCATCGATACGCCGGTTTCGCAAACTCGCCAATACGCTGACGAATCAGAAGCGGATCGCGTCTCGGGCGCGGAGCGTGGATCGGTGTTCCGCATTCGGGGCAGACGCCGCTGGTGTTGCCGGTGAGGTTGTACGAACACTTCGGGCAGTGGCCGGCGAGCGACCGGCGACGAAGGAGTCGGAAGCGCCACCAAGCGAGTAGCGCAACGAGTGCCGCAGGAAGCATGTGTGGAACACGAACGGCCAACGCTGGAGTCAGTCGAAAAAACGGCGTTGACTTGCCGAGTGCTTCGGTTAACGGTGAGATCACTAATGACTGGGAAATCGGACCGATCTGTGCGCTCAGCAACTCATGCTCGATATCCGGGTATAGGAAACGAAGAGTTGTCATTTTCAGTTTGAGACTGGAGTTCCGAACGCCCGTTCCAAATGAGTCGACGTCAACGCACCACGATTCTCCGTTGATTTGTCCGAATGCCCTCAATCCACCGGCCGACTCGCGCGTTTGCCAAATCCGATAGAAGCCAACGAACGGTATGATCGCAGCAAATGCCGCAACCCCCAAGAGAAACCGCGCATGCGATCGGCGCAGAACTAGAGTGCGTGCCGGAGCGGTGTACACGCTGCGAGGCTGAAGCAACGTGAATCCGACCAATCCGCCAATTAGCAGGAGCAGAGGAACGACGGAAACTTGCTTGGGCGGCGGAGCGTCGTCAAATCTGAATGCATACTCGGCGGCACCTCGGTGGGCGATCCGCCAAGTCCACTGCAGATCCTCGCGACGTCGAGACGGCAGCCAGCGTTGAAACTCGCTGGCACCGCGGTCCAGACTCAACTCGGCCCAGGCACCAGATGCAATCTGTCGCTGGGCTACGGAGAGTACACCCACCGAACCACTGCTCGCACCAACGAAGATGTGTCCGAATGCATCGCGCGGGTCAGGGCACTTGATTGAAATCTGCACGTAATGGCAGACCACCCAAAGCACCAAGAGCGGCCAAGCCAGCCGGCCGATCCAGCGCGCGATGCCGAGCAGGATTCCGCCGATCCATCGTCGCATGGACGCCTCAACGGCTCACCGCGACGCGCTTCAGGCCGACGGTTCGCGTCGTTGCGGGGCAGGCGCAGTCTACAGAGACAATTTTCGCCGCGACATCAATTTCTGCGGGGCGAGCGCATTCGGGTCGGCTTCAGCCGACCGGCTCCTGCCGCCGGCCTTTAGCCGGTGGGCGGCGAGCGAGCCGAGAATTTCCTCTTCGATTCACTTCAGCCGGCCTTTAGCCGGGCTTCCGGTTGTTTGTGAACGATGTGCGACCGGCCTACTTCCCCTTCAGACTAAAAGCCCGCCCCCCAAGTCCGGCTGAAGCCGGCTGAAGGAGTAATGTACACAAGGAAAATGTGTAGCAGATATGCCACCCCCAACTGAAGTTGGGGGCATGGGCTGGTCGGCTGAAGCCGACCGAAGAGCGTCCGTGTGTTTGCAGCGCGCGAGGCGTGGCCCGCGCTCGCTGCGCGATTGGGCATTCGCCGGCGCGTCGCGTTCGGTGCTCGCTGCGCGAGCCGGCGTCGAGCACGGAGGCCCGATCGCTACCGCGTCGGCATCGCGCGGAGATCCGATCGCTACCGGGTCGGCGTCGGAACGAATGCTGAATGCGTTGGAGAATCGAATCGCAGCCGAGGGCGGTTGCTCCACAAGCCGGGGGCGGCTGCTCCACAAGCCGGGCGTGTTTGCTCCATAAATCGGTGGGCGATGCCCGCCCTACCGACTACCGACTCTCTGTGCGGCCTCTGTGTCTCTGTGCCTCTGTGGTTCGACTGCTTCATTGTGGCGATTTAGAAAAACCGCGGGGGCCGCGGTGCTCCAGTGCCGATAACGCGGGCGGGAGAAACCGATAAACGCGGCGGCGCGCGGCTCGCACCGCGAATCCGCGACCAGCCGTTGGACTCGCCCGTTCCGACTGCCTAACACCCGTTGCATCGTGCGACACACAGCGGTCCGACGAGTGACCAACGCCACGATGCGAAATGCGGAGGATTGGAATGAAGTCGATTCGTAATACCCTGCGTCTGACCGCCTGCGGCATCTTCGGCCTCGCGATCACCAGCACCGCATCCGCCGACTTCTCGCTTGTGCAAGACAGCGGCGAACCGAATCACTTCGACATCCTCGAAGGCATCTACTCCCCCGGCACTCCGTGGACCACCTTCGGCTCGCGCACCGACGGCGAGGGCGACCTCGTCGATCTCACCAACGGCACGCTCAGCGCCGTTCGCGTCGATGACTACGGCGTCGAAGGGATCATGAACATTTCGACCGGCAACCCCGGCGACGCCGACGACCGCTTGTGGACCGGCAGCCTGATCGACAGCCACGCCCGCGCCCGTTTCGCCGGATATCAGCAGCAGTTCGGCATGGGCTTTGAGGCCGGCGAGTGGATCGACGTGCTCAATCTGTTCACGGTCAGCGGCTCGGGCCTGGCCGTCAGCGGCAGCGCGACGATGAGCCTCGCCGAGCCGACGGACTGGGTCTGGGTGCGTGGCGGCGACGGCGATCAATACACGTCCGAGCCGTTCTTCAACGGCGACCAGGACGACCACATGGTGACCTATCAGATTCGCGGCTTCGATGACGGCCTGACGCACTGGGTCTTGTTCTGGGAAGACCTGCCCAATCTCGGCGACGTGGACTACAACGATCTCGTGGTCGAAATCGCTGGCCCCGCGGTTCCCGAGCCGGCATCGATGGGTTTGATGTCGCTGGGCATGCTCGCCCTGCTGAAGCGCCGGGCGTAAACCGCACGGGCCAATTGAATCGTCACTGCGTCCATACGCAACACATCAGCAAACTCGCCACGCACTGCCCGCGATCGCCCCGGCACATCCGGCGATCGCGGGCGTTTCGCATTGTGAAGCCGGGAACTCACGCGGGGAGCATCGGCCTCCGGCCGGTGCAGCCACACAGGCCCCGGCCGGAGGCCGATGCTCCCCGC
>JBJXFK010000042.1:0-5703 GCA_046155505.1 Phycisphaerae bacterium
GGCGCGGTGGCGTTACTCAAGTTCGCACGAATGTCGCCGATGCCTTGGCCAGGGTTGTCCCAGCCGATCAGACGCGACTCGGGCGAGTTGAATGCGTCATGGTCCCCAACGCTGCCCGGCGGCGTGGCCACGTCGAGTTGCATGTTGATCAGGTCGGTCGGGCCGAAGTAATCGACGCAAGCGTGAATCAGGCTGGTGTATTGGCGATTGCCGCCGACGTTGCCTTCGAGTGTGGAAAGCTCGCCCGATGTGCCGAGCAGCGCTGACAGATGCCCGCCCGCCGAACTTCCCCAAGAGCCGAAACGTGAGCGATCCAGGTCGAATTGGCTCGCATTGGCCCGCAGCCAGCGAACCGCGGCCTTCACGTCGTGAATCTGGGCCGGAAACGTCACCGGCAGCGCGCCGAATTGGCCCGCCTGCGAAGTCAGGCGATAGTCGATGCTCGCCACCGCGAATCCCGCTTGCGTCAGCGGTCCGGCGTTCGCGGCCGGAAGTCGCGAGCCGCCGCTCCATCCGCCGCCATGAATCCACACGACCACCGGGTATGGCGGCTGCGCGCTGGCGGGCAGGTACAGGTCCAGCAGCAGCGGCTGCCCGCCGAGCGTGGCGTAGGTCAGGCCGGAAAACGTCGGCTGGGCCGTCGCGAACGAGGTTGCGAGCAACGCAATACTCAAGAGACAAAGCGATTGCGATCGGCGCATGGCGTCGTCCTCCGTCGAGCGGCTCAGCGTGGCTTAAATGGACGCGAGCTATCGGAGTGCAACGCAGCGCAAGTCGCCGTATTGCCAAGCACAACGAGATCAATGCTGCGGCACGCACCGAAATGACGAAGCCGCGCGACCCACGAGGAGTCGCGCGGCTTCGCGTTGTTTCTAACGGATAACTGCTCCGCTTAGCGGCGGCGGATCAGCGCCAGTGCGCCCAGACCGAGCAGCGCCAGGCTGGTCGGCTCGGGAACAGGCGTGCCTTCGAGAATAATGTAGAAGCTCGACAACGTCGGTGCCGCAAAGCCGAACTGGAACTCGGGATTGGGCGAACCGGTGAGACCTGGGTCATACAACCATGCGACGCCCGCGGCATTCGCGTCGGGACCGCTGGTGATGCGCCAGCCGTTAAGATTGCTCGATGCGTTCGAGAAGCGCGCGCCGATCAGCAATGAGCCGAACTCGGCACCATTCAACGGGTTGCCGTCGCCGATCACGTTCATGTTCAGCGACGTGCTAAACAGCGTGTTAACGCCATCTCCGAACACCACCAGCTGGGTCAGGGTAACAGCCGTAGCGGCCAGCGAGATCGTGCCGGCGCTCACCGGCGGCGAATCCATGATCGTGTCGGGCGCGACGGCCGTGTCGCTGAAAGTTGAGTGAAACAATTCGATGTCGGTGGCCGGCGCACCGGCGAGCCGACGAATACCAAGCGTCACGCGGGTCACATCCAGCGACGTGAAACCGCCCAGATTTGCGACCGGAATCGGCACGTCATCGAGGATAAAACGGTTTGCATCGGCAGGTGTCGTCGCACCGGTAAAGCCGGCCAATCCGCCGTTGGCTCGAATGCTGGTCTCAATATTTCGGGTGTACACGACGGCGGCCTGCGCGGCCGAGACGAACGCGAGCGCGCCCATCAACATAACGAAACGCTTCATGAAAGCTCCTCCAGTGTCACGTTGCGTGACAAGTTCACTCGGACAAACAGAGTGGAGGATTCGCACCGCGGGCGCAGCGCGACAAGGCAGGCCTCACTTCCCGCTCCTCCTGTACGATCCCCATGCTACCGAGAGAGTGTGCGCCAGGTCAATTGAAAGTTGTCCGAAAAACGATAAACTCTAACGAATGGTGCGCGACAATTAAGTTCTAACAGACTCGCTGCTCGGTCCGGATAACCGAATTATTCGAGGATGCGACGTGCGGGTCCGATATTCAGCCGGTTATTTCGTCCAGTTGCCGCCGACGCACCGCTTTCCGATGGGCAAGTACCTGGCCCTGCACGATACGTTGCTTCGCGAAGGCGTCGTGCATGCGAGCGACGTGGTCGAATCACAAGAGGCCGACTGGGCCGATCTGCAACTCGTTCACACGCCCGAATATCTCAGTGATCTTGCGCACGCCACGCTCAGCCACGAAGCCGTCCGGCGACTCGGACTGCCGTGGCAGGACGGGATGCTGCGGCGATCACGCCTGGCGGTCGGCGGAACCATCTCGACCGCCCGCATGGCGCTCGCCGACGGCGTCGCCGCCAACCTCGCCGGCGGCACGCACCACGCCTTTGCCGATCGCGGCGAGGGATTCTGCGTGCTCAACGACGTTGCCGTCGCGATCCGTGTGCTGCGGCGAGACGGCGAAATTGGGCGGGCCGCGATCATCGACCTCGACGTTCACCAAGGCAACGGCACCGCCGCGATCTTCGAGGACGATCCGGCGACGTTTACGTTCAGCATGCACGGGCAGAAGAACTACCCGTTTCACAAGATGCGTTCGCGGCTCGATGTCGGGCTGCCGGATCGCATTGACGATCGCGCGTATATCGATCAACTCGACCTCCATCTCGACGATGTGCTGGCGCGATCGCGACCGGACATCGCGTTCTATCTGGCGGGTGTCGATGTTGTCGCCGGCGATCGATTCGGTCGGCTCGGTCTGACGCGCGACGGACTCGCGCAGCGCGATCGGCTCGTGCTATCAAAGCTCAAGCAGCGCGGCATACCGGTCGCGATCGTGCTTTCGGGCGGTTATGCGGCCAGTGTCGAGCTGACCGCGGATTTGCATGCGACAGTGCATCGCGAGGCGGTCCGCGTATTCGCGTGAGCGGTGATTCGCCGCTCAACGTCATCGAATCGCCAGAATCGTGTGGCGTCTCCGCGACTGCCGCGGTTACGATGTGTGGGTTGCGACCGGGAACGCACGGGAGATGACGCCGATGCTGGGGACGAATCGCACCGGTCTGCCTGCTGCCGTATCGCACGCGCGCGTGTGGCACCCGCAAGTGTGGCACCCGCAAGTGTGGCACCCGCTATTAGCGGGTGTTTTTTCTCCGCGCGTTCGCAAGCCCGCGGCGCTTTGTGCCGCCGCCATCGCCCTTGCCGCATCCACACCGACGTTTGGTCAGCTTCCCGTGCTGGGTCCGGCTTCCACGCTGGGTGAATTCACAAGTTGGTTCGACCCGCTCGGTACCGACTCGGCCACGCTGACCGGCACGGCAATGCCGCTCTTCGCCGACGCCTTCCGCCATCCAACGCTCGACGATCGCCGCTGGGAGTTTTCCGCCGGCGTCACCTGGTTCGCATCGGACAGCGTCGGCGGTGTGCAACTGCGCGCCGGCGATGATCGCCCGTTCGCCGAGCTGCGCACGCGAGCGCTCGACTTGTCCGATCTGACCGGTGCGCGCGTGCGAATCCGCGCGACGCCGATCGGCACCGGCTCGTCGCCGCTCGAAGTCGAGTGCATCTCGGACACCGGCTCGTGGCTCAAAGCGCTACTCGTCGCTGGTTCGCCCACGACTGATAGCATCGAGTACGAAATATCGGCCGACGGACTTCACGCCGCCGCGCAAGTTCGCATTCGCTCGTCCGCGACGGCGGCGAGTGCATGGTTCCTGCGTGAGGTCGCGATTTTCGGGCGGAGCATGGCTGCCGAGCGTGTCCTCTCTATAGATGCGGTCGGCCCGCAGCCGGTTCCGCTCACGCTGCGCATCGGCGGCGATGCCCAGCTCGTCGATGCCGCGACGCCGCTGCGGCTGCCGATCGCCGGCGGAATCGAAATTCAGGCGACCGCGCCGGCGGTGTTCGAGGGTTTTGTGCTGAGTCACTGGCTGATCGACGACGCGACGCGGATCGACCGGCAACGCACGGTCGCGCTTTCATCGAATGTGCAGCAACGAGCCGTCGCGGCGTATCGCGCGCCGCGCGAGGACGACCTCGCATATCTGGCGATTCGCAGCGAGCCGGAAAGCGATATTCCGATCGCGTTGGCCAGCGCGGGCAGTACATCGGGCGAACGCATGCTAACCAATCGCATCGCCCCATGCCTGCGCGGCGAACGGCTGACGCTCTGCGCACCGAAACGCACGCCGCGACTGGTATTCGATCACTGGCGACTCAGCGGCGGACGCATGGTCGCGTCGCCCGCGCTCGAACTGTCGGCCGATGCCACGCAATCGCTGACGGCGGTATACGTCGTGCTGGGCGATATGAACACCGACGGCACGCTCGACGCCTATGACGTCGATTTGTTTTGCGAGGCGATGAAGCATGCGAGCGAGCAGCCGATGACCCGCGCCGGGCTTGGACGCTGCGACATGAATGGCGACTCGCTGTTCGACGAAGCCGACATCGAGGCGTTCGTCGAACGGCTGGTGACGCCCTGACGAATTTGCGAATTCTGTCTGGTGGTGCGGGCATTCCTGCCTGCACAGGCGCGTGCGACGAGTGGGGCAGGCAAGATGCCCGCCCCACCCCGCAGCGTGAAGGAGCCGTATGTCCACGTTCACAAAATCGCCGGTTTCGGTCGGGCACGGCTCCGCAGCGCGCGGCGGCCTGTTTGCCAATCGTCGCGTGGTTACGCTCGTCGTCGGCATCGCAATTCTGGCGGTCGGCTACGCGGCGTTTTCATGGCTGGACGTGGCAAGTTGGTTTCGCCGCGAGGCCGCCGAGACAAGCGTTCACATCGTCCAGTCCGCCACGCTGAGCATCGTCATTTCCGAAGACGGCGAGTTGAAACCCAAGGATCAAATCGAGATCAAGAACGAAGTCGAGGGGCAGAGCACAATTCTGAGCATCGTTGCCGAGAGCACGCGCGTCAAAAAGGGCGACCTGCTGGTCGAACTCGCCAGCGATCAACTGACCGAGCGACTCGAAACCGAGAAAATCGAGCTGCGCCGGGTCGAGGCCGACGCCGGTGCCGCGTCCGAAGAGCTCGAAATCACGCGTAATCAGAATGCGAGCGATCTGAAGAAGGCCGAGCTTGAACTCGAAGTCGCCGAACTCGAATTGAACAAGTACACGCACGGCGACTATCCCAAGGAAGTGAAAACGCTGGAGATCGAGGTCGAGCGGGCCGAACTGGATCAACTGCGCAAGCGCGACGAACTCACTAAGCAGGAGAAGCTGCTGGTCAAGGGCTTCGTCACGCAGTCAAAGCTTGAGGAACTCAGGTTTGAGCTCAAGAACGCCGATCGCACGCTTGAGAAAAACATACTTGCGCTCAAGACGTTGAACGAATATGAGCTCACGAAAAACATGAAGCAAAAGACCTCCGACGCCGAGCGCGCCCGCGAGGAACTCCAGCGCGTGCAAAAACGCGGCGCATCGAAGGAGAAGCAGGCCGAAGTGCGGCTCGAACAGTCGCAGTCCACGCTACAGGTCCGTCGCACGCGGCTCGATCGATTGATTGAGCAGGTCGGTAAATGCAAGACCATCGCACCGGTTGACGGCGTCGTGCAATACAAAACTTCACCCTGGGACGATTTTCGCCCTGCGCAGGGTCAAAAAGTGCATGAGGGACAAACGCTCTGCGTGCTCCCCGACACGTCGCAGATGATCGTCAGCTTCCGCATTCACGAGGGCGATCGGCACCGCGTCAAAGACGGCATGCCGTGCGTGGTTCGCGTCACTGCCGTTCCCGGCAAGACATTCACTGGAAAAATATCCAAAATCGCACGCTTTGCAGACAGTGCCAATCGCTGGATCAACCCCGATCTGAAAGAGCA
>JBJXFK010000055.1:0-3792 GCA_046155505.1 Phycisphaerae bacterium
GCCCCGGCCGTGTTGTCGCAATCGACGCAGGTCACATGCACGCCGTTGTACGAACCGCCCAGCACCACCGTCGGCACGCGCTGCGCGAGGCGTTCGACCTCGGCGATCGCGTCGATCGGCGGGTGCATGCAGATCGCACCGATGTCCTTTCGACGCTTGTCGCGCAGGTCGAAGCCTTCGTGAAAGAAGAACTCGACCCGTTGCGAATCGCTGCGCGCCTCGCGGCGCAGCGCGTTGATCAGCGTGCTGTGGTAGTAATCGTCCACGTTGATATTGGCCGATTGCTGCAATAAGAGGCCGAGCGACAAGTCGCGCGGCTGCTTGCCGGTGAAGTCGATGTCGTCACGGACAAACGTACCGCGCCCGACCTCGCGCCTGAGCAGCCCCATCTCGACCAGCACTTCAAGGGCCTTGTGGGCGGTAATGAGACTGACATCGACGAGCGAGCTGATTTCCTTGGTCGAGGGCAGTTTCGCTCCGGGCGACAGGCGTCCGGAGCGGATCGCCGCGACGAGAATGTCGCGCGTCTGCACATACTTGGGCAGCGGATCCTGCTCATCGACTTTGGACAATGTCAACGGCTTGGTCACGAATCACTCCTTGGTACGACACTGCGTCGCGATCCGTCGCGACCGTCCCCCGGCAAGGCAGATCAGGCGGCGATTACGGACCGACAGCCGACAGAACCGCGACAAACGCGGCCAGATCGTCGGCGTCGAGATCGCAATCGCTGTTGGAATTCAGACGCATCGCATTCAGCGACACGCCCGGCGCGGTCTGCCCATCGGGCGCGAGCCGCTGAAGCTGGGCATAGTCCTGCATGTCGGTGCGACCGTTGCGCGTGTAGTCATAACGCGGGAACAGGTCTCCACCGTCCACTTGTGCTTTGTACACGAACACGAGGCGGCGCTGGAACTCCATGACCACCAGCGTGCCCGTGCTGGCGTCGTAGCTCATGTCATACCACGCCACGCCGCTGCCGATGTCGTCGGTCGGCGAGCAGGGCACCTGAAGTTGCGAGTGCAGCGTGCCGTCGGTGCGATAGAACTTCAGCTCGCCGTCGGTGTTGGTGCCGTCGGCGGCGCGATTGTTTTGCAGGATGAGGTCTTCGCCGAGATCGACCAGATTGGCCGAGCTGACATAGGCGATGCCCTGACCCTGCGCCACGCCGAACGGGTAGCCGTCGGCATTGCCCGCGCACGAGCCGCTCGAATTTTTGATCACACGATTGCCGCGGACCGAGTTGCCGTTGAACTGGTCATCGCCGCCGGGCGTCGTGTCGAGGAAGCCGTTGCTGCCGGTGCCGACGACGTTGGTGCCGGCCGCTGCGGCGGCGTTGAGCGCGACCAACTGATCATCGCCGCCGATGGCGAGCGTGTTGCAGGTGCCGTTGCCGCCGCTGCCGGGTTCGCGAATGAATCGCGGGAAGGTGCGGAAGGGATCGGTGACGGTGCGCGTGTCGCGATAGACGCGGTTCACGCCGTTGCCGATGCGCAGATAGAGATCGCCGGTGAGCGGATCGAGCGCCGAGCGACGCCAGGCGTTCGACGAGCAGACGAACTGATCGGACACGAGGTCGCGAATCAGCGTATTGGTCGCAGTCGCCGACGGATTGAGCGCATCGAGGGTGTACAGAAAGCCACGACCCTCGGCGAACACGAACAGTCGTCGCGGCGAGAGCGGATCGACGGTGATGCCGGCGCGAGCGCGATCGCCGGATTGGCCGGTGAACATCGGGTCGGTCAGCGGCCAGCCGGCGCGATCCTGACCATAAGTCGGGCTGTTGGGATCGACATCGATGCCGGTGTACTGCGTGTTGGGCTGAACCGTGCCCGAGGGCAGGAAGAACGGATTGACGTCCGATGCATCGTCGAATGTTGCATAGAGCGTATTCGTCGATGCGTCGTAGTTCAGGCCGCTGATGCGATCGGTGATGGTTAGGCCGGGGCCGGAGCGAATGGTGCTCGCGAGCCGTGTGATATCGGCGGGTGCAAAGCCCGACGTGGTGCGAATGTTGCGAATCTCGGCCACGCCGACGCTGTTGTACCAGCTCAGGCGCTGTGCATCGGGGTCGGTTGTATCGGCATAGCCCAACTGATTCAGGTAACCGCCGACCCACAGTCGATCGCCGTCGACGGCGATCACGCTGGCGTTGACACCGATGCGCGGGCTGGCGAGATAATCGCCGAGATTCGGCGGCGGCGTGCCCGGGTCGAAATTCGGGTCCGGCTCAAAACTGCCGAAGCCGAAGAGCGGTGTCATGTCGATGACGTTGACCAGCGCGAACGGGTGCTCGTCGGCGTGCGCCGCTGTGACGGCGAGCGCCCCGACCGCCCCGGACAGGGCCAGCTTGCAGAAGTTACGCATTTTTTCTTTCCTCCGGATGAGAGACTGCGCCGGCGAAGGGCCGACGTTTGCGAACTCAAATTTCTAGCGCGGTGGGGCGGCGGTCGCCGCGCGTTACCACCAATACGTCGGGCGATCGCTGCCGCCTGGGAACGTGCGTTCGATGATCAGACGCGGACGAAGCTTGTTGACGCCCTTCCACTCGACGTGCCCATCGCCATAGCCGAAGTTTCCGCCCTCGACCGCAAAGCCCGACCCGCTGGAACGTCCGGTCCACGGGTGGTTCGCTCGCTCGGGCTGGATCTGTTGACCCGCGGTGAACGCCGCACGCCACTGCGCCGGCGTGCCGGGGTTGCCGGTGGCGAATACGGCGTAGTCAGAGAACATGGGTACGCCCGATTGGCCGTCGCTGTTGGGCAGGCGGATCGCTTTGTCGGTCGCGATGTTGATGGGCAACGGGTAGAGCTGAAACTGATCGTTATTGACGGTGATGGCGTTGCGTTCGTCGTCCATGACGGTGTACTTGCCATCGTTGTTGAGCCAGTAGAGACGATTGTTGATCCAGCGGCTGGCCGGGCCGATCCAGCCCCAAGTCTGCGAGTAATCCATGAACGAGCCGAACTGCGAAGGGGTGGACCAGAGCGGATAGTCGGCCTGGGCCGATTCGAAATTGCCGGTCGTTGGGCAGTAGAAGACTTTGCTGAGATCGCGTGATTTTTCGAGGTCTTCGACGTTGAATCTTCGCATCGCGTTGCGACGCGGGAATTCGTTTGAGCCGAGGTACTTCATCAGCAACTCGCCCAGGTGCCACTCGCCGCCGGGCGACTGGATGGTGCTGCCCTTCACGTACACATATGTCGGTTCGGTGCCCTGGTTGATGGGCACGATGTCCTTGTTGTCGGCCGCGTAGGTGATCGAGGATGTGATCAGGCTGCGCACGTTGGCCGAGCAGACGCTGCGCTTGGCCAACTCGCGCGCCCGGGAGAGCGACGGCAAGAGAATCGAGATGAGCAGGGCGATGATCGCCACGACGACCAACAGCTCGATGAGCGTGAACGCACGCGAATTCCGTTTCATGATCAATCCTCCGCCACCGAATTCAGATGGAGCCACAGAGATCACAGAGAGCACAGAGGACTAGAAGAGAGAAATCAGTTTCTGATTGCGTTCGAGCACCGCGGCACGCGCTATGCCTTATTCGATTTCGATATCTCTCTGTGTCCTCTGTGCCCTCTGTGGCTACAAATCTTCTTGCCTCTGTGGCAACGTCTCCTCGCGTCTATCGACGACGCAGCAGCGCCAGACCGCCCAGCGCGAGCAGCGCCATCGTCGACGGCTCCGGCACCACCGAGAAGAAGTCGGTGCCGAGCCGGTTCTCATCCCAGAAGAACGAACGCGCCCAGTTGGTCGTGACCAGCGACGCGCGGTCGATGCGGTTGTTCAGGT
>JBJXFK010000061.1:0-20014 GCA_046155505.1 Phycisphaerae bacterium
GGAACGATGCACATCGTGATGACGAGCTCGGCGGTCGTCAGGTTCTCATCTAGTCGTTCAACCCCGCCGCCGATGCCGGTAATGATCATCACACAAAGCGCGACGGTGGAAATGACGACACCCACGCGCACGGCCTTTCGCGACAGCGCACGATCGGGGATCGCCGCTGCGGGTCGCGGCGACGTGAACAGCCATGCCCCGTAAGCCGATATCGCCGTGAACGCCAGCGAAAACACGTTTTCAGCGGCCGCGAACCACCAGGAATTCGTGAAAGCCGCGATTCGCTCGGCTTCGACCGAGCCGGACATCACCATAAAATAGCTTGCCAAACCCGATCCGACAGCCGCGAGGAATGCAACCAGCACCGATATGACATAGATGCGTAATCCCCACCGCACCCGCCGCAGCCACTCGACCGGCGCGTTCTGCAGCAACTCCGGCACAAACCGAAACCCCACGGCCTTGCCGCATTCCGGGCAATTCGACCCGAGCCGCAGCGTTTGCAGGTTGTACGAACAAAACGCGCACGGCACGGCGACCTGCACGATGCCGTCGACGTCGGCATAGAGGGCGGGATCCACCTGATGGCGCGGCGGCTTGGGCGGAGATTGCTGCGCTTGTGGCATAGATGACTCACATAGTCGGCGGCTGCGTCGCGCTGAGTTTGCTCTGCGCGACAGCCAGCGCGTGAACACGGCCCAATGATCGCGCGAGATGGATGATCGTCACGACCGCGCCGATGAAATACACGGGAATGCCGCAGCACATGAATGGCGCCGCGAGAAGTCCGACCGAAAAAAACGCACGACTCGGCATCGCCGGCGTGAAGATCGGCGTACCCGCCGGGAGTGTGGTGACGATTTGGGAATTCATCGAGGCCGTCACGTAAACCCACTGCGATGTTGGAGCACTTGCCGTTGCTAAACCTGTCGTCGGCAGTGCTGGGGCCGCGCCGGCGAGTACGGCGTACGGCGGTGCGGGCGGTCCCGGAAATGGCTGGAGCAACATCATCGCCGCGATCCCAAAGTATGGAACGGCGAGGATGCAAGTTAGCCACGCCAAAAACTGCGATAGATGCGACATTCGTCGGCTCGGCACGCGTTTGAGCAGTGTAGCGATGTAGCGCCACCAAGCTGCGAAGCCAAGCAGCCAGATAACCAGGAACCCCGCCATCACTGCGACCAACGCTGGCGGCGGAGCCAAGTTGGGCTGGTTTGGCGAAACGCCCAGCGCGAAGACGACGGCGCTCCAAACCAGCATCGCAACGGCGGAGATCGCTACGCAGTTGCGGAGCGTCTTTCGAGAGATCGGCCGATCTGCATTCGGCACGTCTGGACGCGAAGTTGTAAACAGCCACGTTGCCCACAGCGACAGCGCCGTGAACACCGCCCAATTCACAAACCCAAAGACGTGGAAACCGATCGAATTCGCGATCGCCGGCGGGCCGAACGGAGGCGCTCCGGCGACGGGGCTCATGCGTGGCATTTCATAGTTGAACAGCCACAGCCAGACGGCCCCAATCGCCACAAAGTAAAGCAGCACCCACAGAAAGTACAGATTCAGCCCAAGCCGCACGCGCCGCAGCCATTCCACCGGTGCATTCTGAAGCAACTCCGGCACAAACCCAAACCCCACCGCCTTCCCGCATTCCGGGCAATTCGAGCCGAGCCGCAGCGTTTGCAGGTTGTACGAACAAAACGCGCACGGTACAGCGACCTGCACGATGCCGTCGGCGTCGGCGTAGAGGGCCGGATCGACCTGATGGCGCGGCGGCTTGGATGACGCATGCGTTGGATGGGTCACGAATCACTCACGGCTGCGGCGGCAACTCGCCGCGGAGCATGTTGCCGACTACAAACGTCAGGCCGGGGAATTGTGCGCTTTGCAGCGTCTCGGTCTGGCCGAGCGTGCGCTCGACCCAATCCGTCTCGCCGCGCGAGAGCAGCGTCAACGTCTGCGCGTCGGGGTCGACGATCCAGTATTCCGGCACGGCGGCATCCCAGTAGTCCGCGCGCTTTGCACGATAGTCGCGCTCCGCCTGACCAGGCGACACGATCTC
Source organism: Phycisphaerae bacterium (assembly GCA_046155505.1). GTDB lineage: Bacteria > Planctomycetota > Phycisphaerae > UBA1845 > Fen-1342 > JBJXFK01. Next base: position 2,060 of record JBJXFK010000061.1, read on the forward strand.
GACGATCAGCAGCGGCGTGAGTTGTTTCCAGCTTACGCCGGGTCGGGCGGAGACTTGTCCCGTGGCGTACACGGCAAAGTCCGGCTCGCGCGCCGTCGGGCGCTGTCGCAGAGCGAGCGCCGAGCGCTGCGTGATGTGGCCGACGATGTCGGGGCGGCGATCGGCGTAGCGCCCGAACAGGCGATTGAGAAAACCGATCGGCACATCGTGGGGAATGTTCGGCACCGGTGACACTTCGATCACTCCATCGACGAGTTCATAGCGAAACCCCTCGGGCAGCTCGGCCTCAAGGTACTCGTCCACCGACATGCGAACGCGCGGCAGGATGTCGTGCGACAGAAAGACCACCATAGTTCACCGACACCATCATAGCGGGCAAGATGGGAGTTCTGCATGCGAAAATCGCGAGTCGGTGTGGCAACGCTCACAGTCTGTGCCACGATCCGTGGACACGCTTTCGCGACTCGTGTTCCGGTTTCTCGTGTGCATGCGGGCGGGCGAGTGAATTCGCCGATAGAGAGGATGGCGCACTGTTTTCGCACGCGCCGGGTCATGGAGGACCATCGGATGTCGTATTTGCTCATGTCTTCGCGATGTGTCTGCATGCTCGTGTTCATTGCGTTCGCGGGTTCGTTCGCATCGGCTGACATTCGCTTTGACCGCATCGGGCGATGGGGCGGCACCTGCAACGCGGTCACGATCCGCGGCGATCTGGCGTACGTCGGCATCGGGCCGCGATTGGTCGTGCTGGATATTTCCGATCCGCAAAATCCAACGCGAATCGGGCAGACCGAGCCGCTGGGTGGATCGGTGATCGAAATCGCGATACAAGGTGACTTCGGATACGTCTCCGTGTCACAAGTCGGTCTCCGAATTGTGGACATTCGTCAAGCAACGCACCCGCTGGCACTGCCAAACACACTTGCGCCGAACTATGCGTATCACGTTGCGGTGGCCGGCCCGCTAGTTTGCACCGCATCGTATTGGACAGGCTTTCGCCTGTACGACGTGACAAATCCGTTTCAGCCCGTCGAATTGTTCCAGTTCGAGACTGAAGGTGCGTCCGGCGGCGACGTTCAGTTCCTCGACGGTCACCTTTACTACGCGGGCAATTCGCGACTGCGGGTGTTTGATCTCTCGACGCCCCACAATCCCACACTGGTCAGCGAAGTTCCCGGCATCGGTGCCACGACGATGGTGGCTCGCGACGGGCTGATCGTCGCCGCGATGAACTGGACAACACTCGGCATTGTTGACGTGTCACAACCGGCGACGCCGATCGTGCTGGCGGAAGTGTGGTTCGACGCAGTTCTCATCGAACCGACGATTGTGTTGAGCGACGATCGCGCGCTGGTGCTTGATCAACGCGGGCGGATGACCTCGATCAACCTCGCCGATCCGCATGCACCGCAGGTGTCGAATTCGATCGACCCTGGCAGCTATGTTCGCTACGGTGCGATCGCGATGCAGGGCAAGGTGGCGTGGATCGCGAAACCCTATCTGGGCTTGACGGCGTACAGCGTCCCTGCCGACGCGGCACCGATCGAACGCGGCTCATACGCCGAAGCCGAGTCTGTGCTGGAGACTCGCGTTTTCGGCCACAACGCATTTTTGCTTGGGCATAGCGGAATCGTTCGCTGGTTGGACGTGTCGGCCCCCGAGCAACCAATCACCCGCGCGACTTTCGGCGAGAATGCGCGTGCGATCGAATTCGACGGCCGATTCGCGTTCGTCGGCATGGTCGATGGGCTTGCGATTTTCGATCTACTCGCACCCGGCGGGCCGCGCGAAGTTGCGCGGCCAGACCTGAATGCACTGGTGTACGCGCTCGCACTGCACGAAGACGTGCTCTTTGTGGGAGCGACGGATGAGGCCTGGCCCTGGTCCGGCGAACTCTACATGCTCGACGTAGCCAGCCCAGCCGACCCAGATTGGTACTACTGGTTCACTTGGGCACCTAGCGCGAGGTTGAAGATTCGCGACGGGCGGTTGTTCATGCAGAGCGCTTGGTTTGGTGCGCTGACCGTATTCGACTTGTCGGTGCCGGAAGCACCAAACGACATTGCCTATTTTCCGACACGCGGCCCTGGAAAGGATTTCGAAATTGTCGCAGGGCACGCCTACATCCAAACAGACTACGGGATCGATGTTCTCGACATTTCAGATCTGGCCGACATTCGTCCCGGCGCTTTCATACGCCACCTCGGCGGCTCGAGTATCGCCACGAACGGCGAGTTGCTCTTTACATCCGGCGAAGTATTGGCGTACGGCTTGTCGAATCCGGACCGGCCGGACGTCGTGGGGGCATACCAGACGCGACACTTCGTTTCGGCAGTTGAATACGCTGCTGGCTGTTTGTATGTCAGTTCGATCGAAGGTGGTCTCGAAATCCTGACCGCCCGCCGCCGGGGCGACGTGAACGGCGACGATCTGATCGGCCTCGAAGACCTCGCCGGCGTCCTTGCAGCATTCGGCACATGCGACGGGCAAGCCGCGTTCAATCGCTATGCCGATTGGAATCAGGACGGTTGCGTCGAGTTATTTGATCTGGCCGCGATGCTCGGGGCGATTGAGTAAGGCCGAGCAATCGGTTCCTAAAAACAGACAACGCTCCGCTTCCGTTTGCCAGTCGCGCACCGCCCCGCGTAACCTACCCCGGCTCCGGGCCGGGCGGCTTGCCATGCGTGGGCTTGCCGCCGTGCTCACGTCGCGATTCGAGGCTTCATGCTCAGGCAGCGGCTCATCTTCGGCACATTGCTCGCGGTGGCGGTCATCGCCGGCCTCATCGCCGACATCGCCCTCGCCCGACAGATGGGCGATCTGCCGAACTGGAGTGTCGCCGGGCTCAATCTCGCCCCGTTTGTCTTCAACGGCATGTTCGTTACGCTCATCGTCTGGACGTTCACCATCCTCGCCGTCTGGGAAATGACCGAACTCGCACGCCACGGCGGCTATCGCCCATTGCGCTTCGAAACGTCATTTTTCGCGTCTGGCCTGGCCGTCGGGCCGTGGATCTCAATGAATCTCCCGGCCGAGTATGTCGCGCATAATCAGAGCTGGGGCATGTTCTGGCTTGCGCTGCTGGTCGGCTTCAGCTTTCTCGCCCAAGGCATGCGCCGCGGCACGCAAAGCGTCATGGTCAACCTGTCAACGTCGCTGTTCATCGTCTTCTATTGCGGCGGACTCGCCGGGTACATGACCAAGCTGCGCATGGAAATGGGCGGGGCCGAGGCGACGATTCTGCTTCTTTTCAGCATTTTTCTCGTCAAAATGAACGACGTCGGCGCGTTCTTCACCGGCCTGGCGTTCGGCCGCAACAAGATGATCCCTTGGCTCAGCCCCAAGAAGACATGGGAGGGCATGATCGGCGGCGTCGCCACCACCGTCGCGCTCGCCATCGGCATTGGCCTGTGGCTCGAAACCACCGGCCTCGCCCCGCGACACGGCCACGTCTTGTCGTCGTGGACCTTTCTCGCCGCGTTCGGCGCGACGATGGCGTTCTTCAGCATCGCGGGCGATCTGTGCGAATCGCTCATCAAACGCGATCTCGACGTGAAAGACTCCAGTCGCCTGATTCCCGGCCTCGGCGGCGTGCTCGACGTGCTCGATTCGCCGCTGCTGGCAGCACCCGCCGCGTGGTTCTTCTGGACGCAGGTCGCCCGCTCGGCGGCGAATTGACGAAACGTCGTCGAGATTTTCGGTCAACTAACGCGGCCTGCTCGTGTCCACCAGCATGAACGCGACGCTCGTCGCAGCATCACATCGCATCAATCTTGGAGCATCGGACATGCGCAAGCTGGGTCTGGTAACACTTCTGGCGACCATCGTTTGCAACACAGGCTGCGTCGCCGTCTCGGCCAAAGGCAACTTCCGTGGTACGCGCTATCAGGTCTTCGTTGTCAAAGACCAAGTGATGGTCTTCGATTCAACTACCGGCATAGTCGCTAAAGTCGACGTCACCAATCCTCCGCCATTCGAGCCGGCGACGGTCTACTGTGAGTCGCACCAATAGCCGGCGGACAAACGCGCTTTGCCACGGATTGCACAGATTTTCACAGATGAAGAGACTGAATTTGCATTGAGCCAAAGCGCGCCGGCGCGCGATCCTACATGCTCAGTGCCACCCAAACCGACGGCTATGCGCACCAACCATCACAATCTTCTCTTATCTGTGCAAATCTGTGAAATCCGTGGCAAACGCATTTCGCTTTTCGAATCTGCTCCGATCAAGGCGCCGCACCGGCCTCGACCAACTTCTCCAAGCGCTCGATCAACTGCTTGGTCTTCCGCGACTCCGGCCGCAGCTTCAGCAGCGCGCGAGCGGCATCCAGCCCGTCCCGCGCGTGCGACGCCCGTTTCTCCCCGTTCGCATCAAGCGTCGCCAGCGCCAGATGAGCCTCGCCGAGCAACTCCAACCGATCCGGCTCATCCACCTTGGTCGGCGGCATCGAGGTAGCCAGCGTGATGACTTCGCGCCAGTGGCCCGCGGCAATCGCGGTTTCGTCACGCTTCTGCCCGATTTTCGCCCGCAGCCGCAGGCCGTACATCAAATCAATCTTAAACCGCCGACTCGTTGGCTCCGAATCAAGGAGTCGTCGATAAATGGCAATCGACTCGTCGTGGTATGCCGCCGCCTGAGCCAAGTCGCCGTCGCGATCCGCCTGCGCACCGAGGCGATCGAGGCAGATCGCATAATCATGCTGCACCTGCCAGTTGTTCGGTGCCAGCGCGACAAGCCGCTTCTTGCCGTCGTACATCTTCGCGTTCCAGCTACGCTCAACCTCGCGATCCTCGCGCATCGCACACAGATTCGCCATCTGCTCGTGATTCATCGACAGCCCGCGAATGTAATTTCGGCTCTCCGGGTTGGACGCGACCAGTTTCTCGCGCACGTCCATGCTCTCGCGAACGAACGCCTCCGCCTCATCAAGTCTGCGCAGCCGCATCATCCGATTTGCATGCCGCTCGAGCGCAATGCCAAGGTCGTTCTGATACTCGGCATTCTCCGGCTCGAGCTCAACCAGTCGCCGCTTCATGCCCAGCATCGTCTCCGTCAGCCGCTGATCCGTCTCGGCGACGCCGCTGCGCTGCGCGACGATCGCCTGCCGCTCGACGATGAGCGATTGCCCGTGCAGATACTTCGCTTCCGTCGGCTCCGCTACGCATAACGCCGTGTAAATCGCCGTCGCCCGCTCCAGATCCGCCGCCGCCGCGTCGTTCGCACCGGCCCGCAGTTGATCATCCGCGCGGTAGCGCAGCGCTTCGCCGACCGCTGCCGCCGCGGCGTGATCGGTCGCGTCAGCCGCATACAGCGGCTCGACCAGCGCCAGCGCTGCTGCGATCTGTCGCGTTACCTCATCGCGCTGCTGCAATTCCGACGCGAGCCGCGCCGTGCGCAGATGCAGCCGCGCGATGTCCACCCGCAGCCGCGGATCGTCGGGCTGCTGCTCGGCCAGCGCGCTGAGCCGCTCGTATGCGAGTTTCAAGATGTCGCGCCGCACTTGCGACGCGCCGAAAACGTGTTGCAATTCGCTGGAAACCTGATCGATCAGAAACTCGATCGTCTCTCGCGCGTCCTCGAACCGCTCACGCGCGTCGCCGGCAAAGCGTTCGGCGCGATCGGACTGCTCCTGCACCTCGGCCCGCGCCGCATCGGCCTGGTTTCTCGCTTCGACCTGTTGCAGATAAAGCTGATAGCTGATCGCCGCCGCTCCGCCAGCGACCAGCACGAACGCCGCCCCGATCGCGATCGCCACCCGATGCTGCTGAATTGATCGTCGCAGCACATAAAGCGCACTGTCGCGCCGCGCCTCGATCGGCTCGCCCGCCAAATATCGCCGCACATCGCGGGCCAGCTCGCCCGCCGACTGATATCGCCGCTCGCGTTCCTTGCTCAGGCACTTGAGCACGATCGTATCGACATCGCCGCTAATCGCCGGATTTCGATCGCTGGGCCGCTTGGGTTCGGCGCTCGAAATCTCGCTGAGCACTTCGCGCATCGGCCCGATCACGCGATACGGAAATTCGCCGGTGAGCATCTGATAGAGCACGACGCCGAGCGAGTAAACATCGGTGCGCACGTCGATGTGATCACTGTGGCCCTCGGCCTGCTCGGGGCTGGCCCAGGGCAGCGAGCCGATGAACTGTCCGGTTTGCGTCATGACGCTCATCGGCACAAACCCAGCTTGCGCCGATGAGCCGTCAGACGTCTCCTTGGCCAAACCGAAATCCAGCACGTGCGGCTCGCCGCTCGCGTCGACGAGAATATTGCCCGGCTTCAAATCGCGATGAATGACGCCGCGCAGGTGGGCGGCGTTGACTGCTTCGCAGACCTTGGCGAACAGCGCGAGCGTCGCGGCGATTTTTGATTTTGTCCCGGCGCGCCGGGATTGGGTCTTCGATTGCGAACGCGTGCCGCGCGACGACGCGTCACCGCGATCCGATGGCGTTGACGCGGCCGACTCAAAATCCGCGATCGCGTGGTGCAGCGGGCGGCCTTCGATGTAATCCATTACATAATAGAAGAACCCGCCTGCGACGCCGCTGTCGTGAATCGTGACAATATTCGGATGCCGCAGGCCGGCGAGCAGTTGCACTTCGCGCTCAAACCGCACACGGTCGGCCGGCCGTGCCAGCGGCCCCTCGCGCAAGACCTTGATCGCGACGGTCCGCATAGTGGCAAGCTGCATCGCCTTGTAGACGACGCCCTGTCCACCCTGATGCATGCCGCCGAGCAGGCGATAGTTGGGCAGTGCCGCGCCGAGCAATTCCGCCGCCTGCATTCCGTCATCGCGCGCATCAGCCGAGCGCACCCGCGCACCGGCCGCTTGCTTGCGCGCGGCGAGAATCAGGTCTTTTTCATTTCCGGTCGACATCTGCACTCACCGCACAAAGAAGATGAACCACACAGGCACAGAGGCACAGAGATGCACAGAGTGAATGAGTGATGTTTGCCGCGAGGTAATCGGCCAGCCGAACGTCACCAACTCCTTTACCCTCTGTGCGCCTCTGCGTCTCTGTGCCTCTGTGGTTCATCTATTCTTCAAGCGTCGCAGGTCGCGCCGTACTCACGCCGGTCGGCTGAAAAATTGGTTGCCGCTCGAAAAATGCTCGCGCAGCCGCTCGTGCGCTCGCGCCCGCAGCATAAAAACCGCCCCTTCCGACCGCCCCAGCGACTTGGCAACCTCCGCCGCCGACCGGCCTTCCAGATCATATTGCCGGATAACCAGCGCATAATCGTCCGGCAACGCCGCCAGCGCCTGATCCACCGCGCTCTTCATCTCGCCCGCCGCCGCATTCCGGCTGGGCGTGGTCGTCGTCGCCCCGATTTCTTCCAGCAGCAAACACATCGACTGATCCCCGCCGCCCAGAGCCACACGATTCGCCGGCTGCGGGCGTTTCTGCCGCTCCAGCTCGCGAATCGCGTCGCGCAGGTTGTTCTCCGCAACCCGGCACAGCCAGCCAAAAAACGCCGCCGGCCCGTTGTTGGTAAACGTCCCGATTCGCAGAAACGCTTCCAGATAGGTGATTTGCAGGATGTCGTCGACTTCGAGCACCGGCCGAAACCGCGTCGGCACCTGCGGCTCAAGCCTGACGCGCAGCGGACCGGCGTGCTCGGCCAGTAGATCGGCCAGCGCGTCCTCGTCGCCGCCGACGGCCTTGGTCAATCGGTCATGAGCCGCATCGAGCATTCGGCAGGTTCTCGCGTTTCGCGGGCAGAATCGAGGTCACGGACGAAGGGCACGGTCGCACCGGCCGAGCCGTCGCTACCGCCTGCCCGAGATTTTCGGGCAACCCACTCCCGCGGGCAACCGTTTTTTTCGGTTTCGCGTGAGTGATCGCTCGCCCCCGCCGCTTATCGAACCGGACCAATGCTACTTCGCTCCCAAAGGAGAATACCCCATGCGTACACGTTTTCAGCTACTTGATCGACTCGGACGATTCGCAGCCGTCGCGGCTGTCACCGCGTGCGGCGTGAGCGCCATTGCCGCTCCACCGCCACCGTCCATGCGGCACGGTAAGTCCACGGCGCAGACCAACGATTACTTCGCCAATGAACTTCCGAATGACTACCGCTGCATCTCAATCAGCGTCACCGGCCCCACCAACGACCCGCGCTACACCTTCGCGTGCGTGCATGACACCGACATCACCTGGGGCGACTGGGACGCGCGCATCGGCATGACCGCGCAGCAGTATCAAGACCGCACGGTCATGCTCTTCAACGACTTCGGCATGCGGCCCATCGCCGTCTCGGCCACGGGCGAATTTCCCAACGAGCTCTACGCCGCGACCTGGGCTGATGACAACACGCCCGCGGCGAACCTGATGGCCGTGCATCGCCGCACGGAGGGCGACTTCGTGACGCAGCACAACAGCGCCGTCAATCAGGGACTCGTGCTCCGCTGGTTCTCGGCCACCGGCACGGGCAACAACATCCGCTACGCCGGCATCTGGACCCGCAACACCGAAGGCTACGCCTACGTCGCAGACTTCGAAGTCGCCGCAGAGGACGTGAACGACACCGTCGCCGGCATCTGGGGCGCAGGTCGTCGGCCCTATCAAATCGTCGGCTATGACGATCCGCCGCGCTTCACGATCCTGTCGGTTCGTCCCGACGGGCCGAATTGGGACGTGCAGAAAATCTGGGACGCGCGCGTCGGCCTGACCAGCGACCAGTATCAGGCGAATGTGCTCGCGCTCGACGACTGGATGCAGCCGACCGCCGCGATCGCCTATCAAGACGGCGGAAACACGCGCTACGCCGTGACGTGGGCACAGGAAAAAGATCCGAAAGTCTTCACCGCCACCGGCACCGCCGTTCCCGCGCTGAGCCAACTCGACGCCGAGATGGCGAATTACATGATCCAGCGCAAGGTGCCGAACGGTGCGCTTGCTGTGTCGAAGAACGGTCGCCTGCTCTACTCGCGTGCGTTCACCTATGACCAGCCCGGCGCGCCGCTGGCACAGCCTGGCAGCTATTTCCGCATCGCGAGCGTCAGCAAGCCGCTGACCGCGATCGCCATCACGCAGCTCATCGAACGCGGCCAGCTCGACCCCAACGACACGCTCGCCGACTTCCCGGAACTCGGTGTGATCAACTGGTGCGACCCCCTCGCCGCGGGCATCACCGTCCGCGATCTGCTCCAGCACACCGGCGGCTGGAACCGCGACATCGGCGACCCGAACGACCCGAACCAAACCAGCATCTGCGGCGGCGGGACGCGCAATCGGTTTGACCCAATGTTCATGGACTTCGCGATCCGCGACGAGCTGCCCGCGACGCTGCCGGTCAGCCAGCTCGACATCTATCAGTGGGCCGCCCTGCATCAGCTCGATTTCAGCCCGGGTACGGACTACAACTACAGCAACTTTGGCTTCAGCCTGCTTGGCCGCATCATCGAGGCCGTCAGCGGTCAATCGTACGAGTCGTTCGTTCGCGAAAATGTGCTCTGCCCGGTCGGCGCGCAAGGCATGCGAATCGGTCGCGGACTTCAGGAGAACCGCTACTCCAAGGAAATCGGGTGGTACCAGGATCCGTTCTATCGCGGCGCGACCAGTCGCTATGACGGCGAAACTGTCGTCCCCAACGTCTACGGCGGCTGGAACCAGGAGAACATGGACGCCCACGGCTCGTGGATCGGCACCGCATCGCAACTGGTTCGCGTCGCCAATGCCTTCTGGGACAAGGGCAACAGTCCGCTGCTCAGCGAAGCCAGCATCGACTGGATGGACGATCCGAGCGCGCAGTCCGGTGGCAGCTATGCCCGCGGCTGGCAGATGTGGGGTGATCGCGTGTATCACAATGGCGCACTGACCGGCACCTGGGCCTACATGGTCCGCCGCCCCGACGGCATCTGCTGGGCCGTGCTGCTCAACTCGCGCCTGCGCCCCACCGAGAACGTCCCGATCGCCGGTCAGGATGGCGACATCCTCGGCGATATGGATGCAGCGATCAGCGCGATCGAAGCCTCCGGCGGCATGCCGACACACAACTTCTTCGGTGCGCAGCAGTACGCCGATTTCAACTGCGACGGTTCGGTCAATCTGCCCGACCTGTCGCGCCTGCTCGGCAAGTTCGGTCTCGATGCGTCAGACCGGCTGTTCGATCCGGACCTCGACCTCGACGGCGATCGCGTGATCGGGCTGAGCGACCTCTCGATCGTGCTCGCCAGCTTCGGTGCGGAAGTGGAGTAACGCCGATCGCTGACAGCTTTTGCCTCCTCTGACCCCGAGCCGCACCGCGACCGCCACAAACGTGGCGAATCGCCGTGCGGCTCAGCCCTTTTTTCCCCGACCGCGCACCGCCGCCCACTTCGGCCTGAGTCCGCTCGATTGCCAAGAGGGCGCGTCGGCGATTCGCTGACGTTGGTTGGCGAACCAAGCGTCGAGAGCGTAGCGATCCGTCGCCCGAGCCCGATGTCAGCGCGACGAAGCCGGGAAAACAAAAAAGCCGCTCGTCGGGGTGTCCCGACGAGCGGCTTTGTACAGGAGGAGGAGTAAACTTGAGGTTCCGTCTTATTGATAGGATGCCGACTCGGCGGATTTCTACTCCGTTCCCCGAAAAATATTTCGGACGTTGCCGCAGAGAACGGCGTCAGCCACCGAGGTCACACAGGGCACAGAGAGATAAACCAAAGCAAGAAAATGGTTTACGGCATTTGGCGGCCGCGTGATCCGTGGCACCAACACGCCCACAAATACCCTCTCTCCCGCTTCAAATTCCTCTGCGTGCTCGGTGACCTCTGTGGCAAATCCCCTTTCTCCCGCTCCGTGGCAAAAACCGAACCGCCGCACGGCGCTTTCCGTACACCCCTTCGGGGGGCGGCCACGGTCTCTAGCGGAATCCTCCATCGTCCGATAGGGTATGTATCCGCGACGAGGATGTCGCGGACTTAACCATTTGTGAACGCTCGGCTTACGTCATGTTGCCACCATACGGCAGCTCGTCGCCAAGCCAGGCTGACGCGGGGGTTTTTCCGAAATGCCGAAGATCATCAACATTTGCGGGGCACGCCCCAACTTCATGAAGATCGCTCCGCTCATGCGGGCCTACAAGCAGCATCCCTCCATTCAGCCGCTGCTCGTCCACACCGGCCAGCACTATGACCACAACATGAGCGACCTGTTCTTCAAGCAGCTCAATATCCCCGAACCGGACATCAACCTCGAAGTCGGCTCGGGCAGTCACGCCGTCCAGACGGCCCAGATCATGACCAAGTTCGAGCCGATCGTCCTCGAACACAAGCCCGACATCGTGCTGGTCGTCGGCGACGTGAACTCGACCATCGCTTGCGGCATGGTCGCCGTAAAGCTCGGCGTGAAACTCGCACACGTCGAAGCCGGCCTGCGCAGCTTTGACCGCGAGATGCCCGAAGAGATCAACCGCGTCCTGACGGACAGCATCAGCGACATGCTCTTCGTCAGCGAACCCAGCGGCGTCACCAACCTTCGCCGCGAAGGCGTCGCGGATACCAAGATCTTCTTCAGCGGAAACGTCATGATCGACACGCTGAAGGCCAATCGCGATCGGGCCGAGCAGTCCAACGTGCTCGACACGCTCGGGCTGAAGTCCGGCCAATACAACGTCGCGACCCTGCACCGCCCCAGCAACGTGGATGATCCGAAGGTCTTCGGCAAGCTGCTCGACGCGTTCGACGTGATCCAGAAAGACCTGCCGATCGTCTTCCCGATGCACCCGCGCACTGTCGCGAACCTGAAAAAGCTCGGCCTCGCCGACCGGATGGCCGCGATGAGACAGATCAAAATCGTCGAGCCGCTCGGCTATCTCGACTTCCTGAAGCTGACCGCGAATGCGTGCGCCGTGCTGACCGACTCGGGCGGCATTCAGGAAGAAACCACGATCCTCGGTGTCTGGTGCATCACGCTCCGCGAGAACACGGAGCGCCCCGCGACCATTGACCAGGGCACGAACACGCTGGTCGGTACCGATTCGGGGAAAATCGTGGCCGTGTATCAGCAAAAACGAGCAATTGGAAAGCCCGACGGCAAACTCGTGCCGGACAAATGGGACGGGCGCGCAGCCGAGCGAATCGCCGAAGTGCTGGTCAGGTAGGGGCCGAGGGTTCGAGGGGCCAAGGGACCAAGTGAAGAGAAGGGATCAAGGGATCGAAGGATCAAGGGATCGAGGAATAGTCCAAATGACCAACGCGATCGGGCGGCATGAGCCGCCCGCGTCTCACTTGGCCCCTCGACCCCAAGGCCCCTCGGCCCCTCACTGACGCATGAAGATCACGGTACTGGCATACAACCTTCGCGTCGGCGGCGGTCTCTCCGTCGGGCGGAACATCATTGCCTCGTTGCGCCGCGTCGCGGATAAACATGAATATCTGATCCTGGTGCCCGCCGGCGTCGGATACGAAGAGGTGCAATTCCCGACCCACACCAAACTCGAGTGGTATCACCGCGGCGGTCGTCTGAATCAAGCACTCTATGAATCGTTCAAAATGCCCGCCGCCGTCCGCGCGTTTCAGCCCGATGTTGTGCTCGGCCTCGGCAACTCCGGCCTGAAGAAACCCGGCGCGCCGCAGGCGTTTCTCTATCACCAGCCTTACTTGCTGTACGCCGATGCCGACCATCCGCCGAAGTCGCTGCCCGTGCGGCTCGAACTCTGGCATGTGAAACGCCGCGTGATGGCATCGCTGCCCGCGACGCAGCTTGTTTTCTGCCAGACGCAAACCGCCGCCGACCGGTTCAAAAAAGCCTTCGGCTTTCGCGGCAAAGTCGCACTCATGCCCAACGCCGTCTCGCGCTTCGCCGTTCCCGAGGGTGACCCGGCGACGCCCGACGTGTTCACCAAACTCGCGGGCAAGTTCGTGCTCTTTTGCCTCACGCGCTATTACCCGCACAAGGGCCTCGAAACGCTGGTCGAACTCTTCAAAGCCGAGCATGAGCGGCTCAGCGATGTCGCGATTCTGCTGACCATCGGCCACGACGACGGGCCGGCGGCCATGAAACTGCTCGAATCGATCAAAGACCCGCGCGTCGCGCCGCGCCTGATCAATCTCGGTCGCCTGAACCAAAAGGAACTGCTCGGCTATTTCCGCAACGCGCGCGGCATGATCCTGCCGTCGCTGCTCGAATCATTCAGCGGCACCTATCTCGAAGCCATGCAGTTCGGCTGCCCGATTCTCACCAGCGACCGCGACTTCGCTCGCGAAGTCTGTGGCGACGCCGCGCTCTATTTCGAGCCGCGCCAATCGGCGTCGATCCGCGATGCCATATTGAAATTGAAATCCGACGCATCGCTCGCGACAAAACTGATCGAAACCGCCCACCGCCGAGCCGAGGCGTACATTCGATCGTGGGACGATATTGTGGCGGACGCCGTGCGCGAGCTAGCCGCGATCGCGGAAGAGGGGCCCAGGGCTCAAGGGGCCGAGGGGCCGAGGGAATTGGAGAAGGGCCCCAGGGGTCAAGGGCCCGAGGGGACAAGGGAAGAGACTGGGATCGAGGGATCGAAGGACCAAGGGAACATGGACGCACGAGCGGAGCCGGGTGCATCTACGCGGCGTTAGCCGCGCCGTCACTCGCCCCCTTGGCCCCTCGGCCCCTCGTCCCGAAGGGACACGAATGTGTGGTATTTGCGGATATGTCGGTGATCATCAGCCCGAGCTGCTCACGCGCATGGCCACAACCATCGCGCATCGCGGCCCGGACGATGTGGGCTCGTGGACTGACGCCGCCGGTCAGTGCGGCCTCGGCCAGCGGCGGCTGTCGATCATCGATCTTTCGCCGCTCGGCCATCAGCCGATGTCCAACGAAGACGGCACCGTGTGGATCACGTTTAACGGCGAAATCTACAACTACCCCGAGCTGCGCGAGCAACTCATCGCCCGCGGCCACAGCTTCCGCAGCCACACCGACACCGAAGTGCTCGTCCACCTGTTCGAAGACCACGGCGCAGACATGCTGCGAAGGCTCAACGGCATGTTCGCCTTCGCCATTTGGGATACGAAGAAGCGCGAACTCCTGCTCGCCCGCGATCACGCCGGCGTCAAGCCGCTCTACTACTGGACCGACGGCAAGCGGCTCTTCTTTGCGTCCGAAGTCAAAGCCCTGTTGCAAGTCCCCGGCGTGCCGCGCGAAATCAACCGCGAGCGTGTGCAGGACTATGTCACGTTCCTCTGGGTGCCCGGCGGCGAGACCATGTTCCGCGGCATCCGCAAACTCGAACCCGGCCACTACCTACATTGGAAGGACGGCCGCCTCACCGAAAAACTCTGGTATTCGCTCGAATACGCGCCGGATTACAGCATCAGCGAAAACGAATGGGTCGAGCGCGTGCATGACACCTTCATGCGCACCACCCAGCGGCAAATGATGTCCGACGTGCCGCTCGGTGCGTTCCTGTCCGGCGGTGCTGATTCATCCAGCATCGTCGCCTGTATGCGCGCGTCCTATCCCGACCGCGACATCCGCTGCTACACAGCGACTTGGCCCACCGCCGATGCCGCCCAGGACCAATTTGTCGACGATTATCCCTATGCCAAGCGCGTTGCCGACCACCTGCGCGTTTCGCTTACGACGTTCGACATGCGCAGCGACTCGATCAAGCTGCTGCCCAAGATGGTCTATCACCTGGACGAGCCGGACGCCGACCCGGCAGTGTTTCCGGCCTATTTGATCGCCAAGCGCGCCCGCGAGGACGGCACGATCGTGCTCCTCTCCGGCACCGGCGGCGACGAGATATTCTTCGGCTATCGCTCGCACGAGGCCTATCGCAAGTACACGCGGCTCGATTGGATTCCCACTGCCGTGAGCGGCGGCCTGCTTGGTGCGGCGGCATGGGGCGCTTCGATCACGCTCGGCGCACAGGGCGCGGTCGCTCGCCGCCTGCGAAAATTCCGTCGCGGCCTGGTTCGTCGCGGCCTCGATCGACATCTCGAACTCGTCGACTGGAGCAGCCCCGAAACGCGCGACGCAATTCTGAGGCACGCCGCCGCACGCAACGGCAACGGCGTCGCCGCGCCCGCGTGCTTCAAGAACTACGCCGCCAATTTCCGCGGGACGGGCGAGATCAACCGCCACACGCACCTGCTCATTCAGACGTTCCTCGCCGCACACAATTTCCTGTACGGCGACAAGTCGAGCATGGCCGCGTCGATCGAGGTGCGCGTGCCGTTCATGGACACCGAGTTGATGCAGCTCATGGCTCGCGTGCCGGAAGAGTTGCAGATGAAGGGCGGCGTCACCAAGCACCTGCTCAAACGAGCGATGCTGCGGCACCTGCCCAGCGACATTCTCTATCGCAGCAAAACCGGCTTCGGAGTGCCGCTCCGCAAATGGATCAGCGACGACCTCGCGCCGATGATCAACGAATGGCTCAGCGAAAAACGACTAAACGAACGCGGCCTCTTCGACGCGACCGCCGTGCGGCACGCGCTTGAAATGAACCGCCAGAATCGCGCCGATCATGGATATTTGATTTATGCTCTGCTGACGCTCGAACTTTGGATGCAAACGTTTATCGACCGACCGGGCGTCGAGGTGACCTTGTAGCGCGTAGGGTGGGCACCGCCCACCATTACGCGTTTGATGGAGGACAGCGGCCCTCCGCTGTTTCGCGTGGCGTAGGGTGGGCACCGCCCACCATTACGCGTTTGAGATGAAAACGAAATGGTGGGCGATGCCCACCCTACGGGTTGAAGCGAGTATCAACTATGTCCACAACACAGGTGCAGGGCGGAGCCGATCCGCAGCTCAAGTCGCAGGTCCGCGACTACTGGGATCGCGAGTCGTGCGGCGAGGTCTATGCCGTCGGCGATGACGCACGCCGCCAATATGAGTCTCACGGCGCGGCCCGCTATCGCCTTGAGCCTTACATCCTCGACTTCGCCCGCTTCCACGAGGGCAAGGGCAAGGACGTGCTCGAAATCGGCGTCGGCATGGGGGCCGACCACCTCGAATGGGCCAAGTCTGGGCCACGCTCGCTCACCGGCGTCGATCTCACGCCCCGCGCAATCGAGCATACGAAGAAACGCTGCGAAGTGTTCGGCTTTCAGTCGAACCTCAAGACCGACGACGCCGAAAATTTGTCGTTCCCCGACAATTCGTTCGACATCGTGTACTCCTGGGGCGTGCTGCACCACTCGCCGAACACGCCCAAGGCGATCGAGGAAGTCCGCCGCGTCCTCCGCCCCGGCGGCACGGCCCGCATTATGATCTACCACTATTACTGCATGGTCGGCTACATGCTGTGGGCACGTTACGGCCTGATGCGCGGCAAGCCGTTCCGCACGCTCGCCGACATCTATGCCAACCACCTCGAAAGCCCCGGCACCAAGTGCTACACCCTCGCCGAGGGCCGCGAGATGACCAAGAATTTCAGCAAAGCCGACGTGCGCGTCCTGCTCTCCTTCGGCGACCTGCTGCAAGGCGAAGTCGGCCAGCGCCACCGCGGACTGCTCCTCTCCACCGCGAAATTACTCTGGCCACGCTGGCTGATCCGCACACTTTTCAAAGGTCATGGCGGGCAATTGCTGATTGAAGTAACGAAATAGAGGGGCCAAGGGGCTAGGGGTCGTGGGGTCAAGTGAAGAGGGAAGACCTGTGGAGCCGGACCGGAAAGAGCGGCTTCAGCCGCGTCGCTCCCTCGGCCCCTTGAACTCTTGAACCCTCGACCCCTTCCCAACGGAGTGCAACGTGAAACAGGTTCTGCAAAGCCTCAAGAACGGCGCGATCGAAGTCGCCGAGCTGCCCTGCCCGATGGTGCGGCCCGGGCACTTGCTCATACAGACGTCCACGACGCTGATTTCCGCCGGCACCGAGCGCATGTTGGTCGAGTTCGGCCAAGCCGGCTGGATCGCCAAGGCTCGCTCGCAGCCCGAGAAAGTCCGCCAGGTTCTGCAAAAAATCAAAACCGATGGCCTGATGCCCACGCTCGAAACCGTCTTCGCCCGGCTCGATGAGCCGCTGCCGCTCGGATACTGCAACGCCGGTCGCGTCGTCGCCGTCGGCAAAGGCGTCGAAGGCTTCAACGTCGGCGATCGCGTCGCCAGCAACGGCCCGCACGCCGAAATGGTCTGCGTCCCATCCACGCTCTGTGCCAAAATCCCCGACGAAGTCGATGACGCCGCGGCCAGCTTCACCGTTCTCGGCTCCATCTCGCTGCACGGCGTTCGCCTGCTGCAACCCACGCTCGGCGAGAACTTCGCCGTCATCGGCATGGGTCTGCTCGGCCTCGTCGCCGCGCAACTGCTCCGCGCCAACGGCTGCAACGTGATCGGCATTGACGTCAACCGCGCTCGCTGCGACATGGCCCGCGCCTACGGCTGCGAGGCCGCCTGCATCGCCGACGGTGCCGACCCCGTGCAAGCCGCACTCGCCTTCAGCGGCGGCCACGGCGTCGACGGCGTGCTCGTGTGCGCCTCGGCCAAGACCGACGAAATCATGCACCAGGCCGCGATGATGTCGCGCAAGCGCGGCCGCATCGTCCTCGTCGGGGTCGTCGGCCTGAATCTGCGCCGCGGCGATTTCTACGAGAAAGAACTGACGTTTCAGGTCTCCTGCTCCTATGGCCCCGGTCGATACGACCCCACCTACGAGCAACAGGCCCGCGATTACCCACGTCCGTACATTCGCTGGACCGAGGGCCGCAATTTCGACGCCATGCTCGACGCGATGAAACAGAAGCGCATCGACGTCGGCCAGATGATCACCAAACGCTTCGCCCACGCCGACTCGCAGCAGGCGTATGACGCCGTCGTCAACGACAACAGCGTGCTCGGCATCGTGCTCGACTATCCGCAGCAGCCGACGCCCGACGCGCGCACGATCCGCATGGGCAAGGTCCGCAATGCCGCCAGCGCCGCGACGAAACCGCTCGTCGGCGTGATCGGCGCGGGCAATTTCACCAAGCTCGTGTTGCTGCCAGCGATCAAAGCGGCCGGTGCCCCGCTGAAAGCCGTCGCCAGCGCCGGCGGCGTCACCGGC
>JBJXFK010000079.1:0-6754 GCA_046155505.1 Phycisphaerae bacterium
TCGGGGTTCGGATCGGCTCGCTGCGCTCGCGTTCACTCGCTGGCGCTTCGCGTTCGGATCGCTGGCGCGATGTAAACACAATGCGAATCTCACGCCAGCGCGACTCTCATACCAGTGCGACGCTCACCAGCAGCGGGGCGAGCACGTTCATTTTCCGCTGTCGAAGCGACGCGAAGCCGGCCTGCTCGATCATGCTGCGCACCGCGCTCCACGGCGCGTGATGCACGTCGCGCTCCACCGATGCGACAACCAGATCGAAAATCAACCAGCCGATCACATTGTCGCGAAAGCCGTCGATCAGCACCAACATGCCGCCTGGTCGCAACACGCGCCGAAACTCTCGCACCGCCACCGGCTGATTGGGGTAGTGGTGAAACGAATTGCAGCAAGTCACCACATCCACGCTCGCATTCGCCAGCGGCAATCGCTCGGCGTCGCCACGCAACGCGATCATGCGCGAAGGATTCGGCGCGCCGGCAAACTTCGCGGCGGCGCGTCGCGTCATTTCTTCGCTGTAGTCGAGCCCGATCAGCGCCTCGGCCAGCGGTTCACGGGCCATGATTGACAGCAATGATCCGGTTCCGCAGCCGACGTCGAGCATGCGAAACGGGCGCTCGCCGTCAGCGGGCAGCCAGCGATAAATCTCCTCCTGGCAGGCACGAATGCTCGGAAAAAACACCAGTTCGTTGAGGCGTGAGTGGTCATACGAAAGCGCCCAATGGTCGAACTCGCGCAGCGCATGTTGCTTGGCGCTCTCGCGCTGAACGGATTCGTGTGATTCGGCGTCGCCGGTCATGCGCGAGATCATAGTCGCTGCGCCGTGACGAGTGAGGTGGGGGGCATCGACCTCCGGCCGGTGCGAATTGAATCGGCAGCGGCCGGAGGCCGATGCTCCCCGCGCGATTGGGGCTGACATTTTTAGTTTGCGTTTGCCGTGCTCCGAGCGATCAGCTCGCGTGCGATCTCGGCGACGCGCACGCTGGCTGATGATTGCTCCAGCGGGCGGACGATCGCATCGAGATCGCCCACCATCTGATTTCGCCAACCTTCGTCGCGCAGGATGTTGCGCACCGTCGCCGCGACGAGCCGTGTGTCGGGCACGCTGGGCATGAACTCGGGCACGATTCGACGCTCCGCGAGAATGTTCACCAGTGACAAATGCGGCGTTTTCAAGATCCATCGGCCGAGCGGGCGATAGAGTCGGCCGAGCAGCCCTGCGTCGTACATGACCGCCATCGGTTTGCGATAGTGCGCGACGTGCAGCGTCGCCGTGCCCGATGCGACGAGCACAAAGTCGCACGCAGTCAGCAAACTCGCATTGTCGGCGACGACGATCTCGGCCTCGATGCCGCTGCCCGCCAGTTGGGCGGCGATGCGCTCGCCGCGCTCGGCATCGACAGCCGATATCGCGGTGCGAAACGCAAAGTCCATGCCGCGCAAGTGACGCAATACATCGAGCTGCAATTTCAGCACCGCATCGATGACGTGCTTGCGCGATCCGGGAAGTAGGGCGATCAGTGGCATCGCTGAATCGCCGCGAAGAGATTCGACGCGTTGCGGGTTTGCGTGCTCGCGCGCGAGGTATTCGAACAAAGGGTGCCCGACGAACTCGGCCTGTACGCCGTTGCGGCGGAAATAGTCCTGCTCGAACGGCAGAATGCACGCGAGCCGATCGACGATGCGGCTGATTTTGCGATTGCGCCCGGCGCGCGAGGCCCACGTCTGCGGCGCGACGTAATACAGCACGGGAATGCCGAGCCGCTTGGCTTTCGCGGCGATGCGCAGGTTCAGCTCGGGTGAGTCGATCAGGATGACGACATCGGGGCGCGACGCCTGCCACGATTTTTCGACCGCGCTCAACGCGCTCCACGCGCGGCCGATCACGGAAAGCACGCCGGTGAGCATCGCAGCATGCGCGGCGAAGTCGTACACCGTCTCGGCACCCAGCTCGCGCATGCGCGGCCCGGTGAGGCCGAAGAACCGAGCGTCCGGCAGAATCGTCTTTGCGGCGCGCATCAGCGAGGCGGCGTGTATGTCCGCCGAATCCTCGGCGACGGAAATGAAAATCTGCATGCGGGCGTTGCTCATCGGGCGGGAGGATAACCGGAGCGGCGACGAAGCGACGAAGCGACGAAGCGACGGAGCGAAGAAGCGACGAAGGGGCAAAGCGATGACGCTGCAAAGCGACGATGTCGGGACGCCCTGCAGGCAGCGCGAATTTCGAAGAGGCGAAACGCGACACCTATGCCCTGATGCGATACAGCCGGCTCTGCGTGCGCACGAATAGACCCGCAGGCGTCGCGGCGGGCGAGGACATGCTGAATTCTTCCAGCTTGCATTGACCGAGCGGCTTGTGTGCATCGCCGGCTTCGAAGATGTGCATCGTGCCGTCTTCGTCGAGCACATACAGCTTTCCGTCGGCGGCCAGAGGCGACGCGGTGATGCTCACGCCGCCTTCGCCGATGCGTTCGCGATAGAGCCGCTCGCCGGTGCCCGCATCAAATGCGGCGATGAAACCCTTGTCATACGCCACGTAAATCCTGCCGCGATAGTAAATGGGTGACGGAATGTACGGCCCGGCCTTGGTATTGCGCCAGGCGACGAACTCGCTCTTGTCCTCGCCGCTGGTGGGCGAGATGTCGCCGCTGCCACCGAGGCGAATCGCGAGCAGCGGCTGTTGCGGTTCATTGACCGAACCGACGCCGACGAACAGCATGTGCTCGCTGGCGATGGGCGTGGTGGCGACGGTATTGCGCAGCGCGCAGCGCCAAAGCTCTTGCCCGTCGGGCGAATAGCTGAGAATCCATGGACCGCCCGCCGCGACGATCTCGGTGCGCTGTGTAGTGCGCCATACGAACGGCGTGCTCCACCCGCTACGCACTTCGCGCTTGTTTTTCCACAATTCGCGCCCACTGGCGGCGTCATACGCGGCGATGATCGACTCCGTGTCGTTGTCGTTGAGGATGATCACCTTGTCGTCGCACAGCGCCGGCGACGAACCCGTGCCGAAGTCGAGATAGATCTTGCCCGGCGTGATCAATTGCGACCAAAGCGGCTTGCCCGCCATGTCGAAACAAAACAAGCCGACGTTTCCGAAAAATGCGTAAACGCGCTGGCCGTCGGTGACGGGTGTCGCCGACGCATAGGTGTTCTTGCGATGCCGACCGCCGGGCGGCACGCCCTCATGGGCCTTTTGCTCCCAGAGAATTCCGCCGCTCTTCACGTCGAGGCAATAGACCATGTAGCGGACGATCTGCGCCGGCTGCGAAGTGGTCTCGATGTCGCGCTCAAGGATGCGTCGACCGGCCTCCGCGGGCGAAACACCTTGCTTGATGAGCTCTTCGATGTCATCGTTACCGAACAGGCCCGGCGACGGCTGCTTGGCGTCGAAGTCGGTGATGGCCGAGGTCACGAACACCTGATCGCCCCAGATCACCGGCGACGACCAGCCGCTGCCGGGAATCTCGGTGCTCCAGACGACGTTTTCCGTCTTGGACCACGAGGCGGGAATCGGCGCGCCGTCGGCGATGCCGGAATTTGCCGGACCGCGGAACTGATTCCAGCGCGACGGGGTGGTGCAGCCGGTGATCAGCGATAGGACGAGCGCGAGAAGAGCGGTACGCACGCGGGACTCCAAAGTAACGCAGGTTGATGGTGACGACAGAGCAATCGAGTGGACGAGCGGGCGGGCCGAGACCGGTCAAAACTCGACGGCATTTCGCCCTACACCGGGGCCGCCTCGATCGCTGCCAACTTGTCGGCCTGCGGCGCGTCGAGCGCGTAACCGCCCCACGCCGGCACGGCGGCTCGCAGGAGATCGTGCACGAGCCGCTCATATTCGGCATCGCCGCCCGACTGCGTAACCAGCGTACGCAGCGTGTCGCGCAGGCCGCTCGCGGCGCGCGGCCCGAGCGCCGCGATCGCGGTACGGGCCGCTTCATCGCGCGGCGACGTTTTCAACGTTTCGAGGGCCGTGCGCACCCGCTCAAGGTCACGTGTCGCCTGTGTCTGTCTCATTTCGCCGATGCGTTTCTCAAGTTCGTCCCGTGCGGCTTGCGAGAACTGCGTCGGCATCGCGCTGCGCAGTGCCGCGCAGGCATCGAGCGCCCGGTCAATCCCGTCTTTTGCCGAGATGCGTTCGATCTCGCCGCGCAGCGCCGTCCAGAGCGCATCGCCACTGACCGCGCCGCCCAGTTCGCTCAGCGTTTTGGACACATCAGCGTCGAACCGTCCGCTGCGCAGCGCGAGCATCGCCAGTGCGTCGCAAAATTCGCTTACCCGGGCCGACTTCGCCGCGACCAGATCGCGCACGCCGTTTGAGTAAGCACTAATCGCCTCCGCCGGCTGGCTCAGTTCGCTCGCTACGAGGCCGATTCGGCAGCGCAGCAGGCCCAATTCCTCGCGCGATCCGCCGCCCGCGATCGACGCTTTTTCCGCCAGCACCAGCAATTCCAGCGTGCGCTGCTGGCGGAGTGTGCCGCTGTCGGGCAGTCGCTCGACAATCGCGTCGATTTCGCGCGGCGATGCGGCCGCGGCGATTCGTTGCACGCCGCGCCAAGCGCTCGCCCGAATGCCCTCATCGACTTCGCTGGTCGTCGCCAGTCGCGTCAGCAAAACCTGCAAGTGCGCGTCGGATGTTCCGACCTGTGCGAGCGCATCGACCGCGACGCGGCGGACGTTCAGATCGGCATCTCCTGCCGCCGGCACGATGGCGTCGACAAGCGCGCGTTCGCTTGGCGCGGTGCTGGTCGCGGTCGTCGGCAGCGCGTTGCGCGTTGTCTCGGCACGTTTCGGATCGGCAAGCGATGCAATGCCGCGAAGTGCCGCACCACGCACCGTCGCCGGTTCGCGCGCATCGGCCGAGTCGATAAATATCTGCCCGAAACGCGGATCAGCCAGGCGCGTCATGGCGCGGATCACGCGCTCGCGCCCGTTCGCTTCCTCGCGCGGCGTTTGCTGAAAGTGATCGAGTAGTGCGGTCGCCACCGCGTCGCGAGCGGCGGCGTCGAGCACGTTTCGTTCGGCCAGGCGCCCAACTGCCACAATCGCCTCCGCAGCGATCGCGGCGCCCGGATCGGTGAGCAAGCCGAGCAGCGAGGCGACTGTCTCGCTCGCACCCACGTAACCAAGCCCGTAAATGATCGCGAGCCGCACGTCCGCATCGCGTTCGCCGCCGAGCATCTGCTGAAATCGTTCGGCGTCCGCCGGGTCGCGCAGGCTGGCGACCGCGCGCACGGCAGCGCCGCGCACTGAACGCTCGGGTGCCTTCAACGTCGCGCGCAGCAGGTCGATCGTCTCGGGCGTCAGCGTGCGGCCCTCGGTGAGTTGCGCCTGCACGAGTTCAAGACCCGACAAACGCACGACATCCGACGGATCGCTGAGATAGCTGTTGAGCAGCGCGCCGCGTTCCGATTCGGGCGTGCGCAGCATGGCCTCGCGCAGCGCCGCGGTGAGCCGCTGTTCAAGCTCGCGCACACGCTGCTGAGACGCGGCGCTTTGCCGCACGAGCCGATCGATCTGCAATTGCTGCCACTGATCGACCGGCACATCGCGATACTGGCTCCACCAATCTTGTGCGTCGGCGGCACTGTCGAAATCGAACGCGGTGGCGTGCTCGATCGCCGCGAGTGCCGGCGCGGCATATGGCCCGTCGATCGGTGAAAGCAGTGACGCGAGCGCGGCGATGGCTTCGAGCTTGGTGTGCTTGCCGAGCGCCTCGACCGCCGCGAGTCGCGCGGTCTGCGCCGCGCCGGCATCGGTCGCCAGCGCCGCGAGGCGCTCGATCACGACTTCGAGACGCGCCGCGGTCAGTGCCAAGATCGCGTTCGATCGGCAATCGGCGTCGCTGTCGCCGAGCATCGCGAGGAGCGGTTCGATATAGGCGGGATCGAAGTTCTGCGGCAGGTCGGCGAGCGCCTGCGCGACGGCGACTCGCGCCGGCCGCGCGCCGGATGTCAGAATGTGAGTGAGCCGCGCCCGCGTCTCCGACCAGTTTGCCCGCAGCAGTTCCCGCGCGCCGGTTCGCCGCGCGGCGGGCGTGTTTTGTCCCTCGATCAGGGCGATCAAGTCGAGAATGCGTTGCTGCTCTTCGGCGGGGCGAATGGACGGCGCGGTCGCGGCCTGTGTGGTGGGGGCAGGCGCGGTGGCGGGGGCTGATGCGTTTTGCGCGAGCGCGCTGGGGCAAATCGCGATGGCGACCGCCGTGGCGCTCGTCAGCAATGCCCGCATGAATCGCTCCCGTTTCATCGTCGCGGCACCAGGCCGCACCTGTGATGCTTCGTCGATACTGGACCCATCCGTTCGCTCTTCGCTAGCGACACCGCCGAATTCTCGGGATCACCCGACCCCGTACCGGCGGCGGCGAAGCTGCATGTTGCGAACGCTTCTAAGACTATCCATCTCGCGCGCGTCTGTCGACCGCAGGAGGCGCGAAGTTTGCGCGAACGCAAATTTGCGATGGGGCACGGTCGCACACGGTCGCATTCGCGGGGGCGGGCGAACCATTTCCGCGGCAGGGCGTATGCAGCAGGAACGCTTTCCGGACCGATACCAAAAAGAAGGTGCCGATTCGCTCGATGCGGCTTGTTTCCGAATCGGGCAGCGGCTACCTTCTCAGGTGGTCCGCGCGCTCGCGCCGGGCCAAATGGTCGCCGTGGAGGACCGTCGTGACGTACCGCTTGATCGCTACCGCCGGTGTCGTGTCAGCCGCCACACTTGTGGGCAGCTCGACTGCGCAGGCGCAACTGTTCCAAAC
>JBJXFK010000098.1:0-3193 GCA_046155505.1 Phycisphaerae bacterium
AGCGCCGCCCAAGGCTGCAAAGGACGGAGGTCTCCTGAAGTGTTCGGCAATCCAAAAGTTTACGGCCCGCTGGACAAGACCCCGACGCCGATCGACCGCTTGATGGGCAATCCCTTGCTCGTCGGCGGCGCGCTCGCCGGACTGGGCGTCGGCCCGGTCATCGGCATCGCGTCGGCGTGGTTCCTGTTCAACGAGCAGTTCAAGGCGTTCGTCTCGTCGCAATTCTGGGTGTCGATCGTGATGATGGGCCTCGGCCTGTTCATCGTGATCCACCTTTGCGCGCTGCTGATCCTCGCCGAGCGGAAAATCTCGGCCTGGACGCAGGACCGCAAAGGCCCGAATCGCGTCGGCCTCTGGGGCCTGGGCCAGCCGATCGCCGACGGCATCAAGTTCATCCTCAAAGAGGACATCACGCCCAGCCACGTCGACAAGCCGCTGTTCCTGCTCGCGCCGTGCATCGCGTTCGTGCTGGCACTCATCAGCTTCGCGGTGATTCCGTGGGCGGGCCGCATTCAGTGGCCGTGGATGGCCGAGGGCGAATACGTCCTGACGCAGGCCGCCAATCTCGACGTCGGCATTCTCTACATCCTCGCCGTCGGGTCGCTCGCGGTCTATGGCGTGGTGCTCGCCGGCTGGGCCAGCAACAACAAGTATGCTCACTACGGCGGCATGCGAGCCACGGCCCAGATGCTTAGCTATGAAGTGCCGCTGGGCCTGGGCCTGCTGGTCATGGTCCTGCACGCGGGCAATTTGCAGCTTCAGCCGATCATCGATCAGCAATCGCAAACCGGCTTCTGGAACATCCTGATTCACCCGGTCGCGGCGGCGCTCGTGCTCATCAGCGCCTTCGCCGAGACCAACCGTGCACCGTTCGATCTGGCCGAGTGCGAGCAGGAACTCGTGGCGGGCTTTCACACTGAATACAGCTCGATGAAATTCGCGCTGTTCTTTTTGGCCGAGTATTCGCACATGGTGACCGCCAGTGCACTCTTCACCTGCCTGTTCCTCGGCGGATACACGATTCCGTTCTGCGGCTGGCTCAACGAAAACAACAGTTGGTGGGCAGCGCTCATCAAGTTCCACGTCATCTGGGCCAAGACCATCGGCGTGATTGTGTTCTTCATGATCATCCGCTGGACCATCCCGCGCTTCCGTTTCGATCAACTGATGCGACTGGCGTGGAAGGGCCTGGTGCCGATGGGCATGGCCGCAATCGTCGCGACGTCGACGGCGATCGCCTTCGGCTGGCGCGTGGCGGCGGATCAGTCGTTCATGACCAACCTGATGAACGTGGCGATCATGCTCGGCTTGAATGCGCTGATGATCGTCGGTGCGCTCGTCGTCGCGGGCAATGCCAAAACGCCGGTGACGGGACGGCAGGAGTACATGGCGGATATCGCGGTGATGCCGAGCGCGCGGGTGTAGTGATTGGGGAGGCGCGAAGTCGTCACCGTTTCCTCTTTGCGGTCGGGCATGTTCGGGTTGAGTATGGCCAGCGCGTGCCATCGGCGGATTGCCCGACCGGCGCGCGTTCGACCGGCCAGTCGAGCTTACTTGCTCCGCCGCTCGTAAGAGTCGGTCGCGCGGCAGCTCCCGCGCTGTTCCTGCGCCCGGCATTCCAACCCGTCTGCGCGCCGGGCGTATGCCGTTACAGCCGTGCGGCTTACGGATGTCCGTCGCCGCCCTTCGGCGTCCGCTTGCCTTTGCCGATAGGATATACCTAGTACACGCCCGAACCTGCCGCCGCATGGGTGGTGGGTGCGGGCTTGCGCGAAAAGGAGAATCGCTTGTCCACCTTCTGGCCAGAGATCCAACGACCGCATCTGCAAAGCGGCCAGTATCAGAACTGGCGGCAGATGGGTCTGAACGAGATGCTGCTGGACAACCGCATCATCTTCCTCGATCTGCCCATCGACCCGCGCGTCACCGTGAACGGGAACACGGTTTGCTCGCATGTGATGAAAAGCATGCTCTATCTCTCGAGCGTCAAGCGCGACGCCGACATTCACCTGTACATCAACTGCCCCGGCGGCGAGATCGACGATACGCTCGCGATCTATGACACGATGCGTTTCCTGAGCTGCGACATCGCGACGTACTGCGTCGGGGCGGCAAGCAGCGGCGCGGCGCTCATCCTCGCGGCAGGCACCAAGGGCAAGCGTTTCGCGTTGCCGCATGCCAAGGTGATGATCCACCAGCCGTGGGGCTATGTCGGCGGACAGGCGAGCGACATGCGCATTCAGGCGCAGGAGATCATGAAGGTCAAGAAGACGATCATCGAGATCACCGCCAAGCACACCGGCAAAGACATCGCCCAGATCGAGAAGGACATCGAACGCGACCGCTACATGGACGCGAAAGAGGCACTCGATTACGGGCTGATTGACGAGATTTTGGAAGAAGGCAAGAACACGAAGAAGAAGTAGGGGCCGAGGGATCGAGGGGCCAAGGGTGAAGTTACACACCGCCTCGCGTCCGTCGAGTCGTTTGGCGTACAGATGTGTGATTGATTTTGGTTGAAAGCAAGGAGGCGTCGAGCACGGAGTTGACGGTGATTCGGTGAAGCCGCGTTTCGCGGTTCGTCACTTGGCCCCTCGACCCCTTGGCCCCTCGCCCCTTTTTTGAGGTGAATCATGGCGCGTAACCAACTGATCCCGATGGTCGTCGAGCGCGAAGGTCGCTCGGAACGGGCCTATGACATTTACTCGCGCCTGCTGCGCGATCGCATCATTTTTCTCGGCGACGAGGTGTCGAGCGAGCTGAGCAACGTCGTCGTCGCACAGCTTCTGTTCCTCGCCAACGAGGACCCGAAGGCCGACATTCACATGTACATCAACTCGCCCGGCGGGTCGGTGTACAGCGGCATGGGAATCTATGACACGATGCAGTACATCCCGTGCGACGTGTGTACCTACGTCGTCGGCGCGGCGGCCAGCATGGCGGCGGTCCTGACGGCGGCGGGCACGAAGGGCAAGCGGTTTGTGCTGCCGCATTCGCGGATCATGATCCACCAGCCGCTCGGCGGCGCGCGTGGTCCGGCGACCGACATCAAGATCGAAATCGACGAGATGATCCGAACGCAGCGGCAGCTCTATCAGGTGCTCGCGAAGCACTGCGGCAAGACCTACGAGCAGATCGAGCAGGATTGCGACCGCAACAACTGGATGGATGCCGAGGAGTCGGCGACGTACGG
>JBJXFK010000108.1:0-18840 GCA_046155505.1 Phycisphaerae bacterium
CAAATGAGAGCCGCACCGGCCGGAGGCCGATGCTCCCAAGACTCGCACAAGATCTGGACGATTCTTTGTTCATCCTGTCGCGACGAACTGCTACCACGTCGTTCCCTGCGGCCCGTCTTTCAATTCGATGCCGAGCGCGGTGAGGCGTTTGCGCACCTGATCGCCGAGAGCGAAGTTTTTGGCCACGCGCGCCTCGGCCCGCAGATCGACCAAAATCTGGATCACGCCATCGAGTTTGCCGCTGTCCGCGCCGCCGGTCGCTGTCCAGCGCAGGCCGAGCGCGTCGTGTGCGAGGCGCTGAAACAACACTTCCGCCGCCGCGAGATCTTCCTTGCCCGCCGCATCGCGGACCCACTGCGCCGTCTGCTTCGAATAGTCGAACAGAACGGCAAGTCCTGCGGCGGTGTTGAAATCCTCGTTCATCGCATCGCGGAAACGCTGCTCGGCCTTTTCGATCGCGCCGCGAATCACATCCGACGCCGCCTTCGATGCCGCGGTCTTGGCGGCTTTGCCAAGCTCAGCCGCCGCGTCGCGCAATTTGTACGTCCCGCTCTCCGCCGCCTTGAGCGAGTCGTTCGAAAAATCGAGCGTCTGGCGGTAGTTACTCGTCAAAATGAAGTGCCGCACGACCGCCGGCTCGAACGTCTTTTCCAGCAGCGCGTGGCCGTTTACCAAAACGTCTTTGATGCCGATGCCGTTGCCGAGGCTCTTGGACATTTTCTGCCCATTGACGGTGCACATGTTGTTGTGCAGCCAATAGCGCACGAACGGCTTTCCGGTCGCACACTCGCTCTGTGCAATCTCGCATTCGTGATGCGGAAACGCGTTGTCGAGTCCGCCGCCGTGAATGTCGATCGTCTCGCCGAGGTATTTCATGCTCATGGCCGAGCATTCGAGATGCCAGCCGGGAAAGCCGTCGCCCCACGGGCTGGGCCAGCGCATGACGTGACCGGCGTCGGCCCGCTTCCAGAGCGCGAAATCGGCCGGGTGGCGCTTTTCGCTGCGCGACTCGACGCGCGTGCCGGCGATCATTTCGTCAACCGATCGTCCGCTCAGCTTGCCGTAGTTTGGGAACGAGCGCACGTCAAAATAGACCGATCCGCCGACCTCGTAGGCATGGCCGCGCTGGACTAGTGCCTGGCACATTTCGATTTGCTCGGGAACATGGCCCGTCGCGCGTGGCATGATGTCCGGCCGCAACATGTGCAGCGCGTCCATGTCGTCCATCCAGCTTCGCATGAACACTTCGACGACCGCCATCGGATGCAGGCCGCGTTTGCGGGCTTCGGCGATGACCTTGTCTTCGCCGGTCGCATCGGCATCATTGTCGTCGGTAAGGTGCCCGACGTCGGTGATGTTCTGGATGTATTTCACGTCATAGCCGCTGAACCGCAGCCAGCGCACCATGCTGTCGAAATTGATCGCGCTCTTGGCGTGGCCGAGATGACTATTGCCATAGACGGTCACGCCGCACTTGTAGAACGAGACCGTCGGCGGATTGAGCGGGCGGAACTCTTCGAGCTGCCGCGACATGCTATTGTAGAGCTTGAGTGACATAGGGCGGGGATTATACGCGGCGCTGCGCGAATGCGTAGGGTCTGGTGTCTAGTGCCTAGTGTCTAGCAGCTAGTGCCTAGTGCGAAGAAAAGCGCCGCTCGCGCGCCGGATTCGGACGGCACATCGCGCCAGCGAGCACACCCGAACGCGACGCGCCAGCGAGTGCCCCGAGCGTCAGCGAGCGCATCCGAACGCGACGCGCAAGCGAGTGATCGCACGCGCAGCGTGCGCGCGAACCCGAACCCCGAGCACGAGCGAGCGAACGGCTGTTCGTCTGATTGGCCCACGCCGCATGTCGCGTTTACCATTCACCGTTAGGCACGGAGGCCGCTCATGATCAAGCTTCGCCCGCGTCGAGGGAAGGGGAACGGACGCATGAAACTCAATCGCAGACAGTCCGTCGCGCTGCTCGCGGCGGTCAATCTCGCGCTGCTCGTCATTGTCGGATGCCTGACGCAGCAGCCGCGCGAACGCACCGAGGACGGTAGCGCCGCGAATACAGCAGCGAGTGATCCGCATGCATCCGAGAACGCCGCCGCGCCGGCATCCGTGGACGAATCGGGCGCCGCGGTGCCGCGCTCGACCGGCGGCGAGCGCACCGTCCGCATCGGCGCATGGAACATCGAATGGCTCGGCACGCCCGGCAGTCGATCCGGCGTGGCCAAAAACGTCGCCCAAAAACCCGACGCCCTAGCGGCTTACATCGAAGCCGCGCGCGTGGACGTGCTCGCACTCTCAGAAATCGCGACCACCGACGACGGCCCGCCGCCCACCAACGAGACGCTGCGCGACGCATTCGCCCTGATCGACCAACGCACCGGCTCGCGCTGGCGGCATGTGCTGCTGCCCGCACGCAGCGGCCGCAACCAGAACACGGGCATCGCCTGGAATGAGCGTGTCGTGCAGCCCATCGGCAAGCCCGTGTTGCTCACGCCTGACAAGGAAGAGAGCGGCCAAGACAAGCCGCTCTGGTCGCGGCCCGCATATGGGCAACTCTTCAGCGCAGGCGACGGCAAGACCGATTTTCTCGTCATTCCGATTCACATGAAGAGCGATTACGGCGGCAAGTTCGACGCACACCGCGCAGACGAGGCCCGCGAACTCGTCTCACAACTGCCGAGCCGCGTGACCGACGGCGACATCATCATCATCGGCGACTCGAACGCCGACACGCACGACGAGCCGGCCATCGGCGTGCTCGCCGGCCCGGGCCTGGCCGATTTGAACAACCGCGATGTATCCACGCACGTGCGTTATGGAGCGCTGGATCGCGTGTTCATTCCGGTCAGTCAGCCGGAGTTCAAGGGTCGAGTCTTCGAAGTGCTCAGCGACGAATTCCGCTCACGACATGGCCTGTCGAGCGATGATTTCAAACGGTATTACTCGGATCACTATATGGTGATCACGTCAATCGCGATCGGCGCGGACGATGACAAATAGAAGAGGACTAAACACAGGGGCACAGAGGGCACAGAGAATTCAAAGGCGGGCACTTGATGTTATTTGGCGACGCGATGCCGAGCGCCAGAGAGGCGTTTAGTGTCGCGCAAGAATGCGCTTCTGCCTTCTCTGTGCTCTCTGTGCCTCTGTGTTTAATCCTCTTCTCTGAGGCCAAGCGATGCTCGACGCTTACACGCGTGACACGATCGAGAACTGGGTCAGCGACTTTTGCGGCGGCGATGAGTTGCGCGCATTCTCGCCCGCAACGCGTGAGTATGCCGCCGATTTGCTGACCAAGTTTCTCGTCGCCGCCTGCGAGTCGCGCGACGTCGGCCCCGCGGATATCGAAGAAGCCGACGTAAAGCACGCGCTGGTCGGCACCCTCGCAAGGCTCGACGTTCCGGCGTCGGCGCGCGGCGAGATCCCCGGACTGTGCGCCGCGCTGCTTGCCGATCTCGAATCCGAAGGCCGGCTTGGTGACGGGCGCTTGCTGGGTGCGTATGCCCGGGCGCTGCGTGAGCCGTTTCTCGAAGCAGCGAGCGGAAAGCAAAAGCCACATGTAAACGCGGGATCGAAACTGGGCCGGAATGATCCGTGTCCGTGCGGCAGCGGCCGGAAGTACAAGAAATGCTGCATGAAAGAGTGAGTGTGTGACGCGGCGATCGCCGGGTCGCGCCGTGCGGCGACGAGTTGCAGAATCGAAGGCGGATCATGAGTCAGACGTTCGATGAAATTGCACCGGCGATTGTCGCCGCCAGGCTGCGCGACGGCGATGCGGATTTGCTGCTGCTCGACGTGCGTGAGCGAGAGGAGTTGCAGTTCAGCCGCGTCGAGGGGGCGCTGCATATTCCGATGGGCGAGATTGCGATGCGACAGCAACACATCGACGCCGACAAGCATGTCGTGGTGATGTGTCACCACGGCATGCGCAGCGCGATGGTGGCGGCGTTCTTGAAGAAGCAGGGATTCGAACGGGTGAGCAATCTGCGCCGCGGGATCGATGCGTGGTCGCTGGAGGCGGATGCGAGCGTGCCGCGCTATTGAGTGCATCGCCTGAGTCGTTTCTCTAACCGAGATTTTTGTTCGGTTATACGTAAACGAATTATTCCTCGATCATGACAGAGGGGCTACGGTGCGTGCTGATCGCGCCGAGCAATAGAAAGAACGCGACTCGCGCCGGATCGCGGGTCCACTCGAATGAAATGTCCATCCTCGCCCCATCCGGATCGACGAACAGCGTTCGCCGACGCAAATCGACGATGATGGGCTTCGTTCCGATGTCCAGCTTGGAAATAGCTTTGGGACGACTGCGAAACGGGCCGTACTCCATCACTTCGGCGCAGCCCGGCGTGATGCGAAGGTGCGTCGGCCAGATCCACACGGAGATGAGAGCACCGAACGAAAAGAAGCTCATGCCTTGAAAGATCGCATTCCAGAAGAACCCGGGGTTGTATACCCATGCGAGCAGCACAAAGCTCGCCCACAGCCCAATTCCGCTGACCGCCGCATGGAGACCGGCCGAGCCGATTCCTAAAGGTGGGAGCCACAGAGTGAACTGTTGCGGCTCGAAGGGCACATTCTGCAACGGTCCGTACTCGAGCACTTCCTTCCTGCTTCCGGAGAAGCACACGCGAACGCTTGGACTGGGTACAGCGTTCGACGGTTCGCGCAGATCGACGGCTTCGGCGAGCCCCCGTCGGTACCACTTCACGAACATCCAAATGAGAACGAGTGCGATTGCTGCGACGACGAGTGCGAAAAAAAGCTGCGGCGGAATCACGGACGCGACGCGCGGTCTGAACGCGATGACGAGAATACCGACGAAGACCAAGAAGAACGGAATGCCCCACCGAAGCTCTGCGGCGCGTTCGGTGACTTGTGATCGAAGCCAACATGCGCGCGAGAAATGCACCAAGCCTGCCGCCTCCGCGTCAATTTCGCCGCGCTCGAACGCGGCGCGGCGGTCGGCGGCGTCTTGCAGATCGCCTTGTGTGCTGGACATTCTCTTGTTCCTGCTACCTGCGCAGATGCGATGTTACCGTGTTTCCTGGCGTCCCAAGAAAGCAGCCGAGGGCGGCAGCTCCACAAGGCGGGATTGGCGAAGTGCGCGCCTCGCACCGAGAAGAACCGCGGAGGGCCGCGGTGCTCCACGCCGGCGCGGTGCTCCATCCCTTGCCGGAACGCTTACGGTTCGACCGTGATGCGCTCATTCGCTTCGCGCCTCGATGTGACAAAATGTGCCATCATGAACAGCATCGCCGCCGCGATGTAGCCCGTCATCACCAGCAATCCGCGATCCGCATAACCGCTGCCCGCTTCGAGCGGCTGCCAGATGAACAGCTCGCGAATGTCGTTGCCCACCACGCGATACGCGTGCAGCAGGCCGAGTCCGGTGAGCAGCGCGGTGACCATCGCCCAGCCCGCGGCGGTCGCATAGCGGCGATCGGTGAGCGACGTGATCATCGCCACCAGCAGCAGCGTGAGAATGAACCAACCCGAGTTCGCACCGGTGAGCGACACCAAACCGGGCAGAATCGCCACGCATGCGCCGTCGCCCGCCGCACGCAGCATTTGTTCGAGCGTGCGCGTCGCGCCGGCGTCGGCCATGAACTGCGGCAGCAGCACCACAATCTGCGCCGCGATCGCCGGGAAGAAGCCGAGCGCAACCGCCGGCGCGTGCTCGCGCGGCGTGGTTTGAAACGCCTGAGCCGCGATCAGAATGCCGATGTAGAGGATGATCGCCGCCCCGGCCTCGATCGGAATCAACGCGGCGAGCAGTTGCCCGAAGCCGAGCAGAAACACGAGCGAATAGAACATGCCGTTGGCGATTGAGTAGCCACTGCGTGCCCCCATCGCCTTCCAGCCCGGATGGCCGATGTAAATCGTCGTCGGAAAGCATGAGCCGAAGAGCGCGGCGGAAAGCGTTCCGATGCCGTTGGCCGCCATCGACGGCCCCGCCGCAAATTTGTCGCCACCCGCCTCGGCCGATTCGATGTTCTGAATCGAGCCGAGTGCGTTCATCAGGCCCATCGGAATGGAGATGGTGAGGAATCGCAGCAGCAAGTCTTGCGAGCCGATCACCGACCAGATTTCCGGGCCGCAGAATGTCGGCATAATAAACCCGACGTGGTTGAACGCGGTGATGACCGCGCTCGGGTTCGTCAACGGCGTGACGCCGAGCGCCGCCGCGATGGGCGGCATCGACGTGATCCACGCGGCGGCGGCACCCACGACAATGACCAGCAGCCCGCCGGGCAGATGAAACGGGAAGCGAAACTCGGCGAAATATGCCAGCGCGAGCAGCATGAGCGGCAGCAAGCCGACCAGCGGATGCGTGTAGATGCGAAACGCGAAATCGCCGGCGATGAAGGTGATGCCAATGGCGGCCAGCGCTCCGAGCAGTGCCGCACGCGGCGTAATGCGCCGCAGCGGCCCGGCGAAAAACGCGGCCCCGAATTCGATCACGCCGCTGACGAGACACGCCAGCAGGCCGGCTTTCCAAGCCAGGTCAGCGGCCTCTGTCGGCGGCGAGCCACCCTCGACGGCACCGCGATAGACCGGCCCCATGATGAAGAGGATGTACGCGAAAACGGTCGGCGTGTTGATGCCATACGGCAGCGCGGTGCAAGTCGCGTTCTGATCGCGGCGGGCGACTGCGCGGGCTTGCAGGCCGTAGAAGACGTTTCCGATCAGCAGGCTGACCGCGACGCCGGGGAGGATGCGCGTGCTGACGAATTCGGCGGGGATGCCAGCGACAACGGTGCAGAGCGTCGTGATCATTAGGATCTGGACGAGGTTATCGACCATCAGGCCGAAAAAGCCGTCGAGGTCGCCGCGGGTCCACCACGGATATGCGAACGTTCGTGAATCCAAGCGAAGCTCCATGTGCGTAACAGGATGCGCGGAATGATAGAGGCAAAACGGCTGCGGTCGGCCAAGCCGGTCGCCCGGCGGGCATCGGCACACTTCGGCGAATCTTTGGCGAATTCGAGCTGCCCATGCGATTTTCGCGACCCGCTCGCAACATGTACAATTTGCCGCAAGTGCGGTGCTCGCTCATACTTCCGGCTGCGGTCGGGCGATAACTGGGTTGGGGCGGTGCGATTTTGGCCGCCTGGCAGGAGTCACGCGTGTCGACAAAGCTCAACGAATACGAAAAGCAGGCCCTCGCCAGCGTCGCGCTCGCGGTCGTGGCAGCCGGCGCGATGATCGTGCAGGCCGTTCTGATCCTGCCCAAATTCAATTTTGCCGACTTTGAGTACGCCTACAGTTCCAAAAGTATGCGGTTGCCCGTGATTCTTGGCCTGACCGCGCTCGCCGGCATCGCCGCGCTGGCCGGCATTCTCATGGGCCTGAACTCCGCGGGCCAGAACCGCAACAAAAAGCAGCAGATGTCGTGGATCGGCTTTTTCGGCAACGCCTTCATCATCACCTTCACGGTTATCGTGTTCTTCATGTTTTGGTTCGCGAAAGAGGACATCGGCACCAAGTAGCCGACGCCCGCCGCGATAGACTAACCCGCCCATGGCGGTCGAATTGGTCATCCTCGGCTCAGGCACGTCGCACGGCATTCCGATGATCGGGTGCGACTGCCCGGTTTGCACGTCTCGTGACAAACGTGACAAACGCACCCGCTGCTCGGCAGCCTTTCGCATCGGCAAACGCACGATTCTGATCGACACCGCGCCGGAATTGCGCCTGCAATGCCTCGCAACTGGCATCAAAACGGTCGACGCGATTCTGTACACGCATCACCACGCCGACCACATCGCCGGCCTCGACGACGTTCGCCGATTCAATTGGATCAACAAAGCGCCGATGCACCTGTATGGCTCGACACAGACGCTCGACCGCATCAGACAATCGTTCGCGTATGCGTTTGAGCATGACCCGAACTATCCGTCGGCCAAGCCCGATTTGCGCACGGTCGAGATTCGCAACCCGTTCAAGTTGTTCGGTCGCACGATCACGCCCATCCCCTACCGGCACGGCCCGACCGAGGTGCTCGGCTTTCGCATCGGCAACATCGCGTATTGCCCGGATTGCAACAACATTCCCGACAAGTCGCGCAAGCTGCTGCGCGGCCTCGAAGTGCTCGTGCTCGACGCCCTTCGCCGCACGCCGCACCCGACGCATTTCACGATCGATCAGGCGATCGATGAAGCACGGCGAATTGGAGCGAAGCGGACGTATTTCACGCACATCGCGCATGAACTCAAACATGCGGCGACCGAGCGCGATCTGCCGCGCGGCGTGAAGCTGGCGTTTGATGGACTGCGGGTGGAAAGCGAGCGATGAACCGCCTCGCGCCCCGTCCTATCGTCGGCGGACGATCGTCGCGATATGTCGATAGTGCTCGGGCTCGAGCAACGCGGCGGGTGTGTTGAACTCGATCGCGCGATCAAGATCGACTGCCATCGTTGCAACCAGCACCACACTATAGGCGCGGTCGATCTCGCTCACGCCATCGAGCGGAATGCGATCAAAGAACCGCAGGTGCGTGCCGGGCATGGACTCCGGTTGTCCCCAATAGAGCAGCTCGACGCACGCATCATTCACCGGCTTGCCGCCCGGGTCGAGCAACACCAGCCACGCCTGCATGACCGCACCCGTTTTGCCCGGATCGTAATCATGCACGGTCAGGGCCACGGGGTTGTTCTCGAGCGCAAACCACAGCCCGCCCGCGACCGCCAGCTTGTCCGCACCCTCGAAGCGCATCTGAATGTCATACGCCTGCACATTTCCGCCAACGGAATCCAACCAGGTTAGCGTTACGGTCTCGGTACCAACAACGCGGCTCAGCCCGATTCGATCTTCACCCGGCAGTTCCGGCCCAGGCTCCTGTTGCGAACCGTCGTATGGCGGAACGCCGTAGCGTGTCAATTCCGTCACGTCGCGCCGCCCAAGAGCAAAGCCGCCCCACCCCGCCAGCAGCGCGAGCGCGACCGCTACCGATGCGCGTAACGTACGCGCCCGTCGCGGCGCAACCTCGTGCATCGCCGCTGCGAGGGCGCGCTCCATCTCCCGCGCCGTGCGAAATCGTTCCTGCGGATCGCGCGAGCACGCTCGGCTCATCACCGCCCGCACCTCGCGCAGCCCCGGTGCGCCGGCCGGTCGCAGCTCCGCCGGCCACTCCGGAAATCGCGATGCAGAAAACCCCGTGAGCATTTGATAGAGCACCATACCCGCCGCATAGAGATCATCCGGCTCTTGCGATTCCGGCGGAACATACGGCCGCGTTCCGCCGGCCGCCGCAGCAGCAGCAGCGAGCCCGAGGTCGGCCAGCTTGAGTTGTCCGCGAATGAACAGCACGTTTGACGGCTTGACGTCACGATGCCGGACACCGCCCGCGTGCAAATGATCGAGTGCGTTCAACAGTTGCCGCGCATACTCAGCGGCGACGCGCGGCGTGAGTCGCTCCTGCGAGCGCACCAGCGCTTCGAGCGATTGCGGGCGATAGTCATCCGGACGGAACGGCTGCGCGCCGCCCGCATGGTCGGCGGCATCCATCACGTAGTACACACTGCGGCTGCCGCTCGGGACCATTCCGACGCGATGCACCTCGACAAGATGCGGATGCCCGCTGGCGCGCGTCTGATACGCCCGCAGGCCCTCCAATTCTCGCAACGCCGTCGCGGATAGTTCGCCCGTCGCCTCGTGTACGTCCAGCGCTCCGTCACGCGACGAGCCGCCCGCCGGGCGGGCGTGCAGGATCTTCACCGCGCGAAACACGCCCGGCATCATCGTTTCTTCGCCGAGCCACACCACGCCGAATGCGCCCTGCCCGACCGGCTTTATCAGGCGAATGTCGGGAATTGCCGGCGGCGTCGCGTCTGGATTGTCGTTGCTGCCGAGCTGAAGAGCGTCCTGGGACATGCGAACCTCATGCGCTTGGCGCTGTCGACGGTGCGCCGCATGTGTCGCGCTCCAGGAGTCGCTCGATCCCCGCCCGCGACCGATCCAGCTCGGCGATTTCCGCGAGCAGCCGAGCGTTTTCGCGCGCCTGCTCGACCCGTCTGCGACAGGATTCGCACTTCGCGATGTGGCCGCCGACGACGGGCGCTGCGCCGGCCAGCCGCTCGATCTGCTCATCGCTCAGGCAACGCGTCACGGCATTTCTCCCGCAGCCGATTCGCCCATGATCTCGCGCAGGCGATTCAACATCCGATACTTCGCCACGTAGATCGCATTCGCCGTGATGCCGAGCATCTCGGAGACATCGCGCACGGTCCAGCCGCGCCGCGCGTACAGGTCGAACGCCTGAAACGTGTCCACGTCGGCCTCGCGCCGCAGCCGCTCGAGCGCTTGATTCAAGTTTTCCAGGCGCCATTCCATATCGTAGGCCTCGTCGAGTTGCCGCGATTCGGCTTCCGCCGCGGCGCGGCCGAGCGCTTCGGCGTGTTTGCTCGCCGTCGCCCGCCGTTGGCGCTGGCGTCGCACGAGGTTCATTAGCACGCCGCGCAGCCAGTCGCGCAGGCGGCCCTTGTCGCGATCGAACGCGCCGTCGGGATAGCGCTCGACGCACGTCGCGATGGTGTCGGCGACGAGTTCGAGCGCCTCGGCGTCGCTCGCGCCGACGCGTTTCGCGAAGCGGAGCAGCATCTCCTGATACCGGCGGAGAAACCGCTTCCATGCCTGATCGTTTCCGCGATCGCAGAGCGCATCGAGCAGACTGGTGTGGGTGAGTGATTCGCTGTTCATGTCTCGTGGCACCTGCGATGCCCCTGAGCGGTCCGTTGAAGCTATAGCGATCGGGCCTCCGTGCCCGACGGAGTGCGCGCGAAGTCCGCGCGCACCCCGTCGGCATCGGAGGGGCCGATCGCCGCCGTTCCCGTCTCAGCGGGTCGCCGGCGGCTCTCCGCGGTCCGCCCAGCAGCGACCGCATGTAATCTATTCAACGCACGCCGCCGAATCTTACGCGGAATTTGTAAGAATCGAGCCGCGAACTGGAAGACTGGTAGATCAGCGGGTCCGTAGCGTTCGGGCCGCCGCGCCCGACGGCGCGCGCGCATCGGCCGCGAACGCCGCTTTGGCTCAGAAATGCAAGTTGGTACGCACTTTTCTCGCCGAAGGCCCTTTGGATGTGGAGCGCATGCAGTAACTCTCCGCCGCCGCTCAGAGCTAATCGCGTCGCTGCGGGGGACGAATGAACGTTTTGAGTACCACGCAGCCAGCGATTCCGTCGGCACTCGTTCGTGTCGCGCCGGCTCGTGAGACGAGTCAGAGAAAGCAGTCAAGCCATCGGGCCGCCGGTGCCCGTCGGCCCGATGAGAACGACCATAAGGAATTGCGACGGGCAGTTCCATCTTGTTCAACCTGCACAAGGACACCGAAGATGCGTACAGTGTTTCACCCACGACGAGCTGACTCTTTGCCGCAGTACAAGTGTGCGTACGTCATGGCGATCATCGTCACGGCGTTCCTCGGACACTGCGAATCGATAGCCCAGCCATGCGCAACACCACCGAGTGGGCTTGTCAGTTGGTGGCCGATGGACGAACTGGATGGGAGCTCGATCAGGGACATCGTCGGTTCGAACGCAGGCAGCGTTTCCAACGGCGGGATGTTCGGTCCCGGATTTGTCGCAAACGCACTCTCGTTCGACGGCGTCGACGATTACGCCGTTGTTCCGGACAGCCCCAGCCTTCGCATCACGAATGAACTCACTATCCAGGTTTGGGTCAAGATGCATGCGTTCAGCGACATCTCCGGCTACGCAACCGGACTTGTGCATAAGGACTCGCAGGCGAGCGGGGATCGTTCGTACTCGCTTGCCGTCAGCCCGGACGGGTTTGTCGACTTCTTTGTTTGCGGAGACGGTACGGACTCGACCGGCGCACGTCAACGTTCAGCCGTTCAGCTCAGGCTTGGCGAGTTCGAGCACATTGCCTGCGTGTACAAAGGTGGCGCGGAGCCGACGTTGAGTGTCTATGTCAACGGTGTACTCCTGCACGGGGAGCATTACTACGCTTCCGGGAGTATTCCGGCGTCAATCCACGCCGGAACGCAGCCCGTGTTCTTCGGCGGATATGTCGCGGGTTTTCATCCCTACCCGAAACCTCTCAGCGGCGAGATCGATGAGGTGGCCATTTTCAGCGGAGCACTCGGCGCGGAGGAGATAGTCGGCGCGTTTGCGGCGGGAAATGCCGGAATGTGCAAGTCGTTCGATTCCGACGGAGACAGCGTTTCGGATGCCAGTGACAATTGCCCGAACCTCGCCAATTCGGATCAAGCCGACACTAACAGCGACGGTATCGGCGACGCATGCGATTGCAACGGAAACGGCGAGATCGATGCTGGCGAACTTTCACCCGCATTGAGCGCGCCGAATGGGCTGACCCTTTGGCTGCGTGCGGATTCGCTCACAACCGTCAGTAGCGGGTCTACCGTGGCTGCGTGGGCTGACGATTCGAATTCCGCAATCGCGCTCAACTCGGAAAACGAGGATAATCAGCCGACGCTGTACGCGTCTGTACTCAACGGCCGACCTGTCGTTCGATTTGATGGCGACGATTTCCTCCGAAGTACCCCGCTGCCGCTTAGTTCACTGACCGGATCAGACGAAGTCTCGGTGTTCGTCGTCGCCGCCCCGACGCTCGACGGAGACTGTCGCTCGATTTTCGGGTGGGTGCATGAGAACGAGCGATTCCTCATTCACGAAGTCTGCGAATGCGGGCTCCATTTTCAGCACGGTGACCCCAGCATCGGTGGGCAGGTCACATGGACACGACCCGTACCTTGGGTCGGTTCGTTTCATGTGATGCGGTTGGTTCGAGATGGGATAGTCGCAGAAGCAAGTGTCGACGGCGAGGTTCTTTCCTATTCGTGCATCGAGGATTATCCGCCGCTGTTTTCAACGCTTCCCGACATCAGCGCGCACGCGCCGTTTGAAGTAGGGGTGGACGTCTTCGGAAATTACTTCTTTGGTGACCTTGCCGAGCTGCTCGTCTTTGACCGCGCGCTCACAGAATCAGAGCGCAACCATGTGGAAGGATACCTGTGCGCGAAATATGGACTGCCCGCCGGTTGCACGCCGGGCACGCCGTCCAACGATTGCGACGGTAATGGTGTGCTCGACGAATGCGAAATCGCGCAGGGGGCGGCCGACGTGAATCATGACGGCATCCTCGACAGTTGCCAGCCGAACCTGGACTCGGATGGCGACGGAACCCCGGATACGTCAGACAACTGCATCACCACGCCGAACGCTGATCAGACGGACACCGATACCGACGGAATCGGCGATGCGTGCGACAACCGACCGCCGACCGCCGACGCTGGCCCCGACCAGACGGCGATCGAGGGATCGTACGTCCACCTCGACGGCTCCTCGAGTTTCGACCCGGAAGACGATCCAATCACGTTCGCGTGGGTGCAAGTGGCAGGTACGCCCGTAACGCTTGATTACCCGGATGCGGCAATGCCGACTTTTCTCGCGCCGCTCGTACCGATCGGTGGCGAAACGCTCAGCTTCCAATTGACCGTCAGCGATGGCGAGTGCGGAACCAGTCCGGATGTCGTGAACATAACCGTTACAAATATCAACCATGCACCCGTCGCGATCGCCGATGGTCCGATCGCCGTTGCCGAAGGTGGTCTCGCGACCCTCGACGGTTCGCACAGCTACGACACGGATGACGACCCTCTGTTCTATTCTTGGTCGCAGTCGTCAGGGCCACCGGTCGAACTTGACCTATCCGATCCGGTTCGGCCACGGTTCGTCGCACCGTTCGTGGGTCCGTCAGGCACGGTGGTGATTTTTCAACTGACGGTAACTGACACGCTCGAATTTGCCGTTGCAGATGTCGCCGTGCTGGTCGAAAATGAGAATCAGCCGCCGAACGCTAACGCCGGGCCGAACATCACGACCGTCGAGGCGGCAACAGTCACACTGGATGCGAGTGCGAGCAGCGACCCTGATGGGGATATGCTGTCCTTTCAGTGGCTGCAGCTGACTGGTCCCGTAGTCCTACTCTCCGACGCCAATTCCGCTGCGCCGACTTTCGTAGCCCCGGCGGTTGGCTCAAGCGGTGCGGCTGTGACGTTTCGACTTACCGTTGACGACGCCTTCGGGGGCTCTGCAACTGACGAGGTGGTAATGACCATTCAAGACCAAAACGCACCGCCCGATTGCAGCCTGGCGCGTCCAAGCGCCGCGGAACTCTGGCCGCCGAATCACAAGTTGGTTCCGATTTCCATCCTGGGAGTCACCGACAGCGATAACGAACTGGTCACAATCTCGGTTGTCAGCGTGACGCAGGATGAGCCGCTAAACGGGCTTGGTGATGGCGACACCGCGCCCGACGCTGTGATTCAAGGGGCGACGGTTCTGCTCCGCGCAGAACGCTCCGGTGCCGGAAACGGACGCGTGTACTTCGTTTCGTTTCGAGCAACGGACGAGTTCGGTGGCGAATGCTCCGGGCATGTCAAGATTTGCGTTCCTCACTCGAAGGGACGAAACGCCCAGCCTGCGATCGACGATGGCCAGAGCTTTAACTCACTTGCCGAATGAGGAATGCAGCCGCGCAGAATCGTCACGACGTTCAGCGTCACACGATTGTCGCCGCTGAGCTCAGTAATCGCATCGTCTGCCGGCGCGCTGATGCAATTGCCAAAGGTGTTTCACCGGAATGAATCGTGATTGAGCTCGCACTGCCCGTCGCGATCAGCGGCGACGGCGCAGTCGATCTCACCGACCTGGCGCTTGTGCTTCGCAACTTCGGCCTGACCTGCAATTGAGTCACACATCGAGAGCGGCCAACACGCGCGGCGATTCGCCGCGCGGCGGCCCATTCAAGAGAAGGAGCCTCTCATGTCTCGTAACTTCGTCGTGTCCCGAAACGTTCGAACCGCCGCTTTGGTCGTCACCGCCGCCGCGATGGGGATCATCGCCGGCTGCCCGCCGCCGCCCGAGCCACTGCCGGAGGAAAAAACATGGGATCTTGGCGATGTGCTCTGGACCCAGCTCGGCGGTGAGCAGCCGCCATACACACTCGGCGTCGACTCGGAGTTTCGTAGCGGAGTGGTCAACGACGCAACCAGCAGCGTTTTGAGCAATCTGCCGGCCCGCCCCCCAGTCACCAGCGGCGACATCGCCGACGGAACCGTCACTTCCGCCGATCTCGACCCCGCTGCCGTCAACAACATCAGCAACACCGTCATCCAGCAGTTGATCAATAGCGGCACGATTGACGGTAGCGCGATTCGCGAGGCGACGCTGCGCGCGTCGGCTTTCGTCGCCAACATGTTCTCGACCCTGCCCGTCGAACAGGGCGGCCTGCCTGACGGCTCGATTCACGGCTCCAAGCTGATCAACGGCACCGTGACGCCCGAGAAATTGTCGTTCGTTATCGCGACGAACGCGATCGCTGCCGGGGCCGGGTTGGCGCTTACGAGCAGTAACAATGTATCCACGCTTTCGATCGCCATCGGCGGCATCACCAGCGCCATGCTCGCCGACGACGCGATCGACGCCATCGCCGCCCGCGTGGCCGGCCGCTTCCCGCCCGGCTCCGTCCCCGGCAGCACGCTCACGCCCGGCTCGGTCGGCGCGACCGAGATCGGCGACGGGGCCGTGGGCACCAGCGAACTGGCCGACGGCTCGGTCACGGCCCCGAAATTGTTCGCCACACTCTTTTCCGACGGCGTCGCTCCGCAGCAACTCGCCGCCGGCGCGATTCACGGCTCCAAACTGACCGCGGGCACGGTCAGCGGCGATCGGCTGGTCAACGCCACCGTGACGAGCGGGCAGATCAACATGGCTGATTTGATTGCTGCACTCCAGGCGTCCGCACTCTTCGGCGGCATCCCCGGCGGCAGCATTCCACCGAGCGCGATCGGCCCCGGCATCACCGGTGCGCAGATCGCAGACGGCACGCTGACCGGCGCGGATGTGCAGGATGGCTCGCTCACGGGCGCGGATATTCAAGATGGGTCGCTGAGCGGTGCCGACATCACTGACGGCTCGATCGGCAGCGCGGACCTCGCCGCAAATAGCGTCACCGCGACGCAGATTGCCGACAACGCGGTCGGCGTGTCCGAACTTGCCGACAACAGTGTCGATTCAGCCGCGATTATCAACGGCCAGGTGACCACGGTCGATCTCGCGGATAACGCCGTAACC
Source organism: Phycisphaerae bacterium (assembly GCA_046155505.1). Lineage (GTDB taxonomy): Bacteria > Planctomycetota > Phycisphaerae > UBA1845 > Fen-1342 > JBJXFK01. The sequence continues at coordinate 16,121 of JBJXFK010000108.1, forward strand.
AGCGGAAAAATCGCTGACGGCACGATCGCGGAAGGCGACCTGTCGCAGCCCGTCCGCGATCGGCTGCTGCCGCCGGGCGTACCGTTCGGCGACATCACGGCGGTCAACACGCCTGCGGACAGCGGGCTGCTAGGCGGCGCGACGAGCGGCGATGTGACGATGCGCGTGAATCCGGCGCTGAATCTTGGGCAGTCGCCGACCGGGCCCGGCGCGAGCATCCACTTGTTCAATGGACTATCGCCGAATCGCGAGACGATCACCCTGAACGCTGACGGCGGCGCGTTCGACGCTCCCGAATTTGGAATCGCAAATCTCGATGGTTCCACTGGCATTTACATGCGCGCCCAAGGTACGGCGCAGGCTCCGGGCGCATTGGTTCGACTGTTCAATGGCGCGCCAACAAACGTCGAGACAATGACACTGTCGTCGGCGGGCACATCAGGCGAGCACCAAGGCGCGCGCGTCGACCTCCGCGATGATGGCAGCATTTTGCGTGCCGCGCTCAGCGCTGGCGCAACGAACCTCCAAGCAAGCGCAAGGCTATCGCTGTCGAACGCCCTGCCAAACCCCTGGACAACGGTTCGGCTCTACGGCAACGCGGATCCGTCTGGCGACGGCGCAATCGTCCTCTACAGTCCAAACGATGCGTGGGGTGCTCGGCTACGCACGTTCGACGGCGTTGGTAATCTCGATCTATTTCGTCCGGACGGCACAAAGATCGTCGATATTGGCGGTGAATCTACCGGTGGAGGCGTGCTGCGATTACGCAACGCCGACCTGGATGGACCGGGCCCCTTGACCGTTGAAGAGACAATAACGCTCGCGGCGACGAGCACTGGAAGTAACGCCGGCGGGCGAATTTCGGTAGCCAACGGAAATTCGCCAAACTCGGCGACGATCGGGCTGGAGGGGAACGGCCCCTTCGGTGGCGGCTATCTGCGCCTCAACGGCGCGGACGGCGGTCGCCGCGGCGAATTCTGGGCTGGCGCAGGCGCAAACGTTCCCTACAGTTCGATGAGGCTGTTCGACGCGGCGGATAACCTTCGCTTGAACTTTGAGGCCGGACACGCCAGCAACGACGTGGGCGGCAGCTTCTCCGCATACAACGCAAGCGGGCGGGTGACGGTCGCGTGTGAGGCGGGGAGAACAGACGGCGGGGCAATGCTTCGTATGTACAACGGCCAGTTGCCGAATCAGGAGACGATCACGCTGACCGCCAACGAAGGCACGGGACCGAGTCTGATTCTCCGCAATCCCAACGGCAACACGAATGCAGTGCTTGCCAGTAACAATGAAGTCGGCGGGCGCATAGACTTAAGGAATGAAAACGGTGCCACGCTCATTCGCCTCCAGGCGCACTCCGACACCGGCGACGGGCGCGCCTTGATTTGTTGCGACGGCGAGATTCGAGCGGGAAACGGCGGATTCACCAATGGCGGTTGTGATCTCGCTGAAACGTTCGAGCACAGCGACCGTCTTGCTGTGATACCCGGCATGGTCATGTCCATCGACCCCGAAGACCCCGGCAAGCTCACCGTCTGCTCGCAGGCCTACGACAAACGCGTCGCCGGGATCATCTCCGGTGCCGGCGATCTAAAGCCCGGCGTCAAGCTCGGCCAGCGCGCCGACGGCAGCGACGACAACCCGCTGGCCCTCGCCGGTCGCGTGTATTGCTACGTCGATGCGACCGAGCAAGCGGTCGAGGTCGGCGACATGCTCACCACGTCCGACACGCCGGGCTACGCGATGAGGGCCGCCGACCCGTCGCGTGCGTTCGGCTGCGTGCTGGGCAAGGCGATGCAGCCGCTTCCGAAGGGCGAAAAGGGCTTGGTGCTGGTGCTGGTTTCGTTGCAGTAACTAAACCGGGCAAGGCAAGAAATTGAACCACAGAGGAACAGAGGCACAGAGAAGAATGCGGAACTTACATTTGTGACCGCAACGGGCGAACAGCTGAGGCGCCTTGGTCTTGAGCGTTCCGCGAAACGGATAGCAGCGCTTCGCTTCTCTTCTCTGTGCCTCTGTGTCTCTGTGGCAAAATCTCTCCGGGCTGGGCGAAGCACTCGCTTGCGCTTCGCGTTCGGATATCGCGCCGACGCTGTCCTCACTGCGCCCTGCGCCCTGCAGCCTGCGCCCTACGCCCGGCGGCGCGCGACAAGAAACAGCCGAGGACAGCCGTTCTCCGTTGCGCCTCGCGCTCTCGCGTCCCATGCCTCATTTTCTCGCCAATCCACTTGACATGCAACTTTTTGGTTGCATAATAGAAGCTGGCATGGATGACGTATTCCGAGCGCTGTCTGACCCTATTCGGCGCGTCATCCTTGACCGCTTGTTTCAGCATGGCGGGCTGACGCTCACCGAGCTGATCAACGGTCTGCCCATGACGCGCCAGGGAGCGAGCAAGCACATCGCCCTGCTCGCAAAGGCAAATCTTGTGGCCACGCGCAAGGACGGGCGCGAAAAACGACACTATCTCAACCCCGTGCCGATCCGGCAGATTCTCGATCGCTGGATCAGCAAGTTCGCGCAGCCGCACGTCGATGCGCTGCTCGATCTCAAACGCACTTTGGAGGACCAGGCGGAATGAACCCGCGCGCACTCGTCTTTGTCGTTTACATCCGCACGACCGCGGAAAAGCTCTGGGACGGCCTCACCACGCCCGAATTCACACGCCGCTATTTCCACGCGACGGCGATCGAGTCGGACTGGAAGGTCGGCAGCCC
>JBJXFK010000123.1:0-8037 GCA_046155505.1 Phycisphaerae bacterium
CAGCGCGTGACCATCGACGAGCCGTCTATCCGAAACGAATTCGTCGCCGCGTTGGACAACATTCTGATCCCGGCCTGGGCCGCGCGCGCGACTACAAACGCGCTTGAATCGACGGGGCTGCGCCTGATCGCGATCGGAAAGGGCTGGAGCGCCCGTGCGACGACGCCGAATTGCGAACATCATGCGACACTTGACGCGATGGAAGCGCTGACCACGCGCCCTCGACTGGCGGTCGTCACGCATTGGCGCGACCCGCTCGCGCCCGCCGCGGTCTGGGCCACCGGCCTTGGCTGGCCGCTGCTGTTCTTGGGCGTCGCGCGACGAATTCACGCAGCCGTCAAACCAATCCTGCGCGAGAGCGATTTGCTGATCACCGCTGCCCCGACGCAATTGCCGACGCTTCTCGCGCGCGACGCGACCCACGCGCGACGCGCCGAATCGGCGCGGTCGCACCTCGCGTCTCGTCAGGATATGTCGCATGTCGTGAACTTGATTCGAGAGATGTGATAGTCGCCGCGCAGTCACAGCGTGATCGAGTTTGGTCGATCACTGATGCTCGCGGAAAACAAATCACCCCGCGTCCGACTGGGGAGCCAAAAGGCGTCGAACGCGGGGCGAACATGTAATGTTGGGTGAATTCCCGTCGCCTGTCCTGAGGGGCAGGGGGTTGGGTTTCGAGCGAGGGGGCTACCAAGCGAGGCTCGTTTTGGGGCGAGTCGTCTGGAAGCCTTCAGGCCCAGGCAGCGTTTTGAATTCACCCAATTTCGTTGGCGGCTCTCGCCGCGGTGTTTCGAAGACAGACGCGACCGAACAGAACAGAAGCGACTATGAGAAACGCATCGGCCTCAGCTTCCCTGCGTCAACCGATGCCGTCGGTCATTTGCCGCTCGTCCGTGAACGGGCTCACCGACCAGGATCCGCAAATCAGTACCCGCCATCGGCAAATTGGTAGAAGCCGGGCGGCGTCAGCGGTCTAACCAGTCTGACGCTCACTCCATCGGTAAGTTTGCCACAAGATTGACCCGCGTGCCTGTCAAAATTGCCAATATTGTGTGAATCCAGATGCCGCAGAGTCGCCAGATTCTCGGAGTGTCAAACTCGGCTACGACGATGTGTGCGTCAAGGCTGCGCGATGCACAAGATGTTGGTGGGTGAACCCGCACTCAACGAGATTGAAATCCCCCAAATTCACCGCCAACCCGCGAAAAATTCTTCGCAGATTCCGCGCTACGGGTTCAAGTTTCCATTTTCCACCGGCCGGCGAAAGCTCCACAGCTTCAGGTAATTCCGCCCGCGATACGTCGTAACCTCTGCATTGATAACAGCTTCCGCGAGGCCCGCCTCCATCTCACGCTCCAGGTACTCCAGCCAACTGTTTTTCAAGAACTCCAGATTCCGCGCCGCCGCTTTGCCTTCCTCTGTCATAATCTGCACTTCCACCCGATCGCCGACGCGGAACAAACGCACCGGCGTATCGCGAAACGGACGCCCCTCGGCAAACGCCGCTCGCTCGGTCGGAGCGCTGCTCGGCGAACGCGGTGCGATCGGCCGCGCGCCCTTTCGCTCCAGTTCGCGCATGATTTCTTTCACGGGGGCCGAAAGCTCGGGAGCTTTGGGCGGTGCGTTCGTTCGCGTCGGACGACTGCCCGGCTGCGAACTCGGCGCAGACGCGGGTTGCGACGCTGCCGGCGCGTTCGCCTTGCCTCCAGTCGGCGGCGTTTGTTGCGCGAACACCCAGGTCGCACACACGAACATCACGGTCGCCAGCGCCAGCGTTGTCTGCTTCACGATCGGTCTCCTCACGCGCAAGGTCCGCCAAGCGCGACCCGCACCCCGCGCAAAATAACCGATAAGCATCAAAGAGGAACCGCCGCGATGAAGGATGTCCTGATCTACGGCGCGAGCGGACTGGGCAGCCTGACCCTCGACATACTCATGGTCGCCGGGCAATTCCGCCCCATCGGCTTCCTCGATTCGGATCGCGAGAAACTCGGCACGATCGTCGACGGCCTGCCCGTGCTCGGCGGCCTCGATGCGATCAGCGCCACGCGCATTGCGCGGCTCGCCGGCATTGTCGTCGCCGTCGGCGACGGGCGCGTCCGCGCCGCGCTCGGCGACGAATGCCGTCGCCGCGGTCTGCAACTCATCTCCGCGATTCACCCACTGGCCAGCATCTCACCCAGCGCGACCGTCGGCGCGCATGTCATCATCGGGGCGCGCAGCACTGTGTGCGTCAACGTGTCCATCGGCGATCACGCGATCATCTCTGCCGGCTGCATCGTCGATCATGATTGCGTGCTCGAACAGGGTGCGTTCCTGCATCCCGCTGTGCGGCTCGCGGGCGGCGTGCGCGTCGGACGCAATGCGGTGCTGCACATCGGGTCGAGCGTGATTCCCGGTCGCAAGATTGGCGACGCCGCGCTGGTCGGCCCCGGCAGCGTTGTCATTCGCGACGTGCCCAGCGGTCTCTCGGTGCAGGGCGTTCCCGCGCAGCAATCGGTCAGCGATACATCGCGATTTGTCGCGGACCGCGCGCCGCCGATCGCTCTCGCCGCGCACTGAGTAGTTCTTCGTGTCGTAGCGAAGGGGAGCATCGGCCTCCGGCCGGTGCAAATTCAATTCGCACCGGCCGGAGGCCGATGCTCCCCGTCCAAAGCGGCATGATCGTGAATCGTCATTTCGAGCGTTGCAATCGGGCGCGCTCGTTCACCGCGCTCGTCGCGCCGCCAGCAATCGCGCCGCCAATCGCCGCTCCGGATGTTCCAGATGCGTCGCATCCATCGCCACGATTCCGCCGCACAAATGCAGCGGCGGCAACGGCGGCATGGCCGTCATGCGCAGCCGCAGTGCTGGCCGCTCGTTCATTCGAATCACAAAGGGCACCTGCCGCGCCCCGCCGCGATCGGTCACACCAGGAATGTCCGCTGTCGCGTCGCTCACTTCCATCACGCGCAGCTCGGTCGAGAATTTCACACCCAGATTCACCACGATCGACCAGATAGGCGGCATCGCCACCATGCGTTTGATGATCGGCATCAATTGCGGCGTGAACCACAGCACGCGCCCGATCGCGAACACCGACACGCCGCCTCGCAGCAGTCGCGACAACTCTTCGTCGCTAAATTTGTGTCGCGGCAATTTGGAACCAGACGGCAATCGCTCGAGCACCGGCTTGGCGAGTGCGATGTACTCGATCAGGCCTTCGCGCAGATAGCTCTCCGGCCCGAACGTGTAATGCTTCTCGATCAGCTTTCCCGATTCGTCGTGAACGAACAGTCGAAACAGCGCACTGCGCGACTCGATCGAGATGTTTCGCTGCCTGCCGACCTCATCGCGAAAACTCGTTTTGTAATCCCACTTGGTCGGGGCAAATCGCTCGAACCCCGCCGGCGGTTTGCTCTCGCCACTCACCGCCAGCCGCATCGCATCGCCGATCGCTGTCGCGCCGCGCGTGTTCGCGTCCGCGACTCGAATATCGACGGACTGCTCCGGATCGAGATCGCTCATCAGCAATTCGAGCCGCACGAATCGCACGGTCGTCACATCGCCATCGACGAATCGCATCCCGAACAAGATTTGATCGCCGACGAGCCACTCGCCGGCGCTATGGGTCGGATCGACGCCGTCGAGAATCTCTCGCCCCGGTGCGAACGCACGCTCGAGTTCAAACGCGTCGTCCGCCGCCGACCGCGTCTGCAACGGTTCAGCGCCGGCATGACCGGCGCAACCGATCATCGCCGCCGCGCTCGTCACCAAAAGAACGCCCATCGCGAATCGAGTCGCCACGCCACTCATTTCGCAAGCTCGTCAATCTTGGCCGCCAGCACAAAGTCGGCGAGCGACAATCCGCCGATCGAATGCGTCCAAATTTCGATCCGCACCTTGCCCCACGTGAGGTGAATTTCCGGGTGGTGCCCCTCGGCCTCGGCGACCTCGCCCACCTGATTCGTAAACGCCAGTGCCGTCACGAAATTCGGAAACGCGAACCCGCGACTGAGCCGCTGGTCGGCGATGATTTCCCAACCGTGAAGCTGCCGCAGCAACTCGGCAGCCGCGGCGGATTTGATCGGCGGCGTTCCCTTGTCACACGGCACGCAGCGTTGCGACGCGAGTGCGGACATACGCACGTCTCCTTCGACGAATGTTACGCCTAAGTGTAGTCGCGCAGAGCCTTTATCGCGCGCGACTTTTTGCACGCGGGCGCTGCGGCGCGACTTGGGCAGCCGGCGTCTGGCCGATAATTCACCCGCGGCCCGCGCCGAATCGCGGCTTACGCATGCGTGCCCTAACTGTCAGACACGCCTACAATTACGTGACATGCGTCGCATACTCGCGAACCGGGGCCGCGACGTTTGGGAACCGAAATAATGACACGCCGTCGGCGGTTGTGTTCTCGTCGGCGGCTCAGTGGGATTCGACCAACAAACCAAACCGGCCGTCGCCGGCTGCCGTAACACTGGCGACGCCCGCGTTGGAACCTCGCAAACTTGAAGGACCGTTTCATGAAGCGAATTGGACTCATCACCGTTTTCGGTGCGTTCGCCGCTCTTGCGTTTTCGATCGGCGGATGTCCAACGAACACCACCTCGAATTTCCAGTTCGAGGACAACACCGGCACCAACGCCACCACGCCGATCATCCGCCCGCCCAACGCCAATGCCAACGGCAGCGGTAACGGCGGCGGCGGCGGGACGGGTGATAACACCAACACAAACAGCGACACAGGCGGCGACATCGTCGGCCTGCCCACGGTCGCGGACGATCACATCCTCGTCAACGGCAATCCGCGGCTGACCATCGTCGAGTACGTCGACTTTCAATGCCCCAACTGCGGCCGCTTCGCTCGCAACACGTTCCCGGCGATCAAGGAACTGTTCATCGACACGGGCAAGGTCCGCTGGGTGACGCGCCATCTGCCGCTGACCAACATTCACCCGAACGCACAGGCCGCCTCCGAAGCCGCCGAGTGCGCCAACAATCAGGGCCGCTTCGAAGAGTACATCGAGATTTTGTTCAACAACCAGACGGCTCTGGCCAGCGCGAATCTGGTTACCTACGCCCAGCAGCTCGGCCTGAACCTCGGCGATTTCCAGACGTGCGTCGATTCGCGTGCCGAGCAGGCCCGCGTTGACCGCGATGCCGCCTCGGGCCGCGATCTGAACATCCCCGGCACGCCGGCGTTCTTCATCGGCGACGATTTGACTACGGGATTCAAGCGGGCGGATGAGTTTTCGGCGTTGATCAACGCGAAACTGGCCGAGATCGGCGAGTAGGCTTGTAGATTTCTTTCACGCGCTTCTGAAACGACTTGGGCGGGGCCGGCATTCTGCCCGCCCGCTTCCACTGCGTGTCGACTGCTCAATCAATGCCGAAAGTGCCGCGTGCCGGTCATGATCATGGCCACGCCGCGTTCGTTGCACAGTGCGATCGTGTCTTCGTCGCGTTTGCTCCCGCCGGGCTGAATGATCGCTGTCACGCCAGCGTCAATCAGATACTTCGGCCCATCGGAAAATGGGAAGAAAGCGTCACTCGCCGCAACGGGTGCTTGTGCGTTCGCACTGTTCCCTGTTCCCTGTTCCCTGTTCCCTTCTTTCAGGTGCCCGTTCTCCCGCGCCAGCCACGTCGCTATCCGGCAGCTCATCACGCGGCTCATCTGCCCCGCTCCGTTGCCTAGCAGCTTCCCATCCTGCACCAGTGTGATCGCATTGCTTTTCGTATGTTTGCAGATCAGCCACGCGAGCCGCAGGTCGGCCATCTCGGCTTCGGTTGGCTGACGCTCGGTCACCACCTTCCACTGCTCTTCATTCAGCCCCAGGACGTTCGGCGACTGAACCAGCATCCCGCCCGCGATGCTGCGATATTGCAACTCGCTTGCATCGGGCGGCACGGTCATATCGCCCACGGCCAGCAGCCGCACGTTCGCGCCCCACTTCTTCTTCGGCGGGTCCGGGATCCCCTCCGTCGTTTTCGCCGTCCCTCGAATGACCTCGACCGCGTCGTCGCTGAACGAGGGTGCGATCCACACCTCGACGAAAAACCCACCGGGTGCATAACTCGCGCCGGCTTCTTTCAGCGGCTTGCCGAACCGGTCATATGTCTCCATTACGGTCGCCGCGAACGCGGCATCGACGGGAAAGTTCACAGCCAGAATTCCGCCCATTGCGGCATTCGGATCGCCGAGGTACGCGCGGCGATACGCGTCGATCGGCTCAGCGGAGATGCCGACGCCGCAGGGGTTGGTGTGTTTGATGAAGACAGCGGTAACGAGGCTGCCGGGATACTCCTGCCGAGAATGCGGTTCTTGCCCGTCCGGCACCGGTGCTGTGCTATGGGCTTCCAGCCCGCCGCTTGGACGCGCTGTGCTATGGGCTTCCAGCCCGTTCTTTGGACGACGGGCTTCCAGCCCGTCGCCGCCAGAATCTTCTCCCCGTACCCAATCCCCTTCCTCAAATCCAAATGTCGACGACCAAGTCCACGCATATGCATCGCCCAGCCCGGCACGGCTCGCGTTTGTTTCGATGTAATCCCATGTCTCCGCAAACTCGCGCTCATCGCGCATGATCCGATCCCAATATTCCTGCTTCCACACCGGGCCGCTGCGGCCCATGACTCGATTTACTTCCTTCGCACTGAAGCTCTTGATGCTGTGCATCAGCGTTTCGAGCGACACGGCAGTGTGCTCGTCGATCTTCGAGGTCGTGAGCAACAAATGAACATGATCCGGCATCACGCACGCGATGTGCAGCCGCATCTTCTTGTCGTGCCAGAACCGGCACGCGGACAAAACTGCGTCGCGCGCTGGTTCCGCAAGTGTGAAGTTCAGCGTATTGAAGGTGACGAAGTAGCTGCGTCCGACGACTTCGATGTGGGGTAGATAACGGCGTCGATGTTTTTCGCCTCTCACTTCCGTCCGCGGGCTGGAAGCCCGCGGTCCATCAGAACGGGCTGGAAGCCCATAGCACATGGAGCCAGCCGACAGGCCTGCAATGAGTTTGTCGCTCGCCCGCCCGATCTCGGCGCAAAGCCCCAGCGCCGCGTCGGCGTCGAGATAGTTGTTGTATGACATTGGCGGGTTTTCGCTCGTCGGCGCGCGATAGCCAAGTGGCGAACCGACCGCATCGAGGTCCTGGAGGGCTGCAAGCTGGTGCGAATTCTCGCCATATCGAAGCGCCGCGAGTTCTTCGAGAAAGACGCTCCGGAGATTCATCGTGTATCGGCCCAATTGTGGTGCTCGCGCGAGCCACTCGGCAATGCACGCGTCATATCGGCTCACCGACCATAAAGTGAGCCACGCGTTCTCGCCACGCCACTGCGAAACTGAATCCTCATTCCAACCTCTCGCGCGGTGTCGCAAGTAGCTCAACACGCCAGTGCGTTCACTTGCAGTCCTCAACACAAACACATGCCTATGATTCTTCGCCGCCGCGCGGAGCAGCGCCACGCCGCCAATATCAATCATCTCAATCGCCTGCTCAAACGTGCAGCTCGGGTCGGCGACCGTCTTCTCAAATGGATACAAATTCACAACCACCATGTCGATCGGCTTGATTCCCGCCGCTTCGAGTTGCCGCATGTGCTCGGGGTTGTCGCGGTCGGCGAGGATCGCGGCGTGGATCGCCGGGTGCAGCGTCTTCACGCGCCCGTCGAGCATCTCGCCGCAGCCGGTGAGCGTCTCGACCAGCGTCACCGGAATGCCTGCGTCGCGCAGCGTGCTGGCCGTGCCGCCGGTCGAGATGATCTCGACGCCGAACTCCGCATGCAGCGCACGCGCAAACTCCACGATCCCGGTCTTGTCCCAAACGCTGATGAGGGCGCGGCGGATGTTCATATTTTGGATTTTGGATCGCGGATGCGGGATTGCAAGCGAGTCGGGGCGAATTTCTCGTGGCGGGGTTCAGGGTTCGGGGTTGAGGGTTCAGGGTTCAGGGTCCGGACTCGCTGCGCTCGGGGCACTCGCTTGCGCTTCGCGTTCTGATGCGCGAGTCCCAACTCGCTACTCGCTACTCAAGACTCGCTACTTCCTCACGGCGTCGCCGC
>JBJXFK010000131.1:0-8183 GCA_046155505.1 Phycisphaerae bacterium
AAGCGCGGATCGCAGGCGGTGCTCTCGCTTCGCACGGCGTGGCTCAACGGCGACTGGGACGGCGTCTGGGCCGCAAAGCCGCTGGCAGCGGCGTGAAAAGCACCCACAAACATGACGCCGACCCTCGAATGCAGAGCCACCGAGGGCACCGAGGACACGGAGGAATTGCCGCGGATGGCACAGATTTGCGCAGATTTGCAAACGTGACAGCGGCACTCCCGATGTACAGCGTCTAATAGAGCTGCCGCAGCATTTCCACCAGATCGGCCAGGTCGGTGTCGTTGTCGCCGTCCACGTCGGCGACTTTGCCGTTGCCGAAATTGTCGAGCACGATCTTCAAATCGAACGGGTCCACGTCGCCGTCGTCGTCCAGGTCGCATGCCGGGTTCGCGTGCGTCCAGGTCGGGCTGGGCATGAGCAGCACGTCGCGCACCTTGCCGCCGACACTCACCGTGATGAGAAACCGATCGCGGCCGATGCCGCCGTCCGACGTGAGCGGCACGCGGAAGACGCCGTTGCCGAGCGACTGCACTTCGCCGATCTCGGCAATGCCCGCCGAACCCGCCGGGTCGTGCTGCACGGTGATGCCGTCATAGATCGTCGCCGCGTTGAAATCCCAATCGCAGAGTTCCACGCGCAGGGTCGCCGCCCCCGGGCCTATCACTTGCCGCGGCACCACGAACGCCGGTGTGATGATCGCATCGGGCACGCCGACACGCGACTCGCGCCAGGCGTCGAATTGCTCCTGCAACTGCAATACCGGGTCGGGGTCCGCCGTCTGCTGGTTGGCGATGTTGAGCTTCAAAAAGTAATTCCCGGTCGCGCAGCCGACCGTCGCGTTGCACAGGCCGTCGGTATCGCCGCGACGTGAGAGATAGAGGAACCCAACGTCCGCACTCTTGGTGAACGACGGCGGCGGCGATCCGCACGCGGTCGGATCGGCGACTGAACAGGAGCAGCGCCCGTCGCCGCCCATGCTGCGGGCCGCCTCCATCGCAGCCATAAGCTTCGCTGGCAAATCGCTGAACGTATTCAACACGGCCTGCTCGGCGGCCTCGATCACCGGAGCGCCGGTCAGCACGTTGCCCTGAATCGCATAGGTGATGTTGCCGTCGCGCCCGATTACGCCGCCGGCATACCGCCCGTTCGCCGTGCCGCTGTAGGTCGCGGCATTTCCGAGCGAATCCACAATCCCATATTGCCGGCGGCGGAATTGCGTATCCTCGGACAGAATGAACGCCAATATCTCGTCCGGCGAATCGCCGTTGATGAACCCGGTGCGGATGCGGCGGCGATTGAGTGAACTCTGATCGACGAGCGACTGGGCACACGCGGCCCCGACCCCGACGCGAATCACCGGGAGAAACGCGGCCAGGTCAAAGCCGGTCAGGCACGTCGCCGACGCCACCCCGATTTCCCCGGTTCGCTGATCGATCAAGATGACCGACCAAGTCGCCCGCGCCGGTGCAGCGGCAACCAGCGGAATAATCAGCACCAGCACGCGAATAAGAGCGGCGGAATCGCGAAATCGTCGCGGCGAAGGGCAGCCGGAAACTCGCGCATGGGGTGCCGACGCCGGGAGCGTTTGCTTGATATGACCTGTCATGATTCGTGGCGGACGGGCCGCCCCTCCTGCTTCGCGTTAGAAATTGACTCCACATTCTATACTCGTCGGCCTCAAATCCCGACGCTAAACTTCGCTCGTGTTCGACCGCCGCTACGCCGATCCGTGTTTCAGGTTCGGCAACCGCGGCTTTACCGGAGGTTCCCGCTGATGACTCTCTCCCCTCGCCCGATGCGTACACGCTGGCTCTACTCGGCTCTCGCGATCGCCGCGATACTGACGACGCCCGCGCTCGCCGCGAAAAAGGTGCTGCGCGTGCTGCTCGACGGCCCGATCGCCGAGGCACCGCTACCTGACAAGTTGATGGCCAAACTCTTCGGTGAAGACGTGCGCTCGCTGCGCGAATGGACCGAGGACATTCGCGCCGCCGCCGACGATAAGGAAATCGCCGGCATGGCCCTGATCCTCGACGAGCCGCAGATGAGCCTCGCCCAGCTCGAAGAGCTGACGCGGGCGATCGGGTACTTCCGGTCCAAAGGCAAGGCTGTCCACGCCTATTCAGATTATCTGAGCAACCGCTCGTACGCGGTCGCCGCCCACGCCGACCACATTACGCTGGCCGAGACGGCGAACGTCGATATCGTCGGCATCTACGCCGAGCTGACGTTTTACAAAGGCATGCTCGACAAGATCGGCGTGCAGGCCGACATGCTGCACTGCGGCGCGTACAAGAGCGCGCTCGAACCGTATACGCGGACCGAGCCGAGCAAGGAAGCGGCCGAGAACGTGAACTGGCTGCTGGACGGCCTGTTTGATCGCTGGGTGAAAATCATGGCCGACGGTCGCAAGCAGTCGGTCGAGCAGATCAAGGCCGCCGTTGATCAGGCCCCGCTGAGCGACAAAAAGGCCAAGGAACTCAAGCTCATCGACGAGATCGGGTCGTTCGAGGGTTTCACCGCCCGCCTCCTGAAAGAGTATGGACAGGATCTCGAACTGGTCAAAGACTACAGCGCCGAGGATATGCCCGAACTGGACATGGACAACCCGTTCGGGATCTTCCAGTTCATCCAGGAGCTGATGGACAAGTCGGACGAGGTTTCGGGCAAGCCGGGCATCGGTCTGGTCTACATCACCGGGCCGATCATGACCGGCAAGAGCCAGCCCGACCCGTTCGGCGGCGAAGGTTCGGCAGGCAGCACGACGCTGCGGGCCGCATTCCGCGCGGCTGAGGAAGATGACAACATCAAGGCCGTCGTGATTCGCGTCGATTCGCCCGGCGGGTCAGCCCTCGCCAGCGACATCATCTGGAACGCGGCGGCAAAGTGCGCCAAGAAGAAGCCGCTCATCGTCAGCATGGGCGGCGTCGCGGGCAGCGGCGGCTATTACGTCGCGATTCCCGGCGAGACGATTTTTGCCGAAGAATCGACCATCACCGGCTCGATCGGCGTCGTCGGCGGCAAGATGGTGCTGGCCGGTCTGTTCAATGAAAAGCTGGGCATCACGACCACGCCATTCGCACGCGGCAAGAACTCGGGGTTGATGTCGAGCATGCGCCCGTGGAACGACACCGAGCGAGCCAAGATCACCGAGTACATGAACGACACCTATGCGTCGTTCAAGGGCCGCATCACGGCGTCGCGCGGGGCGAAGATCAAGGGCGATCTCGAAAATCTCGCTGGCGGTCGCGTGTACACCGGGCGGCAGGCGCTGGAACGCGGCCTGGTGGACAAGATGGGCGGCTTGCAGGATGCGCTCAATTACGCCGCCGACAAGTCTGGCGCGGGCAAGGACTTTGAAGTACACACGCTGCCCAAGCCCAAGGGTTTCAACGACATCATGGCCGAGATGTTCGGCAAGCCGACGGCGGACGAATACGAAGTCGCGACGCCGGACTATCGCCGACACATCGCGATGCAGTTCATCGAGCCGCTGGTGCAGGAACTCGCTCCGGGCGCGGCGCGACGTGTGCTCGCCGGGCTGCGCAATTTGATCATGCTGGATACCGAGCGTGTCGGCATGATGATGCCGATGCAGCTTGATATTCGCTGATCGCGATTGCACGAGCGTGATTCGTTGCGTGGGCAGGGCATACACATCATGCCGACATCGGTCCGCCGATGTCGGCATGCGTGTTTCTCGACACAATCGAAACGCATATAGTCCGGTACGTTGCGCTTTTGGAGATTCGTTCTGATGCCCGTGCTTCGTCTCATCTCAGTGCTCTTGCTCGCCGCGCACTTCGCGGCGCGAGCATTCGCACAGGACGCAACCGTCGCTCCGCCCGATGCGCTCGCGTCGGATGTCGAAACGCAACCGGCCTCGCAACCCGCCACGCGCCCGGTCGGCGTCAACGATCCGCAACATTCGCCGCGCGCGACGATTCGCGAGTTCCTGCTCGCAGTCAACGAAGCCCGCAGCAAGCCCGAACGCATCAAGGACGCGGTCGCGTGCCTGCAAACCAGCGGCCTCGACGTCGCGATTCAGGAAAAAGCACCGCAATACGCTGAGCGCCTGGCCGTCGGCATCAGCGAGATTTTTCGCCGCAAGGGCATCAGCACGGACAACGTGCCCGACGACCCGACCGGCCCGCCGTTCACGCTCTTCGAACACGAGGAAGGTTCCAAACTCGTCCTCGCGCTTCAAGAGGATGGCCGCTGGCGCTTCACCAGCGAATCGGTGCTCGCGATCGACAAGCTGGAGCAGATTTACCGCGAAGCCGCCGCAACCCAGCCGGTCGAGCAGCCGGTGCAGTCCAGCACGCCGCCGGAGTTCCGCTCGCCGCGCGCGACGTTCGACACGTTTCTTTCCGCCACGACCGCCGGCGAGTGGGCTCGGGCCGCGCAAGCGCTCGATCTCAGCGCACTCGCCGCCGCCGGTCGTGCCGAGGCAGGCGTTGCCGCGGCCAAGAAGCTGCGCGAGGTGCTCTCGCTCATCAAGCCGGTGGTGCTACAGGACATTCCCGAGACCGCGTCGGGCCCGCCGTTTCCGCACTATGTCGATGAAGTCGGGCGCGTGGAAGTCGCTCGAATGGAAGCGGGCGACCGCCAGGGAAGCTGGTTGTTCTCATCCGCAACGGTCGGCAAGCTCGATCCGCTACTCAAGTCGCTGCGCGAACGCGCGACGACCAGCGCAACGTCGGAGGTCATCTTCTGGCAGTCGCCGCTGGCCTGGCTGCGAGCGCTCTTGCCCGAGTCGTATGAACGCCCCTATCTGCACATCGAACTGTGGCAATGGATCGCTCTCGGCGTGTTTCTGCTGATCGGCGAGATGCTCCGTCGCGTATTGGCCCGCGTGCTGGCGATGCTGGTCGGCCCGCTGCTGCGCACCAAAGAGAGCAGCGTCGTGCCGGCCGTGCTCGCGCGGCGATTGCGCTCAGCGGCGTGGGTGCTCACGCTGCTGCTATGGTGGGGCGGCGTGCAGGCGATCGAACTCGACATCGCGGTCGTGCCCTACTTTGTCGTCCCGCTCAAGACAGCGATCATCGTTTTCATCGTCTGGACGGTGTACAGCCTGCTCGATCTGCTGATCGACAACGTGATGCTGCGCATGCAGGAGCGCACGCGGCGGGTCGACAACGTCATCGCCCCGCTCGTGCAAAAGACGCTGAAAGTCGTCGTGCTGCTGATCGGCGGCATCTGGCTGATGAAGGCGCTCGGCTTCCAGGTTGAGCCGCTGCTCGCCGGTCTCGGGCTGGGCGGTCTGGCATTCGGTCTCGCCGCGCAGGACACGCTCAAGAGCTTTTTCGGTTCCGTCAACGTCGCGCTCGATCGCCCGTTTCATGTCGGCGACTGGGTGCGCATCGGCGACGTCGAAGGCAAGGTCGAGTCGGTCGGGCTGCGCAGTTCGCGCCTGCGCACCGCCGACAATTCTGAACTCACGATTCCGAACGCGAACATCGTCAACGCCGTGGTCAACAACTTCGGTCGGCGCCGCTATCGCCGCATTCACGCGGTCATTGGCGTCGAGTATTCAACCTCGCCGGAGCAGCTCGACGCGCTGTGCGAGGGCATTCGCGAACTCATCCGGCAAAACCCGTACGCCAACAAGGACGATTTTCAGGTTTACGTACACGCCCTGTCGGCGTCGTCGATCGACGTGCAGCTCAATTGCTATCTGGATGTGGTCGACTACGCCATCGAGCTCGAATCCAAACACCGCATGCTGATCGACATCCTGCGCGTCGCGCAGCGGCTCGGCGTGCGAATCGCATATCCGACACGCACGGTACACGTCGTGCGCAGCGACGCGGACGAAACCGACGAGTCGCCGCGCAGTGCGCTGCCGGTCGCAACGGTCGAGGCGCGAACGCGCGGCCTCGAAGCGGCACGCAGTGTGTTGGCCGGCGAACCGATGGGGCAGGGACGCTAGCGCGGGATGCAGCCGTAGCGATCAGGCCTCCGCGCCCGACGGCGGCTCGCGAATCAAACGCGGCGCATCCAGAAAAGCAGCCGAGGGCGGCAGCTCCACAACGCGGCGTTGAGGTCGCGCGTCGTGCGGACTGCTCGTTGTTCCCTAGTTCCTTTGTTCCGTTGTTCCCCGCGCAGAAACCGCGGAGGGCCGCGGTGCTCCGTGCCCTTGCTAAAAGATGATCGCAACAAGACTTATGTTCGCATCGCGGCGCGAAATTCTGGACCGGCGCGGACGCTCGTGGTACCATGCATACGCTCTGGCGGATGGTCGAGTCGCGAGCGGAACTTGCCGCCGATTTGCCTTCGACGGCCGCCATTCCGATAGTTTCTACAGGCGAGACGCTCGCGTCGCCCGCCACCGCCCGCGCGGCCTGCCGCCGCCAAGAGGAGCTATGCAGCAATCTTCGGTCCGATATGGCTCGCGACGCGCCGCGTGGACTCGTCTGTGCGTCGCCGCCCTCGGCGTCATTGTCGCGCTGGGTTCTACCGGCTGCGCCGTGCCGCAGCCGCGCGGTGCGGGGCAGCTTGACCGCATCGTCGATCCCGGCAGCAGCCGCGGCTATTGGCGCTATCTGCCGAAGCCCTACATCGCATCGAGCGACGCCGATCGCAAGGCGCGTCGCTGGCCGCTGGTGGTCACCTTTCACGGCATGAAGCCGTTCGACAACGCCCACCCGCAGGCGTGCGAGTGGCAGCTCGAGGCCGATCGCTTTGGCTATGTCGTCGTCGCCCCCGAATTGCGAGCGCCAGACGTGCTTCTGCAATTCCCCGTGCGCGATGTGCATCCCGCGTTCAAAGGCGACGAGGTCGCATCGCTCGCGATCATGGATCATGTGTTCGCCACCACCGACGCCGACCGCTCGAACGTGCTGAGCACGAGTTGGTCGTCGGGCGGATACATGGCTCATTACATGGTCAATCGCTATCCCGATCGATTCACGTGTCTGGCCGTGCGGCAGTCGAATTTCAGCGGCAGCATCATGGACGCGGCCCTCGCCGATCGCTCGCGCCGCCATCCGATCCTGATCGTCAACACGCAGAACGACTTCGCGATCTGTCTCGAAGAGTCGCGCCAGGCGCGCGAGTGGTACGCGGCCAACAGCTACTCGAACGTCGCGTGGATCAAGATCAAACACCTCGGCCACGAACGCACGCCCGATCTTGCGGCCGACTTTTTTGGGCGCGTCGCCGGCGTTGAGCCGGGGTTCGCGCCGTCGGTACTTGTGCAGCGCCAGGCGATCGAAGGCAATGCCGAGGGGCTGGCGTTCTTTGCCGGCAAGTCCCAGATCGCAGGAAACGCGCAGCGATCGGCGGATGCGACGCCGGTCTCGCGCAGCACGCCGTCGCGACCGGAGACGCCGAGCCGGTCGCGCCCCGTGCGCAGCGGCAGCGACGGTGTGAATACCAGTCGGCTGCCGTCGGATGACATGATCGCCGCCGCGGCGACGCCGAATCGCGGCAACGCCGTCTCGACCGCCGAGCGTCCGCGGCGCAGTCCGCTGGCGATTCGCGTTTCGTCGGCGATCGGCCTGCAACCGATGTCGCTGAGTTTCTGGGCCGAAGCGCCGAGCGATTGGGCCGGTTCGGCGAGTTTTCAATGGACGCTCGACGGCCAGACGATCGGCAACGGCCTAAACGGCCAGAAGTCGCTGCCCGAGGCGGGCGAATTCACGCTGGGGCTGCTGGCGGTTACCACGGACGGCAGCGAGCATCGCGTGTCGCGCTCGATTCGCGTGCTGCCCAAGTCCTCCGCGTCGGCGGCCGGCATCAAGCCGTGAGTATTCGCGCCATGGGTGACGCATGCCCGAGCAGAATCAAAACCTCTGGGCACCGTGGCGAATGCAATACATCGAGCAACTCGGCGGCAACCAACCGGGCGGCTGTTTCCTATGTCGATATGCCGCCGCGCCGAGCGACGATCACGCCAACCATGTCCTGTGGCGCAGCGAACACACGCTGACGCTGCTTAATCGCTTTCCGTATACGACGGGACATTTGCTTATCGCGCCGACGGCGCATGTCGCCGCGTTTGAAACACTGCCCGAGGCGGTGCTGCTCGAACTCGCCCTGCGCGTGCGCGACGCGAAGCGCGTGCTCGATCACGCGCTGCAGCCGCAGGGATACAACATCGGTGTAAATCTCGGTCGCTGTGCCGGGGCGGGGCTGCCCGATCATGTGCATTGGCACATCGTGCCGCGCTGGAACGGCGA
>JBJXFK010000132.1:0-38532 GCA_046155505.1 Phycisphaerae bacterium
AAGCGCGGATCGCAGGCGGTGCTCTCGCTTCGCACGGCGTGGCTCAACGGCGACTGGGACGGCGTCTGGGCCGCAAAGCCGCTGGCAGCGGCGTGAAAAGCACCCACAAACATGACGCCGACCCGCGGATCGCGACAGGGCGACCATCGATTGTCCGGATTGCCACAACAACCCCGACGTGCGCCAACTCGGCGGCAGCCGCGCGAGCGACCCGCACGGCTCGCGTTTGCTGTTTCTGCTCGTCGATCACTATCGAACCGCCGATTTCACCGTCGAATCCGCGTCCAGTGATGCGCTGCCCTATCGCTGCCACGACCGCGGTTCGATCCTCGCCGACGATAGCTTTCCGCTGCACCGCGTGCATGTTGCCCGCGGCAACACGCCATGCAGCGCCTGCCACGCGCCGCACGGCGTCAACGGCAGCGCGACGCAGCACAGCGACATGATCAACTTCGATCTGGCCATCGTCGGCGGGGGCACGGCGATTCGTCGACTCGGGGCGCTTCGGTGGCAGTAGCACGCTGAACTGTCACGCCGTGGCAAACTCGAATTTCACGTATGGCCAAAGCGCAGCGCAGGGCAGGTAGCGATCCCTGCGATCCATCATACGGATCGGTCGGGATCGGCGCTTGGGCCCAGACTTGTCGTCGGTTCGCGTTCGTTGTTTAGTGTGGATCTTTGATGCGCTGTAACGAGCGGCATTCGCCCTTGTCGGCGGCTTGCGTGGTCAGTAGCTCCGCCAGCGTGGTTCGCCCGAATTCCTGCTCAATCAGCGCGATCGCGCGATCCAGTCGGCTATGCAGCGGGCAGAGCTTGAGGTGCGCCGGATTGCCGAGCGGGCATTTCTTGATCCGCGCGATCGGATCAACCGCGCTGATCACGTCGAGCAGCGAGATTTGCTGTGCCGGACGGGCGAGTGAGAATCCGCCGCTCGGACCGCGCTGTGAACGAATCAACTCGCCGACGACCAGGTCGCGCAGGATTTTGGACAGGTAGCCGTGCGGGATTTTTGTGCGTTTGGCGATGGTCCCGCTGTTCACCGCGCAATCCGGGTCGAGCGCGGCCAGGTGTACCATCGCCCGCAATGCGTATTCGGTGGTCTGAGACAACATGACGCGCTGCACTCCTGTCGGTCACGCCGTGCATGCGGCGCGTGGGGCATCTTATAGTCGGCTGCGCCACATCCGGCGACCCCACGTATCGGCGCGCCGACTTGCGGCCAGACACTGCGCCGCGGCAATTGCCACATCTCCTATTCGCTCGGTTTGACCGGCGCATGCGAACCGCCGCAACACACTCGCTGTCGCACCATTGTGAGTAAGAAACGCGCGGGCGTATCGGCTCGAAGCGCGTGCGGTGCGTCCGGCGGCATCGACAGCCAGTCGCCCGCGTCGAGGCGATACTCATTGCCGCCGACCGCGATGCGCAACCCGCCCGCGAGCACTTGCACGATCGCCAGAAACGGCGAGCGGTGCTCGCTGATCTCCTGTGCGGCATCCATGCAGAACAGTACCTGTCGAAAATCCGGCGTCGCGATCAGCTTGCGGCTCGATGTTCCGGCCGGGACCGACGCGAGCAACTGATCGAGCTGAAAGCGGCTTACGGCCTCGATTGACACGGGTGCGCTTGCCATTGCACGTTTCTCCAGATCATGTTCTTCAATATTTCAGCGTTCACTCGCCTGGGCGACTGGAGGTCGATCGTCGTGCTTGCATCCATGCGCGGCGTGCGTCGGCCAACGCCTCGTAGTTCAGGATCGATCCGCCGTACTGCGCCTGCGAGGCTCCCGCCGCGCTGCGCGCCGCATAGCCCACCATTCCAGACGCCATCGGCGTGATGAGCTTGTCTGCGGGGGCCGACAGGAACGTCGCGGTCGCGGCGTCGATCCACGCGCGCGTGTCGTGGTCGCGGGCAAAGCGCTCGATCACACGCGCCGCATCGAGTCCCCCTCGTTCAACGTCGAGCATGCAGCCGAGGTCGTCAAACAGCAGGTGTTCGCGCCGACCGTCGCGTTCGATCAGCAGCGCGGCGGCGCAGCGATCCTCGCTGATGATCATGCCGCACTCATGACATTGGTCGCGCCCGAGTCGCAGTTGCGGCGGGCCGACCAGCGGCTTGTTCTCGCACGCGATGAGCAGCAAGGAAGTCAGCGATAACAGCAGGCTTGCGAACCAGCCGACACGTCTCATAGCGGCGACCTCCGCGAGAGTGCAACGCTCGCGCCGATCAGCGGCAGCACGATCCACACGAGGATGCAGGCCGTGAAAATCGCGTGCAGACGAGTGCCATACTCCTCGGTCGCGTAAAGCCCGGCCGGGCCGAGCACGTCGAGACTGGCGTCGATCACGTGCAGCGACCACATCTTGAAAACCTGGAGCGGATTCAGAAGCGACAGTCGAAAGAGCGTCTCGATCCGCATGCGCAGTGCGATCGCGCCGGCCATGAGCGCCAGGTCGGTCACAAATACCAGGCTTAGCCAAACGAAAATCGCCGTGCCGACTGCGACCGACGCCTTTCGCGCCAACGTGGAGATCAGCAGGCCCAGACTGAGCATCGCCAGCGCGAGGAGAAATGAGAGTCCGCACAGCCAGAGAATGCTCGCGGGGCTGGTGCGCAAACCCTTGACTGCAAGCACCAGCGAGCACGCGCCGAGGCCGAGCGAGAGACAGGCCAGCAGCGCGCCGGACAACCCAAAGTACTTGCCGAGCAGCAATTCAAACCGTGCGACGGGATGCGCCAACAGGTAGGGCAACATGCCGCGCTCGCGATCGGAAGCGATCGACGCAGCTCCCGAAGTTAGCGCCATCAACGGCACCACCAGCAGCACGAGGTTGATCAACCCCGCGGTTGTGCGGCCATACCCCGAGAGCCCCGATCCACCCGCGCCCGCCGCCGAAACGAACGAGACCGCCAGGCCCAGCCCGGCGAAGGCCAGCGTGTAGAGCGCAAACCAGCGGCTGCAAATCGCATCGCGCAGCTCTCTTCGCGCGATGGTCAGCACGTTCGAACCGACACCCGGCGGGCGGCGCACGACCATGTCGGCGATCGCATAAGCGGTAGTCATTGCGACTCTCCCGGCAAACTCTCGTCCAATGCGGCGGCGCGCGGCGCGCTGATCAACTCAAAGTCCTGCACCGCGATGCGAGCATCGGCGAGCACGCGAAACGGTGCGGCTTTTTGCTCGGGGAGCACCGGAACGATGACGCCAACACCGTTGAGCCGCGGGTTGAATCCGCCTGCGGCGAGCGAGTGCAGCGCCCGCTGGCGCACGTCGGCCGCGACGATCAAATGCAAGTGATCGCAATGCCCAATGCGTCCCAGGAAATCTGCGCACGTGCTCCACGCCGTTAGCCGACCTCGTTCGAGCTGCGCGACGTGCTGCGCCAGAGAAGCCACTTCATCGAGTCGATGCGACGCGAAAAGCAGCGTGCGGCCTGAACCGGCGAGTCGTTCGAGCAGCCCGACGAACTCCTCGCGCCCGACGGCATCGAGGCTGGCAGTCACTTCGTCGAGCAGCAGCACCGGCGGCTCGCCGAGTAGCGCGATCGCCAGCGCAAGACGTTGTTTCATTCCGCCCGACAGCTCGCGAATGCGTTTTCGTCCGTGCCCATCGAGGCCGACGCGTTCGAGCGTGGCACCGACGTCGATCCGCCACAGCGCCTTGAGCCGCGCGAAGAACAAGATGGCCTCTTCGACGCCGAGATCGTCGTAGAAACCAATCTCCTGCGGGACATAGCCGATGAGCTGCCGTGCGGCTTTACCGGCGCGGTGTACGTCGCATCCGCCCACCTGAATTCGCCCGCGAAAGCGCAGCAGGCCGAGTACACAACGCAGCAGCGTCGTTTTGCCCGCACCGTTCGTACCCCAGAGCGCAACGCTGTCGCCGCGCGCGATGGTGAGCGACACGTCGTCGACCGCGGTCGCGCGGCCGAATCGCTTGGAGACCGATTCAATCGTGATCACAGTCATCCTCCCCATGATCGCAGCGGCGCGGCGGTGCGCAGCGACGGAATCGCCAGCGACGCACTGCAACCGATGAGAAGCATGCCGCACAGCATGAGCCCTGCACGATTCGGCGCTTCGCTCGCAAGCTGTGGCGGCAAGGGTCGCGGCCGCATCAGCGGCACTTCATCGGTGAATTTGGGTTCGGGCCGAATTGCCGGCACGGCCCGACCGACGAACTCGATCGCCTGCTGTGCGGGGCTGAACAGGAACAGTCGCAACTGCGGTCGCCGATCGAGCAGGTTTTCGAACAGCGTATAGGACTCGTGCACAAAATCGCCGATGCCGTCGCCGTTCTGGTCATAGCCGGTATAGTCGCTCCAGAAATTACCGCGATCGCCTTTCCAGAATTGATTGGCCCCCAGCGCGCCGCGGCCCGCGACGACGACGCTGTCGATGTTGTCGATGAAGTTGTTGTCGGTAAGCTCATTGCCGCGCGCCGACGGCAGAAACGTGATACCGACATCGTTGTACGCGATGGTGTTCTCGCTGAATTCGCCGGGCTGCTTCAGTGTGAAAGGCGACCCGTCGATGTACACGCCCGATCGATTGCCGATGATCAGATTGCCGCGCACGCTGAACTGATCGGTCTCTTTTAGGCCGATGCCATAGCCGCTTGGCCCGCGATTGCGAACCAGCCGGTTGCCAAGCAGCTCGACGCCGGTGCTGTACATCAGGTAGATGCCGACCGAGTTGCCGGTCAGCGTGTTGCCTTCGATCCGCACCTTGTCGCTGAACATCAAGTGCAGCCCGTAGCGGCAATCGAACGCCGTGTTGTCGCGCACCACCACATCGGCGGAGTACCAGAGAATCGCATCGCGTCCGTCGTGAATGGTGTTGCGTTCGATCAACGCCCGGTCGGCACGCCACAGCCGCAACCCGTCGCCGCGGCGCGCGATGTCGAGCTTCTTTCCACCAACACGATTGCCGACGATGCGGCTATCGGGTGCATCGCGCAGGTCGATGCCGAACAGGATGTCGTCGAGTGTGTTCTCGGCGATCGTCGCCCGCGGTGCGAGCACACGGACGGCGCAGTTTTCCTGATCCAGGTCGATGCCCGTATTGCGAATGGTGAATCCCTGAAGCGTCACGTCGGGTGCGGTGATTTCGATGATGTCGCCGCTGCCGCCGCCGTCAATGATCGCGCGGCCTTGTGCGATGAGCCGTAGCGGCTTGTCGATTCGTAGGTGCTCGGCATACGTGCCGGGCGGGATCGTCACCGTGTCGCCCGCTTGGGCCGCGAAAACGCGCCGACCGATTTCGCCGATCGGCATCGACGCGGCCGGCCGAGCGACCGGTGGCGGAGCCGCGTGCTCCCTGTCTGGTTGCTGCGCGAGCGCGCACGAGGCGGCGAGCAGCACGATCGTGCAGGAGCGACACAGCCGTTTCACAATTGCGCTCCTTCGCTCGGCTGATTCCGCAGCATCAACGGTCGATACGCCCTGCGGTGGAAGTAGAAACCGATCACCACCAAGCCCGCGCACGCCACGGCGAGCCAATAACCGGTGCCGAGTTCGGCGAAGGTCTTGAACTGACCAATGCCGCCCTCGCCAATCACCGTGGGCACAAACGGCTTCACCGACGCCGAGAGCGGCGCGTCTGGACTTAAGTTCAGACCGAATGTCTTCATCCAGTAGTGCAGATCGACGATGAAGCCGATCGGAAAGCTGATCGCGGGAATCGCGAGCAGCACCGCCCACTTGCTGTGCACGAATGCCGCACCTTCCACGAGCATAAACATGGCGATGATCATCCAGACCGACGCGGTGCGCTCGAAAGCGGCCGCCTCGCCGAGCGGGCGCATCCCGATGTAGTGATTGAGGCCGTCGATTTCGCGCACGTCGCCGGCGAGGTTGTTGACGAACGCGGTCAGGAACAACCCATCGGGGTACTGGGGCGCGACGAGTTCCATGTGCCAGTATGGAAGAAAGATCGACACCAGCAGCATGACCCGCGCTGCCATGAAAATCAGCGTCGGCGTCAGATAGCGAGCGCGGTGGGCACGCAGCTCGCTCTCCGGCACGCGCGGACCGATCAAGGTGTTCAGAAAACCGGACATCGGAGTCTCCGTTTCGTCCGACTCCCCGCTCGATGCGATCGGGGAGCAAGACGCCCGCCGCGGTGTGAGCCGCGGCGGGGTGTGAACAACTATTTCGAACCGTCCGCAGAGCTGCCCGCGGCGGACGCCGCGGTCTTGGGTTTCACATGCAGATAGCCCATCATTTCCAGATGCAGTGCCGAGCAGAACTCGGTGCAATAAAACGGGTATGTCCCGGGTTTGTCGGCCACGAACTTGAACTGCCCGTATTCGCCGGGTTCCAGCGACAGGTTGATGTTGTACCCGCCGATGCAGAAGCCGTGCGTCGCGTCCTGCGCGGTCTCGACCGCCGTGATGCGCCACGTCACGCTATCGCCTTCCATGATCTCGACGTGTTCGGGCGTAAAGTGACTTCGCACGGCCGTCATGTTGATGACGACGTTGGCGCCGTCGCGCTTGACGCCTTCCTGCCCCGGCTTCGGCGCTTCAGGATCGAGCTGCTGCGTGTGCGGATTCCAGCCGACCTGTGGATAGACCTTCCAGCTTTGCAGCTTGTCGGCTTTGATCATCTGGCAATAGTGCGGCTCGCCCACGCCGATCGGGCTGTCATAGATGACCGGCATGTTGGTGCCCGGTGCGAGGATGTCGAGAAGCTGGAAATTCTGCGGAAGCAACGGCCCCGTCACCAGGAACCGATCGACCGACCACTTCGACATCGAGATCAGGTAATTGCCGTCTGGACTGACCGTGTCGCCCTCCGCTGAGCAGAGGTGGCCGATGTTGTACTGCACCGGCGTCTTCTGCACGAGCTTCCACGGCTGATCGTCGTTGAGCTTGTCATACTCGCCGCCCAGCGTCCAGCGTGCCACGGCAGAGTCGAGAAACAGCGACGTATAGGCATAGCCCTTATTGTCGAATTGCGTGTGCAGTGGGCCAAGGCCGAGTTCGACCTGTGCTTCTTTCACCGAATCAAAGTCGAGCACTGGCACGCCGAATTCGTCCTTGCCGGAGTACTTCTTTTCCGCGATCGCGGCTTTGATCTTGTCGATCGAGTAGACCGTGACATGCGGATCGAGCTTACCGGCGACGACCATGTATTGCCCGTTCGGCGTCACGTCGACGCCGTGCGGACTCTTCGGCTCGGGCGCGAAGTGCAGGATGCCCTCGGCGACGCTCACGTCGAGCATCAGCACCGGGAAGTCGTTGATCTTCTTGGCCTTGCCAGCCTTGAAAGCGGCCTCGGCCTTCTTCCAATCGATGATGTGCAAGTAATCCATGTCGCGCTTGCTCGCGCCTGCCTCAAACGGTGCGTCGCCGGCCTTGACCACGCCGGTCGCCATTTCGGCGTTGAACGAGTTGATGAAGAAGAAGCCGTCGCTGGCCAACTTGCCTGCATCGGCCAGGTCCTGCCAATAGGGCGGCAACTCGAGCGCGAATGAATTCGCGACGTCGATTCGCCCTTTGGTGCGGTCGAACTTCCACATCGTGACCATGCCGCGATAGGACTTCTTGTACTCGGCGGGCGGGGCGTAGCCATAGCCGAGGACCGTCGCATATTGGCCACCTTCGATCACGTAATCCGTGTTCGGCGTGACGAACGCGGCACCGTGATCGCTGACGGTAAGCGGGTTCTTGACGATCTGCTTGGTTTCCCAGTCGCGCAGATCGATCACGCCGAGACGTGCGTTCGCCTTGTCGCCGATGAACAGGAACTGTCCGTCGTAGTCGCCGTTTGTCTCAGACAGCGCGGGATGGTGCGTGTCGCCCCACGCGACCAGCTTGCCGTTGATCTTCATCGATTCGATCACCGGATCGGCTTCACCGGCAAAGCCGTAGCCCTGCCACGATTCGGGAGTGAACACCGAGATCGACCGCAGCAAGCGCATGCTGGGCACGCCGATCGCGAAGATCTGGCCACTCTGCCCGCCGGAGGAGAACAGCACATAGTCGTCGTGTCGACCGCTGGGCATAAACGTCTTGGCCGCCGCGAGCAGGTCATCCGCGTTGAGCTTGCGCTCGTTGGCGACTTTGGTCAGTTGCCCGACTTGTTCGGCGGTCAACTCGACCGGCTTGGCCGCCTGCCCATCATTGCGCCGTCGCCGACCTTCTTGTTGAGCCGAAGCGTCGCTCGTGAAGGTGGTCAGGGACACGCCCGCCATCACCAGTCCCGGCAGCAGCGCGCCGGGTCGTAACCAATTCACAAATTGCCTCATTGCGAGTCTCCTCGAGATGTGCCCGGTTGCTCTCCTTGAGCGCCGGGCTGAGTTCCTATGACTTGCCGGTCGTGCTTTTCGGCTTGGCCGGCTGCAACGTGCGCAGGTACGCGACGACGTCCAGAATGTCGTCGTCCGACATGGCCGGATTGCCACCCTTCGGCGGCATTTGGATGCCCGTCGTGTTCTTCGGATCGCTGGGGCCGCGGCCCTGTTTCACGAACGCGAGCAGGCCGTCGTCGTCGAGCGATTGGATGAATTCGTTGTTGGCGAGCGACTTGCCGTTGCCCTGAATTCCGACGCCGCCCTGTCCGTGGCAGGCCACGCACGTCGAGTGAAACAGCTTGTTACCGCTCGCAATGTACCCGGCCAATTCAGCATCTCCGCCCGCGGCGGCGAGCGCGGCGTCTTTGTCCTGCTGACTCACAACGATCGGTTTGGGCTGCCACGTCGGCAGATTCGGCATGCGGCGTGGATCCTGAAGCGCTCGCACATACGAGACCACGGATTGCAGGTCGCCGTCAGTCAGTGCCGGATTCCCACCTTTGGGCGGCATGGCGATCTTGGTGGTATTGAGCGGATCGTTCGCGTCGCGGCCTTTCTCGATGAACGCGACGAGCATTGCATCGGTCGCATCGGCGACAAAATCGCTGCGCACGATGTCCTTGCCGAGCCCCGGCATGCCGAGTCCGCCCGGCCCGTGGCACACGCCACAGACATTTCGAAAGATCTCGCGTCCGTGGCCGGCAACATCCGTTGCGACGATCGGTTGCGCGGGCAGAGCGGCGAGACGCTCGTGCAAAGCGGGCAGCGGCCGCGGCGTCTGCCAAACCGACACCGCCACGCCGGCGTGAACAAGCGCCACCCCGAGGCAACACACGGCAGCGTTGATTCCCACCGCGAGTCCGAGGGCAATCCACTCTCGCCGCGTATTTGGCTTGACTTCGATGGCCACTCCGGAAGACATGCCCGGCTCCCATTTCTAGATATCTGGACCTCTATATCTAAAATACACCATGCTGGACCGATGTCAAGCCGGTGATCAGAATTTTCTCGTGCTCGGCGGAGCACTCTTGCTGCCCGGCGGCACATCGCGGAGGTGTGGAGGGATTGGAAGTCGAGCGCCGCCGGTGGTGGGAACCGAGGGCAAACGGATTCCAAGAAAAGCGTGCCTCGACGCGACGCCCGGCGCGCAATTTCAGCCCGTTTTTCTTAGAGTGCGTTTGCCCTGACTTCCCCATCTTACGGCCGACCACGAGACGCAGGGTTCCCGTACAACGTGCGGCTCAGCAAGTCGTTCCATAGTTCGTCAGCAGCGTCGCCAGATCGATCAGATCCACATCGCCGTCGCCGTCGGCGTCTCCCATTTGCAGCGTGGCTCCCGACGGCAACCCGTAGTTAGTCAGCAGGTTCGCGAGGTCCACCAGATCGACGTCGCAATCGCCGTCGAGATCGCCGGGTAGCGGCGTGCCGGTGACGCTCAGGATGACGCGATTCGGCGCGTATGCGACCGAGAAGCCGGGGGCCCCGGTAAGCGACCCGAACGTGCCGCTGATCGAACCTGCAGTGACGATGTCGAACGAATCGCCGACGACGGGCACATAGCCACTCAGCCGCTGGACGTTTAGCTCGCCGGCGAGCGTCGCGACGCCGCTGATCGCGAGCAAGTCGAACTGACCGGCGGCGGTCCCGCCGACCTCGATGCGGAGTGACCCGGTTGCGGACTGGTTGTACGTGCCGACAACAGCGAGTGCGCCCGCAGACAAGCCGGGCTTCACCGCGCCGCCGACGTTGGCGACGTTACCGGTGATGGTTCCGCTGCCGGCCAGCTCGCCGCCGAGAATTTGATAGGTTCCCGGCGACGTAACTGCCAGATTGCCGCCGTTCAAGATTGTCTGGCCGGCGGTTTGCACGCTGGTGATGCCGTTGGTGCCGGTGAATTGCAGCGTGCCGATCTGCACGTCGACGGTGCCGGCATTGCGGAAGTGGTTGCCGATCGTGCTGATGCCGTTGCCGGCGGATTTGACGAGCGTGCCATTATTGAACAGCGTCGAATTGGTCGCGAGTCCGAACGCCGCGCCGGTTGTGCGAATGTCGATCGTGCCGGTCGCGAGGTTGGTGATCTCAGCGTTGTTGGGACTGATGCCGCCGCTAACAAAAGTCATCGTGGCGGAGTTGTAGAAGTCTCTGAAGAGGTTTCGCGTGTTGCCGAGTGAACTCACAGTGACCGGGCCGTTCGCGGTGAAGTCGCCGCCCACGTTCATCGTGCCACTGTTCCAGGTGAACGACCCGCTGGTCGTAATTGCGTCGGTGCCGTTGATCACGCCGCTGACGAACGTGAGCGTCGCGATATTCACCGGCTGCCCTGTACCGAATTGAACGTTGCCGGCGATCGAGGCGTTGCTGAGCGTGAACGTCGGGCCGGCGGTCGGTGCCTGAAACTGCACCGTGCCGGACACGATCGACAAATTCTGTCCATAGCTGTTCACGTCGGCTTCGCTCATGAATGTGCAGATGCCGCCGTCCATCGTCAGCGCGTCCGCGATGTTGACGCTGCCGCGAATTTCGGTCGTGCCCTGGCCGGCGAAGCGAACGTCGTCGGCGATCAACGTCGAGCTTGCCGACATCGGGTGCGCCCGCTCGATCGTCAGCAGTGTGCCGGCATCGCCGCGAATTTCGCCACTATTGCTGCCGCCGTTGTAGAAGAAAATCTCGCCGATTTGTGCGTGAATCAAGCCGGAATTGGCCATGCCCGCGAGCGTCGAGCGGCCCGTGCCGGCGGTCTTGATGATCGTGCCGGCGTTGGTGCTCGTGCCGCTGGTGAGACCGGTGAAATCGCCTTGCAGAATCGCGGTCGCGCCGGCGAGGTTTCTGAACTGACCGCTGCCGGTTGGGCCGATGTTGCCGAGAAATGTCGCGGTGCCGGGGTTGTTCAATACGCGCGCCAGATCACGCTGACCGCCGCTCGCTGCGATCATGATCCCGCCGTTGGCGTCAAGCGTGCCGGCGTCAATCACGTCGGCGGAATCGCGCCAATCAAGTAAGCCGTTGACGGTCATCTGCTGGCTTGCACCGCGCAGGGTGCCGCTGCTTGGCCCGATTGTTAGTGTCTGAAACACGATCGAGTCGCCGCTATCGAAGTCGGCCAAACCGGTGATGCTCACGTTGTCGAGCTGAATCGGCTCGCCATGCACGGCTTGAAAATTCGCCGTGCCGCCGATGATCAACTCGAAGCCATAGTCGCTCACCGTCGCGCCCGGCGCGAATGTAAGCACCGCGCCAGACTCAACCCGCGTCCGCACGCGCGCCTCGTATGCACCGCGAACGGTATTGGTATTGGTCGAAAAGCGCAGCTCATCGCCGATCACGCTCGAACCCGCCTGAAAATTCCGCGCGCCGCTGCCGGTGAAGTGCAGCAGTGTGCCGGGTTGCCCGATGACGTCGCCCGTACTCGTCAGCGCATAGCTGAATTGCAGCGTGCCGAGCATCGCCCGCATTTCGCCGCTGTTGTCCACCGGCGAGCCGAATATCGTTGCGCCACTTCCGCCGGGTTTCAGGAACAGCCCATCGTTGTCGAACAGCCCCGACCCGCTGCCGAGCACGATTCCGTCCGACTGTCGATAGGTGTGGCCGGCGTGGTTGCGCACGACCGCCGAGCCGTTCAGGTTGAACCCGCCGGTCGAGAGGGTGTCACACAGCAGGTGCAGCGTGTGGTTTTGCAAGCCGACACTGCCCGTGACGCTGTGCCCGCCGAGCACATAGGTGTCGCCGCCGCCGAGAATCGTCCCACTCGACCAATTCAGCGATTCGTGAATGATCAGTTCATCGCCGACAACCAGTCGTCCGTTGTTGCTCATAGTCAAGCTGCCGAGGATGAACGACGGCTCCTGAAGCGTCAGCAACACGCCGCCCAGTCCCGCCGCGGGAGCGATGGTGAGGTTTTGCCGACACGCGAGCGTGCCGAGCGTCGGGTTGCTTTGTCGGAGCAGCGGCGCGACCGTGCCGAACGGAATGCACACATCGTCGCCGACCGCCGGCGCCGCACCCTCTTCCCAATTGCCGGTGTTATGCCACCACGTGGGGTTTGACGGCGCGGCCCCGGTCCAGTGTTTGATCGTCGCGATCTGGCATTCATCGGGAATGCCGTCCTCGTTGCAGTCCTGGCTTTCGCCCGCGGCGATGTCGCATTCGTCGGGCTTGAAGTTGCCGTTGCAGTCCATGCTGTTTTCACAACTGTTTTGCGGACAGGCATCGCCGGTGAACGAGCAAATCCCCGGCGGTCCCGCCTCGCAACCGGCGTCGCAGCAACGAATGTCGCACACGTCCAGCACGCCGTTGCCGTTGCAATCGGTGACTTCGAACGGCCCGAACGTCGCGAAATTCGGCGACCAGAAGCCGAACGAATCGCGAGCGCGAATGCTGACGTAGTGATTTCCAAGCTCCAGCGTCGCGACGGACGCGCGCAGCCGGCAATCCGCCGTCCCCGTTACCGGCTCGGCCGTGATGTCGGGCGGCAAGCCGGCGGCGGTCGGCGCGATCCGCAAACTGTAGAAGCTCGCACCGGTCCCCTCGTCCGGCGCGGCGTCAAAGTCGAGCGTAATGCACGGCAACCCGCCGCCTGTGCCGATCGGGTGTGACGGCGAGTCGCAGAATTGGACGACGCCGGGTGCCTGGGTATCGACGTTCGGGCCGGAAAACGCCTCGCCGCCGACGTTGAATGCGGTCGCCCAGAGCCGCGCGATGTGCTGCGGGTACTGAATGCGAAACGCTGCGAGAAACGCGGTCATCGTCTGCGGCTCATACGCGTCGGCGATGTACAGGATCTCCTCGGGGCCGAGGCAGAGCAGATCGCGAATGCCGTCGGAGTCATGATCGTCCTGCCCCGCGTCCTCGATGTCGCGCAGCAGCGCGGCGACGAACCCCTCGGTATTGAGCGGCTCGATCGCGGCCGGCGTGCAGCAGGTACTGATCGATTCGTAGTCCTTCGGACCGAACGCGATGTAAGGCGTGCCGTCGGCAAAAACGTAACGATTCGGATAGTCGCGCGGAATCACATCGCCCAGCCAATCCGGCCAGCCTTCGTTGAACGCGTCGTGATCATTTTCCGGACACCACGAGCAGTGCCCTTCGTCGGGGCAGTCGAGATCAAAATCGCAGCCCGGATCTTCGCCGTCGCAAAAGCCATTGCAATAGTCCGTGCCGAGCGGGTCGGCCTGGGTTTCGAGAAAGTGATGTCCGTATTCGTGCGTGTGCGTGCCCTCAAGCCATGTGCGATCGGGGCCTATGTGAATTTCCTGATAAAAGTCGTTGTAGTACGCGCCGTCCGAGCTTTCGGGCCACTGCACATCGACGATCGGCAGATTGACGCCGCCGCGTTCGAGAATGAACCGATGCGCGCGGATGATACTGTTCCAAATGTGTACCGCGGCCTGGTCTTCCGCCGTGCCCGGGGCGAGCGTGCCGAAGTCGATGTCCTGCCCGGTGAAATCCTCGATGATGTTGTCCATCGTGCGCCAGTAGTAATCCACCTCATCCACGTTCGTCGTCTGCACCTGGCAGATCGGCGTGTCGCACTCAAAATGCACATAAATATCCGGCTCGTCGCAGCCGACGGCGTCGCAATCGTCCCACATGACAATGCCCGAATCGAAGAAGCCGTTCGCGTCGGTCGTGCCTTCCCAAATGGTCTCATCTACCAGCGAATCGCTGGCGAGGCCGTCGTCGTCCATGACCCAGACGCGGATGTTGTCGGCCCCAAGGACGCGACCGTCGGTACGCGTGTAGACAAATCGCCCGACGAAGTGCAGCGGAACCGCGCCGCCGCGCGGGCCAATCTCGTTTGGCGGGTTGGTCGACGTCGGTTGCAGCGGCGGGGCTTGCTGCACGATCTGTAGAACAGCCGCTGCGGGCGGCGTCGCACCGCTACCCGGCGCGTCGATTCGCTTGGCGAGACGTGGCGCGGCGGCTCTCGCAAACTGCTCAGGACCGATCTTGAAGAACCGTTTCGCAACGCGACCGTTATGCCGAAAACGCAGCCCGATCGGTTGCTCGGCGTCGGTCGGCGTGGCGCGAAACGAAATCTCGACTACCCCCGGCTCGATCTCGCCCGCCGCCGGAAACTCGGCTGCGAGTAGTGTCCACCCCTCGCCGCTGATGCTGAAATTGCTCAGCACGCCGCGTTCGCCGACCTCAACCACAAATCGCCCGCTGTATTCGTTGCCCGAGACGGCCGGTAGCGAGTCGCGCGGCATCGTGATCCGCACTGGCGGGCTGACGTCCGCCTGGGCGAGCGTGCAGATCGCGACCGCAGTGACGAGTGCGAACGATCGAAATATGGCGGCTGGATTCATCGTGCAATTCCTCGCGCGAACTGGTTACAATGTGCTGCGGCGAACGCCAATCGGCCTGCTCGGCCCGCCGGCTCATCTCTTCATTCGCCGTCTGGCGATGCCGGCTATCAAATTCGCCGCGAGAACCGCATGCCAGCTCCGGCAACTCATCTCGAACAGACGCTGGCCGCCGCCGGTCGCGGCGATCGCCAGGCGGCTGCCGAGCTATTGCCGCTGGTCTACAACGAGCTGCGGGCGCTGGCGCGGGCAAGGATGGGTCACGTTCCCGCCGGAAACACGCTCCAACCGACGGCGCTCGTTCACGAGGCCTATATGCGACTGATCGGCGACCGCGACCCCGGCTGGGACACACGCGGGCATTTCTTCGCCGCCGCCGCCGAGGCGATGCGCAACGTGCTGGTCGATCAGGCGCGGCGAAAAAAAAGATTGAAGCATGGCGGCGAAAAAAAACGAATTGACGGGGTGGACGAGTTCGAGGTTCCGCTCGCCTGTCCGGTCGAGGACGTGCTTGCGCTGGACGAGGCGATCGAGCGATTGCGAGCGGACGACGAGCGCAAGGCGCAGATCGTGACGCTGCGCTGCTTTGCGGGGCTTGATCGCGAGGAAACCGCCGCCGCACTGGATGTGTCAGTGCCGACGGTCGATCGCGAGTGGCGATACATCGTGGCGCGATTGCACAAGGAGTTATCGAGCGCATCGACGTAGCGATCGGCCCTCCGGGGTCGACGTCTTTGGCAATCGCATGATCCGATTAGCGGTCCGAAAACGCGCGGGGAGCATCGGCCTCCGGCCGGTGCCAACGCGGTTCGCACCGGCCGGAGGCCGATGCTCCCCACCTCGCGCGTCAACGTTCGCATGCGAAATTCCCCGTCGGGAATTGGGGCTCGATCGCAACGGGCCGGTTCGTAACTGATCGGCGGAAAACAAAGCACGACCCATGGAACGCACAGATTCCAGCATTGCAAACGAAAGCAGCCGCTATCGGCTGGTCGAATCGGTCTATCAGGCGGCGCTCGATCTGCCGCCCAATCGGCGTGCCGCATATTTGTCGTCGGCCTGCGACAGCGATCCGCAGCTTCATCACGAAGTGCAACTTTTGCTGGCACACTTTGACCGCGCCGGCGACGACTATTTGGCGACGCCCGTGTACGCTGCCCCGCGCAGCGGCCTTTGGTCGAGCAGCCTGCCGACCCGCATCGGCCGTTATGAAATCGTGCGCGAAATCGGGCGCGGCGGCGCGGGAGTCGTCTACGAAGCGCGGCAGGATCATCCGCAGCGCCGCGTAGCGCTGAAAGTCATGCGCTACACCGCACCCGGCCCGGATTTGCTGCGCCGATTTCAGCTTGAGGCCGAGGCGCTCGGGCAACTGAATCACCCCGGCATCGCGCACGTGTACGAAGCCGGCATCGACGAGCAGGTCACGCCGACCGGGGACCCACAGCGCATTCCGTTCGTCGCGATGGAACTGGTCGTCG
This sequence comes from Phycisphaerae bacterium, assembly GCA_046155505.1. Lineage (GTDB taxonomy): Bacteria > Planctomycetota > Phycisphaerae > UBA1845 > Fen-1342 > JBJXFK01. The sequence continues at coordinate 16,079 of JBJXFK010000132.1, forward strand.
GCAGCCCGCTGTGCGAGTTTGCCGCCTCACGCAACCTGACGCCGCGCGAGCGGCTCGAATTGCTCGCCCAAATTTGTGACGCTATTCATCACGCACACCAGAAGGGCGTGATCCATCGCGATCTGAAGCCGGCGAATATTCTGGTTGCTGATTCAGGCACGAAGGCACGGAGGCACGAAGGCACAAAGGCGGAAGAGCCGGCTCGGGAATCTTCACTTCGTGCCTCCGTGCCTCCGTGCCTTCGTGCCTCACCCAAAATCGTCGACTTCGGCGTCGCGCGCATCGCCGGATCGGCACTGATCGACACCGTCGCGCACACGCGCTCCGGGCAGCTCATCGGCACGCTGGCGTACATGAGTCCCGAGCAGCTCGCCGGCGATGCACGAGCGGTCGATACGCGCAGCGACGTGTATAGCCTCGGCGTCGTCGCCTACGAATTGCTCACGGGCCGGCCGCCGATCGACGTTGCGAAACTGCCGCTGCCGATCGCGATTCGCACACTCGCCGAGAGCGATGCACCGCGCGCCGGCTCGCTACGTCGCGAGTTGCGCGGCGAGGTGGAGGCGATCCTGGCCAAGGCGATGGAGCGATCGCCCGATCGGCGCTACGCATCGGCCGCCGAGCTTGCCGCCGACATCCGCCGACACCTGCGCGGCGAGCCGGTCATCGCCCGCCCGGCGACGGCGTGGTACACGCTGCGCAAGGCCGTGCGGCGGCACCGCGTCGAAGCGGCGCTCGCCGGCTTTCTCTTGGTCTTTGCGGTGGCATCGGCGATCGCGCTTGCGGTTTTTCACTGGCGTGCGGCGCGCGGCTGGCAAGCGGCCGAGCAGGAACGAGCCACCGCCGCAGCAGCCCGCGACGCCGAGCATGACGCGCGGGTGTTTGCCGAGTCGGTCAGCGGTTTTCTGCACGAAATGCTCGCCGCCGCGCAGCCGGACGCCCAGGGAAAAGACGCGTCGCTCACGCAGGTGCTCCGCTCGGCGACCGAGCGACTCGACGCGGGTCATCTGAACGATCAGCCGGTCGCCGCCGCCGCCGTGCTGACGACCATCGGTACGACCTGGCAATCGCTCGGCGACTTGAACGAGGCCGAAGCGCACTTCACGCGAGCGCTCGATATTCGCCGCAAATTTCACGGCGATCCGCACGCCGACATCGCGACTACGCTCAATCACCTCGGCGAGGTTCGCTACCTGCTCGATGATCGCGACGGGGCCGAGCGCTTCTTCCGCGAGTCGCTCGCCATGCGTCTCGCGCTCTTCGGCGAGATGCACCCGAGCGTCGCCGAGTGCTACAACAACCTGTCGTTCATTGATCGCGAGCGGCGCAGTTTCGACGTCGCCGAAGCGAATCTGAATCACGCGCTGCGCATCTGGCGCGCGACGCTGGGCGAAGACGACGTTAATGTTGATCTCTGCCTGCACAACCTCGCGACGCTCATGGCCGATCGTGGCCGCCATGCCGCCGCCGTGCCATTTCTTCGCGAGGTGCTCGCATTGCGGCACAAGCGTCACGGTCGCGAAGATCACACGCTGGTGATCTCGACGCGCAACAACCTTGCCCGCTGTCTCGATCTCGCGGGTCAATACGCCGACGCCGAGCCGATCCATCGGCAAAATCTCGCGCTGAACCGAGCGCGGCTTCCAGCCGGCCACGCAACCATTCGCAGCACGGTCGCAAATCTGGCGGAGTGTCTGCGTAATCAGCGACGCTTCGCCGAGGCCGAGACACTCGTGCGCGCAGAGATCGGCGACGCCACGCTCGCCGCCGCCGCCGAATCGTCGTCGCTGGCGCATCTGAACGCGGCGCTCGGCATTTTGCTCACCGATCGACACGACACGGTCGAGGCCGAGCCGCTGCTGCGCTGGCTGGTTGATTATCACATCGCGCTGCACGGCGAGGACGACACGACGGTCGCCGCGATGATGAACAACCTCGGCGCGGCGCTGTTTGACAAGGGCGATTCAGACGGTGCAGTCGCAACGATCGAGCGTGCGCTGGCGGTGAACGAGCGCGTCTACGGCACGCCACTGAATATCAGCAACGCCACGTATTCGCATCATCTTGCCGGCATTTGTCGCGCTCGAAACGAATGCGATCGAGCCGAAGCGCTGCTGCGTCACGCACTCGCTGTCCGCCGTGCGCAACTCGGCGACGAACATCCACTCACGATCAGCTCGCAGCGCGCTTTGGAAGGTCTCTTGAACGCAGTTCCTTGAGCGCCACAATCGGCGGCATGTGCCCGGTCGTACGACGTGGTTCACTGTGCACGGCGGTTGGCGGGGCGAGAAAGGGCGGGGCGAGGGTGGTTGCGCTGGTCGGCTCGCGCGGAAGCGAGCGACCGAGTGATCGCGAGTTGAACTGGTGGGCGTCGCGGTCGGGCCACGACCTATCCAGATTTGCGGCAAGTCGGTCGTGAACGGCGATCGGTACGCAGGCTCGTTGGTCGATGCTGCGCGCGCGGCTCGCGCTACGTCCCGCTGATCGCCGCCCGACGGAATTCCTCGCGCAGCTCGCGCTCGGCCTGGGCCCAATCGGCGCCCGAATCGCCGGGGCCGCCGTTGCGGGCGAGGTAGATGAAATAGGCTCGGTCGCGAATCTGCTGCTTCGTCGGTTCGATGATGCCGCCCAGAAATTCGCCCAGCGCGCGTTCGGCGATCGGCGGCGGTGTGATCTCGGTGGTCGTTGTGGTGCGCGGCGTCGAGCGGACGCGCGGCGCGGGCTTGGGACTTGGGGCGATGGGGTCGAGTACTGTGCTCATCTCCGAAAACCTCCGTGATTCGACTGTCGCGCGGCGAGTTGGGAATCGCCGACGCGAATACCCCGGGGCGGAAATCGCGGCTTGGCACCGTTCGGCGAGCCATGAAGCCGCATCGCAAAGACGCCTGCGGGATTCGATGAATCTTCTATCGTGCGGTTACCGCAGTTAGCTTCACCGCAGGCACTCTAATTTTATTCCGTCGCTGCCGCCATTAGAAAATGGAGCCAAAATCCTCGACGTTTGTGCAAATTGGCACGTCTCAGGAATACACGTCGCGTGCCGCTTCCGGGTTGAGCAGCAACAGCCCGATGGTGCGGGAATTGAAGACGCCGTGCGCGAAAACGCACAACGTGATTGAGTTGTAGCGAACTCTCACGTAGCCGAGGATGACGCCCAACGACACGAGCGGCAATACGTCTTGCGGCTGTGTCGTGTGGATCATGCCGAACGCGAGTGCGGTGATCGCGATCGCCAGCCACGGACGGTGCAGCGTCCGCATGAGAAAGTTGAGCAGCAGGCCGCGGAAGAGCAGTTCCTCGGCGAGCGGGGCCACAACCACTGCCGCGAACGCGAGTTGCAGCCGTCCCCATCCGCCCCAAACGGTTTGTGAAAGCGCTTCGATCACGGGGTGTACCGGCTCTTCGAGGTTCGGGTTGAGCGCGCTCCAGATTTGCAAGACCACCCAAAGCTGGGCCATGCAAATCGGGACGGCGGCCAGGCCGCACGCGATTCCGAGTCGGGCGGCGCGGGCGGTGGGCAGCCGGGGTGTGTCGAGGAGCGGCTGGCGAGCGAGCAACCAGATGATCGGCCCGCAGAGGGCGAATTTGATCGACAGGTCGATCAGGCTGGCGACGTGCCAGCCGTGCGAGCCGGATCCGTCGACTTTTAGTTGGGCGGCTTGCATGCCGCTCATGCCGAGGGCGACGAGCATGAAGTAGCCGAAAAGGATGGCGACCATGCCCAGCGCGTCGGGTTCGCCGAGCGGGGTCGGGGTGTCGCGGAGCGGGTTACGCCAGAGGCCGGTGCGGATGAGCGGGATGATGGCGGCGATGGCGACGACGACGCCGGCGGTCTGCACGACGCCGTCGAGCAGCATCAATGTCCAGCGATCGATGAGGGGCATGGGCGAATCCTCGCGGCGAATCTTCGTCGAATGGGATGGGTACGCAAGCGAGGGGGCGGTGAGTGGCGAATAGCGAGGAGCGAGTTGGGCGGGGCGGCGCGGGCGTTCCTTCGCGCGGGCACGCGGTGCGTTTGGGGAGACGGGTTACAAACCCGTGCCGCTGGGCGGGCCGCCTCGCTGGCGCTTCGGGGCACTCGCTTGCGCGTCGCGTTCGGATCGCTGGCGCGATTCCAAAGACAATGCGGCCAACGCTCACCGTCTCATCGTTCCCACTCTCATCGTTGCCCGCGCGTCGCCGCTTTGCATCGAACGGTTTTCCCGGATACCTTGACGGTCACTCATGCGTAACCTTCAAGGAGGATCGTCCGTGACCCGATTGCTGCCGCTCGCTCTGCTCGTTGTCGCCACGCTGCTGATCCCGGCCTGCGCCCAGAAGAATGAGCAGAAGCCGGTGGAGGACAAGAAAGAGCCGGTCTACACGCCGCCGCCGCGCAGCAACGAGCCGATGTATTCCGACCCGGCTCAGCAGCAGCCCGCGGATACGACCAAGACGACCGAGTTCCCGCCGCAAAACGACGCGGCTCAGGCCGACGAACCGCTCACGCCCAAGAAGCCGGCGAAGGCAAAGTCCGCCGGCGGGCGCACGTATGTAGTGAAAAAGGGCGACACGCTTTCCGAGATCGCCGAGAAGTTCTATCGCGACTCATCGCAGTGGAAGAAAATTTACAACGCCAACAAGAGCCGGATCAAGGATCCGAAGAAGCTGCAGGTTGGCACGAAGTTGGTGATCCCGTAGGGAGGGGCCAAGAGGTCAGGGGCCTAGGGGCCGAGTGAACGGCGGGCTTCGCCCTCACTCCCCACTTGCCCCCCTCGACCCCTCGACCCCTCGACCCCTCGGCCCCTCTCCCATGCAATCTCCCCTGGCCGACAGTCCGCTGCAATATATGAAGGGTGTCGGGCCGCGGCGCGCGGATGCGCTGGCGACCATCGGCCTGCGGACCGTCGATGACCTGCTGTCGTACTTCCCCTTTCGCTACGAACTCGAAACCGGCGTCGTCGATATCGAAGACTTGCAACTCGGCACGACCGCGACCGTGTGCGGCGAAGTGGTGGACGTGCGCTATCGGCCCGGCGTGATCCGCGCGTGGGTGAGCGACGGCACCGGCGAGTGCATTTTGTGCTGGTTCAATCAGAACTATCTCGGCCAGCGACTGCAACGCGGATGCAGCGTCATCGCCACCGGCAAGGTCGGCGAATTCGACGGCGATCCGGAACTGGTGCAGCCGACGATTCAGACGTTCGCGCCCGGCGTGACGCCCGAGGCGCCCAGCAGCGGCACGCGAATCGTCGGCGTCTATTCAGGCACCGCGACTTGCAAGTCGAACATGATCCGCCGCACGGTGGATGCCGTCCTAAACTGGCCCGATTTGCCGATCGTCGATGAGTTGCCTGATGCGGTTCGCGCGCGGCACAAGCTGCCGCCGCGCTCGGTTGCGATTCGCAGCATGCATCGACCTGCGGATCAGGCCGCACTTGACGCGGCCCGGCGGCGGCTGGCGTTTGATGAATTTTTCATGATGGAACTGGCGATGGCCCTGCGGCGACGGCGCAATGTCGCGCTGCAAAAAGGCCGCAAGCTGCATTGCACGGCGGAGATCGATCAGCGGATTCGCGCGCGGTTTCCGTTTTCGCTGACCGCGGCGCAGGACAAGACGATTCGCGAGATCGCCGGCGATCTCGGCTCGGGACGGCCGATGACGCGGCTCTTGCAGGGCGACGTGGGCAGCGGCAAGACGGTGGTCGCGCTCTACGCGTGCCTGCTCGCGATGGCGGGCGGGCGGCAGGCGGCGATCATGGGGCCGACCGAGATTCTCGCGCAGCAGCATTTCAACAACATCGAGAAATACCTCGCCGGCAGTCGTGTAAAGCGGGCAATGCTGAGCGGTCGGCTGTCGCGCGGCGAGCGAACGAAACTCTTGGAGCAGATTGAGGCGGGCGAGCTCGACCTGATCGTCGGCACGCAGGCGCTGCTCGAGGGCGACGTGGCGTTCAAGGATCTGGCCGTCGTGGTGGTCGATGAGCAGCACAAGTTCGGCGTGTTGCAGCGGGCGACGTTTCGCACGAAGGGGCCGATGCCGCACTATCTGGTGATGACGGCGACGCCGATCCCGCGCACGCTGGCGATGACGGTGTTCGGCGATCTGGATGTTTCGGTGATCAATTCGTTGCCGCCGGGGCGACAGCCGATTGAGACGAGGATCGTGGCGGGCAAGATGTTGTCGCCGGTGCTGGATGATGTGCGCAGGCGGCTGGAGGCGGGCGAGCAGGCGTATGTGGTTTGTTCAATGATTGGCAGCGACGGATCGGAATCGAGCGCACCGACCGGCACTGTGGAGCAGCCGCCCTCGGCTGCGGCGGCGCGCGAAACACTCCCGCTCGCCAAACCCTCGCCCGCCCACTTCCGTCGTAACCTGCCGCACTTTCAGGCGGACGGACGAGCACTGTTCATCACGTTCCGGACCTACAAGAACTTCGTCCTGCCCGACGCCGCACGCGATCTCGTGTTGAAACACTGCCTGTTTGAGAACGCCCGCAAGGCGCATATGCACGCGATTTGCGTCATGCCGGACCATGTTCACCTGCTATTGACCTGCGCGCACGACGCGACCGGAAACCCCTACGGACTATCGGAGATTTTGAACGGGATAAAGGGTGCGTCGGCGCACTCGATCAACAAGTTGCTCGAACGATCCGGCGCCGTTTGGCAAAGTGAATCGTTCGACCACATGATCCGGCGAGATGAATCATTGAAGCACAAAGCCGAGTATTTGCTGGATAACCCGATGCGCAAGGGCCTGGTGCGTGCGCAGACTGAGTACAGGTGGCTCTGGCAGGAAGGCCGATCGCAGACGCAGGCCAACCACTCCGAGAAGAAGCAGCCGAGGGCGGCAGCTCCACAAGGTGTGGGAACGCGGCCGAGGGCGGCTGCTCCACAAGGCGTCGGAACGCAGCCCGGCACCGCAGTTCTCCCGGGCGCGTCGAAGGGCATCCTCTCCGTCACGCAGGTCCACAAACTCCTGAGCGACGGCCGCTGGAGAGGCCTCAACATCGGCCTGCTTCACGGCGGCATGAAAAGTGACGAAAAGCAGCGCGTAATGGCCGAGTTCGCCGCCAATCGGCTGCACGCGATCGTCTCGACTACCGTGGTCGAAGTCGGCGTCGATGTGCCGAATGCGACGATCATGATCATCGAAAACGCCGAACGGTTTGGTCTGTCGCAGTTGCATCAGCTTCGCGGGCGCGTCGGGCGCGGCAGCAAAGCCAGCCTTTGCATCCTTGTCGATCGCAGCCCGCAGCGACGCGCGGCGGCGAGCAGTGGGTCGAGCAGCGCGGCGGCCGGAATGGGCATGCCGCTCAAGCGCGAGGTGCGCGCCGCGAAGACTGCGCCGATTTCGGTTGCCGAGAAGTGGGCGACGATCACGCCGCAGGCAGCCGCGAATGCCAAGCCGGGCAGCAAGGCCGCTGAGCGACTGAGCGTGCTGGCGCAGACGACCGATGGCTTCAAAATCGCCGAAGCGGATTTGCGCCTGCGTGGGCCGGGCGAATTGTTCGGCACGAAACAGCACGGCCTGCCCGAGCTGCGCATCGGCGATCTCGTGCGAGATTTTGAGCTGCTCGAACACGCACGGCGCGAGGCGTTCGACCTGATTGCCGCCGACCCGGAACTGAAGAAGGCGGAGCACGCACCTCTGGTTCCCGCGCTGCGGCGGATGTTCGGCAAGACGCTGGCATTGATTGATGCGGGATAGCCGAGCCTGCGAAAATTCTGAACGAACGAGCGGGAGTGCAGGGTACTATTCCGAGGGTTCGGGGTTCGGGGTTCGGGGTTCGGGGTTCAGGGTTCAGGGTTCAGGATTTGGGGTTCCGGAATCGCCGAGTGGAACCGGACTAGCTTGGAGCGCGCAGGAACGTGAACGCTGCTGCGGGAAATACCGGCGTCGCCGACCTGGTTATCCGCGGGCGCTGCGCTTGCGGCAAGCGGTTTCGCATCATCCACGCCACGCCCGGCAGCGTCGTGCATTGCCCCGCCTGCAATCGACCGATTCCCATCTCGATTTCCGATATTCGCGGCGCAATCGGCGACCAGTCGTTCATCCCGCTGCAAGACGAGGCTACGCAGCCGCGGATGGCGCTGCTGATCGATCACGGCGAGTTGACGATGGCATCCGTCGGCAGCTCGATCGGCGCAACGGGCCGCGTAGTGGTGAATCACGAAGAGGCGCTGCTGGTCAGTGCGCTGCAGGGTTGGCGCTATCGCGGCGAGGAGCGGCGGAGTGCGTGGCGCTGGTTCAGCGGCAAACGGCGCGGCCTGTCGAGCATTCTCGAAAGCCCGATCCGTCCGGTGGCGCGGCCGTTCATGATGGATGTGGTGGCGAGCTTCTTTTTTTGCGGCGCGGCCAAAAACGCGGTGAATCTGCTGCTGACCGCGCTGGCCTGTGCGCTTCCGGCAGTGCTGATCGGGCTTGTCGGCTGGCGTTTCGGGTTCATTTTCGCCTTCTTGCTGCTATTCACCGTCGCGTACACGTGCGCGTTTTTCTGGTCGATTCTGATGCAGACGGCGCTGGGCGAGGACGAGATTCCGTGGGTGAGCAGCGAGTATGCGAGCGCAGGCGCGATCATCGAACCGGCGATTGCACTGCTCATCGCGGGCGGCATTTGCGGGGCACCTGCGATTCTGGCGGCGGTCGCGATTCCCAGCGGCGACCCGGCGCGGCTGGGTGCGGTGCTGGTCGGCTTGGCGCTGGGGTCGCTGCTCTGGCCGGGGCTGATGATGGCGATCGCGGTCGGCGGATTCACGATGCTGCTGCGCCCTGATTGGCTGATCTGGACAATTGTGCGCATCGGGCCGGCGTATCTGGTCGCGTGGCTGGCCGTGCTGCTTTCAATCGGCGGCGGGATTTGGATCAGCTATCTGGCGGTGCTCGTCAGTACGCAGAAGACCGGCAACATGACGGCGGATGGAGTCATCTCAGCCGGCATGGGGCTGAGCGCGTTTCTGGTTCTGTTCTATTTTGGGTATGTGATGTTTCGGACGTTGGGGTTGCTCTATCGGCATTTCAGCAAGCGGTTTCCGTGGGAACCTTGATATGATGATTTGGTGATGAGGCAACGATGGGAGAGATGTCCCGTGCAACTGAACGAACGAATCATCTGCAATCCTGATGTTCACCACGGCGAGCCATGCATTCGCGGTACGCGCGTGGCGGTTTCGGTCATTGTCGCGTCACTTGCCGATTGCACGGTCGAGGAGCTGCTGGTGCAGTTTCCTCAACTGACGCGAGAAGACGTGCGGGCCGCACTGCTGTACGCATCCGAATCCGCTCAGAATACTCTGGTTGCGTAATGCCGATCTCCGTGAAACTTGATGAAGATCTCGCACCATCGGTTGGCGAGCCGCTGCGCAGGGCGGGCTACGATGTTGCAACTGTCGTCGGCCAATCGTGGGCCGGCGTCGGTGATCGCGAACTGCTTGACCGAGTCGGTCGTGAGGGACGATTTCTCGTTACGGCCGACACGGGGTTCGGGGACGTTCGACGCTATCCGCCGGGCAGTCTCGCCGGAATTTTGCTGCTTCGTCCGTATTGCGAGCGCGTTGTCGAGTTTCGCGAGCTGATCGAGTCTGTGATCGCAAAGTACGATCTTGCAGATCTTCGTGGAGCGGTGATTGTGGCTTCCATACGCTCAGTGCGGCTGCGCCGTCCGACGCCGTGACGTTGCTGGCGCGACGCGCATCGGCTCACAGCCGCTCGCGAATGAACTCCCACTGCATCGCACGCCATAGCTTCTCACCCCGGCGGAAGCCGTGCGCGTCGTGCGGGAAGATCATCAGTTCGAACGGCCGCGCGTGTTTCTGCAATTCGGCAATTAGCTCGATCGAATTCTGCACATGCACGTTGTCATCGACCATGCCATGCGCCAGCAGCAATCGCCCGCTCAAGTCTTTCGCTTTTCGCCAAACGCTGGTCGCCTCGTATCCGTCCGGGTTGTTTTGCGGCGTGCGCATGTATCGCTCGGTATAGATCGTGTCGTAGTTGCTCCAATCGGTCACCGGCGCACCGGCGATGCCGATCTTGAACATCTTGCTGTGCGTGAGTGCGTACGCCGCCATAAACCCGCCGTAACTGTGCCCCATGATGCCGACCCGCTCGCCGTCGGCCCAGCCCTGATCGATCAGCCAGCGAATCGAATCCTCGATGTCGCGCAGCTCGACCTCGCCGAGGCGCTGATAGGCCGTCCATGCCGATCGCGGCGAATCGCCGGCGGCGCTGCGCGGGTCGATGCGCCAGATGAGAAAACCCTGCTGCGCCTGGTATTGGTCTAGCGGCATGGCGCGGGCGTTCCACTCGTTGTCGACCGTCGGCGCGTCCGGCCCGGCATACACCTTGCACAGCACCGGATAGCGGCGGCCGGGATCGAAGTTCGCCGGCCGTAGCAGCATCGCATTCAGCAACCAGCCGTCGCGTGTGGGCACGCGGAAAAATTCCGGCTCGCTGATTTCATAGAGCATGAGCGTGCGATCGGGGTTTTCCTCGATCGTGCACACGAGCTCGCCGTCACTTCGCCGCAGTTCCATACGCGGCGGACGCAGGGCCGAACTGTGTGTGTCGGTGAAAAACGCAAAATCGCCGGAGAACACGGCGCGATGCGTCGCGCCGGGATCGGTTAGCCGCACGATCTCGCCGCCGCCGAGCGGCACGCGATACGCCTGCATTTCGAGCGCGCTATCTTTCTCGGCGGAGAAGTAAACGAACTTTGTCGCGGCGTCGTAGCCGTGCAGCGTTTTGACCGACCATTCGCCGCTGGTGAGTCGGCGAATCAGGCCGCCGCTCGCCGCGCGATGGTGCAGATGGCGATGCCCGGTCGCGTCGCTGAGCCAGAGGAACGAGCCGTCGGAAAGCCACTTGGGCAGGTTCATGTTCTCGACCCAAGCCGGCGATGTCTCGCGCAGAAGCACGCGCAGCGCGCCACTGTCGGGCGAGATCACGCACAAGTCCATCCAGCGTTGCTCGCGATCCTGAATCAGCGCGACCGCGTCACCCTTCGGCGACCAGCCGACACGCACGATCAAAACCTCCTTACCGCTGTAGCGCGAGAGATCGGCCCATGTGGTCCGGGCATCGCGCACGCGAACGATGCCAAGCCGCACGGTGGGGTTCGGCTCGCCGGCTTTGGGATAGTTGAATGTCTCGCCCTCGGGCCGCGGCTTGGCGAGGTTGTAGGTCGTGTAGGTCGGCACCCGCGACTCGTCGAGTTGCAGGTACGCGATGTGCGACTCGTCGTCGCTCCACCAATGCCCGGTCCAGTTGCCGCGCCCGTACAGTTCTTCCTGATAGACCCAGTCGAGCACGCCGTTGAAAAGCGTGTCGGTTCCGTCGCGCGTGAGCCGCGTCGTTTTGCCGGTCTGCGTGTTGAGTGCGTAGAGGTCGTTTTTCAGGACAAAGCTGAGGTGGTCGCCGCGCGGGCTAATCTCGATCGCCTTGCTGCCTTCGGGGATCGGCTTGCTGACGCGCATGTCGCCCGTCGCGCGGCGGAAGGCGAATACGCCGCGATCGTTGCGGATGATGCGGGTCGAGTAGTCGCGGCACCAGTCGCCGATGCGCCCGGCGGCGCGTTTCGCGGCGGTCTCGTCAAAGTGCCCGGTGGCGCGGAGCTTGTTCGCCAGCACGGTCGCGTCTACGAACGGCTTTGACTCGCCGGTTCGCGGATCGATTTGCAGCGCGACGTCGTCGATCTCGCGCAGGTATGCGGCCTTGCCCGGAAGCCAGCGCAGGGAGGGCATCGACTTGCCGTCGAAATCGACCTTGCCCTCTGGGCCGTAGATGGCTTCGAGCGTGAGCGGCTTGAGGTCGGTTGCTTGAGAAGCCTGCGATGCTTGCGTCGTCGCGGTCTCTGAATTCGCCGGTAGCGAGTCTTGGGCGATGCCGACTGTTGCGGACGGGCCGCAGTACATGGCCGCGACGATGATCAATCGAATCATGTTGTGTTGCTCACTGTTTCTTGAGGGTCGCCGACATGGAGACGGGCGAAGTCTAGCGGAAGGGGGCGCATGAAACCGCCGCTGGCGAAGACAAAGTCGCGCAACCGCCGCTTAGCTCGCTTGGTATGATGTGGCAAGGAGTGGTCAGGTGAGTTCACTCGACGAGACGGTCAGCCTAGCATCGAAACTGTCGAAGCAGGAGCAGCTCTGGCTACTCGATCAACTCTCGCGCTCGCTCGGCTTTGTGTCGCCGGGCGTATTCCCTGGGATCGAGCGGCAGCCGGGCGTTTGCGGCGGGAGCGCGTGCATTGTGCGAACGCGTATTCCGGTGTGGGCGCTGGAGCGGCAGCGCTCGATGGGGTTGTCGGACGCGCAGTTGCTAGAAGCGTACCCGTCGCTGCGAGCGGACGATTTGGCCACAGCTTGGGCGTATGTGGCGTGGCATTTTGCCGAGATCGAGCGGGATATTTGTGCGAATGAAGCGGCATAACGGCGTTCGGGGGATCGTAGACGCGGCGACGTAAATTGCGAGTTCTTCGCGCGTGGACAGTTTTTGATGAGCAACCAAGACCACTTCGAACGCCTGATCCGCGCCCGCCATCCGTGCGTGCTCATCCCCACGCTCGAAGAACTCGAAGCCCTGCAAGTCGTGCGCATCGCCGCCGTCGCGTTCAATCGCCCGCTGTGGATTTGGAGTGCCGCCGACGGCGTGATCGAGGGCCTGCTCGCAGACGCGCCGCGCGTGCCCGGCACCGAATCGGCCGAGGCGGCGTTCACTTGGATGCTCACCCGCGATCGCCGGCCGGTCTGCGTGCTGCTCGACGCGGCGGCACACCTGCGCAACGACAAGACCTTGCGGGCGTGGCGGAATCTCGTTCACCGCATGACCTTGCTCGAAGGCACACTGGTGATGATCGAACACTCTGCCGAAGTGCCGCCGCTGGTAAAGGCTTACGCGACAACAATGGAACTGACGCTGCCGGACGAGGCCGAGCTTGAGTCGCTCATTCGGTCGACGCTGCGCGTAATGAACGAAGACCGCCCGGTGCAGATCGACATCAAGCGCAGCGAGCTCAGCACGATTGTTCGCAATCTGCGCGGCCTCACCGCGCGGCAGGCCCGCCGCATCATCGAAGACGTCGTGGCCGAGGATCGTCGCTTCGACGAAAGCGACATCAACGCCGTGCTGGCGGCGAAGCGGCGGATGCTGAGCGGGACGGGCTTGCTCGAATATGTCGAGTCGCCGACGACGCTCGAACAGATCGGCGGCCTGTCGCGGCTCAAGAGTTGGCTGGCCAAGCGCGCCGAGCAGCCCGGTCGCCCGCCGCGCGAGTTCGGCCTGCCGTCGCCGCGCGGCGTGCTGATGCTCGGCGTGCAGGGCGCGGGCAAGAGCCTGAGCGCGAAAGCGATCGCGACCGCGTGGCAGCGACCGTTGCTGCGCATGGATGTCGGCGCACTCTACGACCGCTACGTGGGCGAGTCGGAACGCCGCCTGCGCGAAACGCTGGCACAAGCCGAGGCGATGGCACCGATCGTGCTGTGGATCGACGAAATCGAAAAGGCGTTCGCTTCGTCGTCGAGCCGCAGCACCGATGGCGGCCTTTCGCAACGCATGTTCGGCACATTGCTGACCTGGATGCAGGAGCACACGGCGGGTGTGTTTTTGGTGGCGACGGCGAACGATATCGAGGCACTGCCGCCGGAACTGTTGCGCAAGGGCCGCTTTGATGAAATTTTCTTTGTCGATTTACCGGGTGCTGACGTGCGGCGCGAGATCCTGGCGATTCACCTGCGCAAACGCGGGCGCGACCCGGCGCAATTTGATCTGAAACAGCTCGCTACAGTGTCTGACGGGTTCAGCGGGGCCGAAATCGAGCAGGCGATTGTCTCAGCCTTGCACGAGGCGTACGCCGCAAGTCGCGAGCTCGACACGCACCGCCTTGCCGCCGCAATCGCGGGCTCGCCGCCGCTGAGTGTGACGATGGCGGAGCGCATCGCCGCGTTGCGTGCGTGGGCGGCGGGTCGGTGTGTGCCGGCGGATTGAATCGGCGTGGTGCGGTGTTGTTCGGTTCGCCAACGAAAAGACCGGCCCAGCGCCGCGCGCCGACCGGTCTTGGATGATTCTCTTATCGGCAGTGCCTGAACAGCTTACGCCTTGCTAACCTTGATCCACTTCTCGACGCTGGCGAGATCCTGAATCACATCGAGCGTGGCCCGAATCGTGTACGCGCCGCCGACGCGCAGCGTGACCGGCGATTGCGTCTTCATCTGGTGATGCCACTGCTTGTTGCCGCGGTTCCAGTATTCGAGTGACGGGCGCTTGCGCTGCTGATGGCGCTGGTGACGCTGGATCGCGGGATCCTTGCGGCAAAGCCGCACCAGCGTCTTGGACGCGGCGGCGTTCGAGGGCAGCTTGGCAATTTCGAGCTTGATGGTCGAGCCCGGTGCTATGGTCATGGCAGTCGCTCCGTCCGGAATCACAATGTCGAGCCGGGAAATGTACCCCGGCGGCGGTCGGGCTGCAAGAGGGGCGAAAATGTGAGAAACCGGCGGCTGAGCGAAGGCGGTCCCGAGTTCAAGCCGCGCCGAATGGTCGGTTCGACGAACGAATGCCGTCAGCGATCGCGTTTGCCGCTCGGAACTCGCGGATCTAGCGGCTTCGCACATCGTGTGATGCGCAGTAAGCTACAAGCCGAAGAGCGGCCTCGGCCGCGTTGCCTGTGACCGACGACGAGGAACGAATGAAGATTCACGAATATCAGGGCCGTCAGCTCATGCAGGCTGCGGGAATGCCCGTGCCGCCGAGCGAAGTGATCGACAGCGGCGAGCAGGCGGCGGTAGCATTCGCACGCATCGACACGCCGACGGTCGTGGTCAAGGCGCAGGTACACGCCGGCGGACGCGGCAAAGCGGGGTACGTCGTGCTGGTCAAGTCGGGGGAAGAGGCGGCGCAAAACGCGACGCGGATGCTTTCCAAGCCAATGGTCTCAAAGCAGACCGGGCCGCAGGGCGTGAAGGTCGAGAAGATTCTGCTCGCGGCTGCGGTCGATATCGCCAAGGAATACTACCTAGGCGTGGTGCTCGACCGGGCCAAGCGCGTTCCGGTGCTCATGGCCTCGGCCGAGGGCGGGGTCGAGATCGAGGAAGTCGCCGCAAAGAACCCGGCGGCAATCAAGAAGGCGTGGTTTCACCCGCATTTGGGGTTGCAGGCGTTTCAGGCCAAGGCGATCGCCGCGGAAATCGGCCTGAGCGGCAAACAAGCGGCGACCGCGGCCGACATCATGGTCAAGCTGGCTAAGATTTTCGTCGAGAAGGACTGCTCGCTGGCCGAGATCAATCCGCTGGTACAGACGCCGAGCGGCGAGATTCTGGCGATCGATGCGAAGATGGACTTCGACGACAACGCCCTGTTCCGCCACGCAGACGTATCGGCGATGTACGACGCAAAAGAGGACAATCCAGCCGAGGTGCGTGCAACGGCGGCGAGTCTGAATTACGTTGCGCTCGACGGCAACATCGGCTGCATCGTCAATGGCGCCGGCCTGGCGATGGCCACGATGGATATTGTGAAACTGCACGGCGGCGAGCCGGCGAATTTCCTCGATGTCGGCGGCGGCGTCACCGCTGAGGGCGCGATCGAGGCGTTTCGCATCATCCTGGCCGAGAAAAGCGTGAAGGCGGTGCTGGTCAACATCTTCGGCGGCATCGCCAAGTGCGACATCATCGCCGACGCGCTGCTGAGAGCGGCCAAGGAAGTCGGCTTCAGCGTGCCGGTGGTAGTGCGGCTCGAGGGGACGAATGTCGAGATCGCGAGAAAGATGCTCAAGGACGCGAACCTGCCGCAGATTCGGACGGCGACCGACCTGACGGACGCGGCCAGGCAGGTTTGCGCGTGTGTGGCGTGACGTGCCAGGCGGGGTTAGCGGACAATGGTCGAATTCAACTACGAGTTTATCGAGGCTCTTGATCGCGAAGAGATAGAGGAAGCGCGGCGCATGCCGGGCGATCGGAAGTTGGCATTGGGTGGCATGCTCTTCGACGACATGGAGAGGCGGATGCTCGACGGCATCCGCCATCAATTCCCGTCCGCCGATGCCATCGAGCGACGTAGAATTCTTGAGGAGCGGCTCAACCTGAACTCGGCGTTGGAGGCGGGTGATTGAGTAACGACGCGGTGATCGCCGTAGTCCGGGCCTTACGCGAATCCGGTATCGACTACATGCTGGTCGGCTCGTATTCGAGCAATTACTACGGGATTGCCAGAGCAACGCGTGATGCAGATTTTGTCGTTCAGGCTGATCCGGCCACCGTGCTCGCCGCATTGCGTGGACTCGGCTCGCCGTTCATTCTCGAACCACAGCTCTCGTTTGAGACCGTCACATGCACGACGCGCCACATCCTTCAATTGGAGAACACCAGCTTCAAGGTCGAGGTGTTTTATGTGTCAGATGACGAGCACGATCGCATGCGTTTTGCGCGACGTGTCGAAATCGAGTCGCTGGGAACGACGCTCTACCTTCCGACGCCCGAAGATGTAATCATCACAAAGCTGCGGTGGAACGAGCAGGGCGCGCGGAAGAAGGATCTGGAAGACGCGCGAGTGGTGATATCCGTCCAGGGCGATTCGCTTGATTGGAACTACATCGAATCGTGGTGCGCAAAGCACGCGACGACACAAATTCTGCACGAACTGAGACCTCGGCTATCGTAAGTGAAGGCCACGGTCGATGGCGCGGACCATTCTGAATGCACGAACTCCTCAACATCGTCGAACGCTTTCCCAATCGCCGCGTATTGCTCGTCGGCGATTTCATGCTCGATCGCTATGTCTTCGGCGATGCCGAGCGCATCAGCCCGGAAGCGCCCGTGCCGGTGCTGCGCGTCGTCGAGCGCGATGATCGCGTCGGCGGAGCCGGGTCGGTCGCCGCTAACGTCGTCGCGCTCGGGGCGCAGGTGCAATGCTTCGGCCTGCTCGGCCAAGACGCGTTCGGCGATCGCGTAGCAAAATTGCTGAGCGACGGCGGAGCCGACGTCCTCGGGCTGATTCGCGTTGATGATCGCCCGACGATTACCAAGACGCGGCTCATCGGCCTGGCCGAGCATCGCCATCGGCAGCAGATTCTTCGCGTCGATGACGAGGTGATCAAGCCGCCCAGCGACACGGACCGCGATCGGCTGCTGCGCGAAATCCTCGCCGCCCTGCGAACGTGCGACGTGGTCTGCCTCGAAGATTACGACAAGGGCGTGCTCTCGCCCGAGATTTGCGGCGCGGTCACAAAAGCCGCGCGCGGGATGGGCAAGCCGGTGCTGGTCGATCCGGCTCGCACGCGAAACTGGGACCGGTATGCACACTCGACGTTGCTGACGCCGAACCGCAGCGAGTTCGAGCTGGGCGTCGGCCGCATACTCCGCGACGAGGAGATCGATCGCGAAGGCGCGGCACTCATTCGACGCCTGCATCTCGACTGCCTCGTGGTCACGCTCGGGCGCGACGGTGCCAGGCTGATCTTCGGCGATGGCAAGGCGCAGCACTTCCAAACACGCCCGCGCGCGGTGTATGACAACACAGGTGCCGGCGATGCGGTGCTGGCGATGATGGCGGTGGCAATGGCCGCCGGCGCGACACTTGAGGAAGCTGTGCCGCTCTCAAACATCGCCGGTGGTCTCGAAGTCAGCAAGTTCGGATGCGTGCCGATCGCACGCAGCGAAGTGGTCGAGGAATTGCAGCGCGCCCGCGACAGCGGCCGTGGCAAGATTCGCACCATTCAGGAATTGATTCCCGAGTTGCAGGCCCGCCGGCTGCGCGGCGAAAAAGTCGTCTTCACCAACGGCTGCTTCGACATTTTGCATCCGGGGCACATCGAGTTGCTCGAACAGTGCAAGGCGCAGGGCAGCCTGCTGGTGGTCGGGCTGAACAGCGATGAGTCGGTGCGGGCGCAGAATAAGGCTCCGAATCGCCCGATCCGCAACGAGAGCGACCGGGCACGGATGCTCGCGGCGCTCGAATCGGTGGACTATGTGACGATCTACGGCGAGCCGACGCCGGCACGGATCATCGAGCAGGTCGCGCCGGACGTGCTGATCAAGGGCAGCGACTGGAAGGACAAGGGCGTTGTCGGGCGCGAATTCGTCGAATCGCGCGGCGGGCGGGTGGTGCTGATCGACCTCGTGGCGGGGTACAGTACGACGAGTGAGCTGGAGCGGATTCGGACGAGTTCATAACCCGAATCGCTGCCACCTGCTCTGCAACGGGAGAGCCGTTCGAGAATGTCAGCCAACTGGATCGCGACCATCGCCGAGCACGAGCAAGTCATCGCCGCGCTGCGTGATCAAGCCGCGACGATCGACCGCATGGCCACGATGTTGCGCGATGCACTTTTGAACGGCCGCCGCGTGTACATCTTCGGCAACGGCGGCAGCGCCGCCGACGCGCAGCACATCGCCGCCGAACTCACCGGGCGATTCAAACGCAACCGCCGCGCGCTGCCGGCGATTGCGCTGACCACCGATTCATCGGCCCTCACCGCCATCGGCAACGACTTCAGTTTCGAAGCCATCTTCTCACGCCAGCTCGAAGCGTTCGCTCAGCCGGGCGACGTCGCTTGGGCGATCAGCACCAGCGGCAATTCGCCCAATGTGCTTGCCGCCGCTCGCGTCGCGCGCGAGCGCGGCTGTCGCGTCATCGGCTTTTCGGGCCGCGCGGGCGGCAAAATGCGCGAGCTGTGCGACGAGATTTTCTGCGTGCCGCACGAGCATTCCGATCGCATTCAAGAGGGTCACATTCTCGCGTATCACTATTTTTGCGAGCAGATCGAACTCGCACTCTGACGCTGCGGAGCTCCCGCCTTGATGACCGAGCCGCTGCTTGCCTTGGAAACCAGTACTCGCGGCGGCAGCGTCGCGCTGCTGGATGGCGACGCGATCGTGGCCGAGCGGACGCTGCAAATCGGCGAGAAGATCACGTCGCGCATTCAACCGATGATCGTCGAGATACTGCGCGCTGCCAGCCTGCGCGCGACGGACCTGAGCATCGTCGCGTATTCGCACGGGCCGGGCAGCTTCACCGGGCTGCGCGTCGCGGCGACCTCTGCCCGCATATTGCACCTCGCGATCGGCTGCCGCGTGATCGGAGTGCCGACGCTGCAAGTGATCGCCGAGAACGCGCGAACACTCGCCGATCCGCCGCGCCATGTCGCCATCCTGCTCGACGCGCGGCGCGACGAGTCTTTCGCGGCGTGGTTCGAGTTGCTCAGCAGCGAACCGGGCGACACGCGCGTCGGCGCAGCGCCGACGATCGTGCGCGGGCGCGAGTGGCTCGCCGACGTGCCGCGACCGATTGTCTGCCTCGGCAGCGGCGTCGCGTCACAGCGTGACGCGATTCTCGCGAGCGGTGCGACCATCGGCGACGAGTCGCTCTGGACACCGCGCGCGACCGTTGTCGGCATACTCGCTCGGCGGCTTGCGGCACGCGGCGAGTTTCTCGCACCGCATGAGATCGTGCCGCATTATCTGCGCGCTCCGGAATGCGAAGAGGTCTACGATGTGCGGCGTGCGGCGGCGGTCGCGCGGCACCGAGGTAACGCACCAACGCCATAGGTTGGGCATCGCCCAACATTTCGTCGAACATGCGGCGCGTGTCGATGTGGGCATGATTTGGTGGGCGATGCCCACCCTACGAGGGCTCGTCCATGACTGTGCAACGTTGGTTCACCTTCGCAATTCTGAGCGGGCTATTCGCAAGCCCCACAATCGCGCAAACCACATCAGCCCCGGCCCCAACCACCTCCGAATCGCGCCAGCAGTTCGAGACGCGCATGGCCTGGTGGCGCGACGCCCGCTTCGGCATGTTCATTCACTGGGGCCTCTACGCGATCCCCGCCGGCAAGTGGCGCGACGAGACGCAGCACGGCGAGTGGATTCGCGACAGCGCCAAGATCCCGCTGGCGGAATACGACACGCTCACGCAGCAATTCAATCCGACCGCGTTCGACGCGACAAAGTGGATCGACGTGGCCGAGCAGGCCGGCGTGCAATATGTCGTGATCACGTCGAAGCACCACGACGGCTTCTGCCTGTTCGATTCGGCCGAGACCGATTTCGATGTGATGTCCACGCCGTTCAAACGCGACATTCTCAAGGAACTGGCCGACGCCGCCCGTCGCCGCGGCGTGCGCATGTGTTGGTATCACTCGATCATGGACTGGCATCACCCCGACTACTTGCCGCGGCGGCCGTGGGAACAGGCGGCCCGCCCTGTCGGCGATGCTGATCGCGATCGCTACGTCGCGCACATGAAGAAACAACTGCGCGAACTGCTGAGCAACTATGGCCAGGTCGGCGTGCTCTGGTTCGACGGCGAGTGGGAAAACACCTGGACACACGAGCGCGGCAAAGACCTCTATCACTATGTCCGCGGCTTGCAGCCGTCGATCATCATCAACAACCGCGTCGATGTCGGCCGCGCCGGCATGGCCGGTTTTCGATCCGCCTCGCACTTCATGGGCGATTTCGACACGCCTGAGCAGGAAATCCCCGCCGGCACGCGCACGGACGTGGACTGGGAAACCTGCATGACGATGAACGACCATTGGGGCTACAACGCCGCCGACAACAACTGGAAATCGCCCGCCGATCTGATTCGCAAGCTCTGCACGGTCGCCGGCCGCGGAGGCAATTTTCTGCTGAATGTCGGCCCGACCGCCGCCGGTGAATTTCCGCCGCAGGCGCTCGAACGCTTCAAAGCGATCGGCGACTGGATGAAGCTCTATGGCGCGTCGATCTACGGCACGAGCGCCGGACCGTTTGTCGAAACGCCGTGGGGTGCGTGTACGTTCAAACGCACCGACGAAGGCCTCACGCGATTGTATGTACATGTTTTTGATTGGCCGCGCGATCCGCGCGTGGTGCTGCCGGGCCTCGTCGGGGCGGTCAAGCAGGCGTACGTCCTGACACCAAGCGGCGAGCAGCCGATCGAGTCGAAGCGCGTCGGCGACGCGGTTCATGTGGCACTGCCCGCGGCGCCGATCGATCGCAGCGCGACGGTGGTCGCGGTGGACATTCTTGGCCCGTTCGAGGTCTCGCCGCCGCCGACAATTTCCGCCGATCATGATCAGTTTCTCGACGAATTGGCGGTGAGCGTGAGTTCGCGGTCGCCGAACGTGGAGATTCGCTACGAGTTCGACAGCCCGTTCGTGCTCAAGACGTCGCCGATCGCGACCGGTCCAATCAAGGTCGATCGCACGCTGACCGTCTCGGCCCGCGCGTTCCGCGACGGTCGTCCGATCAGTCCGATGAGTCAGCGCAAGTTCGAAAAGGTATTGCCGAAAGCAGCGGTGAATCCGCCACGGATCGCGCCGGGGCTGACTGTCGAGTATTTCGAGGGCGAGTGGGACAAGTTGCCCGAGATGGGTCGACTGGGTGTGGTCAAGCGCGGCGTCGCCAACCGAATCTCGCTGGAGCCGGCCGCTCGCGACGAGAATTTCGGCCTGCGTTTCATGGGATTCGTGAAGGTTTCCAGCACAGGTCTGTATCGTTTTCACCTCGAATCCGACGACGGCAGCAAGCTGGCGGTCGCCGGCGTACATTTGATCGATAACGACGGCCCGCATGTGCTGCAGGAGCGATCGGCAGTTATCGCCCTTGAGGCCGGCCTGCATCCGTTTGTTTTGACGTATTTTCAGGGTGCGGGCGAGCGGGGCTTGCGTGTAAGCTACGAAGGTCCGGGCTTGCCGAAGGGAGCGATTGCCGACGATCTGTGGTTTCACGTTCCGATTGAATCGGGGATCGGAATGCGCACTGATCTGCTCCGCGATTCGGCCAAGCCGGCGAAACACACTCCGGGGGCTGAGCCACATGCCGACTTGCGCATCTCTACCGAGGATTCTCGGCGTCGCCGCTTTGGTTATCACACTGAATTTGTCGCTCGCGACCGTCGCGGCCCAAAACGCGGCGGCGATCATCGACGCCGCTCAGGGCATCGCGCCGCCCGGTGCGACGAGTTTTCGCGTCGAGGGCTATGAGCAGTTGCGGGCGCGGGCTGCGCTGCAGCTTGCGGCGGTCGAGTTGGGTGACGGGCGCGTCGTCGCGCTGGACTTGCGGCGCTTCGAAGTGTTCGCGCCGATGGCGACCGTTGTGGAGATGAACAACGGGCAGCAGCGAGCACTGTCGCGGCCGCGCGTGGCGTTGTTCTCGGGTAGCGTGGCGGAGGACGAGAGCGGGCTCGCGTTTCTCGCGGTGGCCGAGCAGTTCACGTATGGCTTTGTGTCGGCGTTCGGTCGCACGTATGTCATTTCGAGCGGGCCGATCGGCGCGGGCATGCCGACGATGATGTGCGATCTGGCGTCGATGCCGATCGGGCAGCGGACGGACCTGCCGATTTGCAGCGGCAGCCCGCCGCTCGTCGACAATCTGAACGAGCGCGACGAAACGCCGGGCGATGAGATTATCGATCGCGGCGCGCAGCCGTGCCGCACGGTGACGTTTGCGATCGACACTGACGCGGAATACACGACGCTGCTCGGCGGGGCGGCGAA
>JBJXFK010000142.1:0-5629 GCA_046155505.1 Phycisphaerae bacterium
CGATCTGGCTCATTCGCAGCTTGACGGACATATCAACACTCCGATCGTCGCTCTTCAAATCGGCCTGACAATCCGGCGGAGTGACGAGCACCCCGGCCCGGAGAATTTGCCGAGTCGCATACTATAAATGGTCCCGGCCCGCGTGCCAAGCCCTGTCTGGGGCGAATGTTGGGGGTTCGGGATTCAGGGTTCAAGGGTTCAAGGGCCCAAGTGTTCAGGGAAGCGTCGCGCGAGGTACGCGCCGCTTCCCAATCCAAAATCCAAAATCCAAAATTCGTCGCAGAAGGCGGGCACGTTCCTCCGGCTACCGGCTCTACGCCGTCAGCGCATCGCCACGCTCCGTCGCAGCCACCATTCGCCGCACAGCGCCGTCGCCGCCGTCGCCAGCAGGATCCACGCCCAATCGCGCAGCGGCTCGTAAGTCCGCAACCGCTCAATTTTCCGCCGCGGGTCTTTCTCGATCAGCTTCCGCAACGCCGTATCCAGTTGCGAAATCGGTGCATAAAACCCGCCGTGCTCCGCCGTGATCTGCGCTGCGTCGGCCAGCAGGTCGAGGTTCGCGGTCGGAGCGCGAAACTCCAGTTCCACCGCCTGCAACGTCAGCAACGTGCGAGCCGTTAGCCTTGACCGATCCGCCGGCGTCACTGTCGCCCCCCCGCCGCGCGGCTCGACCACAAACTCAAGCTCAAACTCGCCGCCGCGAATCCACGCCGCCGACGCAATCGCACGCGGCAGAATCGCTTCCCATCGCCCGCTCGCGCGCGTCAGCGGCACGTCCCAAGTCGCTTCCCCGCGCGCCGTGGGCAACGACGACGGTGCGCTCGCCGCCGCACTCGTAGCCGTGCTCGTTGCAATCGCCGGCCGCGTGCGCAATGTCATCTTCGCCGAATAGCCCTGCGCCGCGTCGCCTGCCTCGTCGGCGCTCACGCCCGCGCGAACGCGTATCTGTTGTTGTCCGCTCAGTAGCGCCGCGGTCTGATACGTCGCTTGATCGGTCACCACCCACGCCGTCGGTCGCCGATTCGCGAGCCACGCCACGATCTGCCGCCACATGCGCCGATGCAATTCGGCTCCTTCGTCCGATCCGAGCGCCCACGGCCACGTCGCCTGCCACGCCGTCGCCAGCACGCGCCCGCGCCCGACCTCGTGCGCGACGAGCAGCGGCCGCCCCGCGCCCTCGGCCAGCACCTGCGCCAGCGCCCGCGGCTTTCCCAGCACCGCCGATTCTGTCAGCGGCGCGAGTCGCTCCCATGCCTTCGCGTCAAGCTCGACCGCGGTCGCCCGAGTCGAAGCTTGAGTCGCGGTGCCGGGTGTTTGAAGCTGCAAAATCGCGTGCAGTAAGCCGGCCTCGCTCGGTCGGAACACAGCCGGTTCGCTGCGCACCGGCTGCGGCTGACCCAATTCGACCGGCGAAATCTCGTTTAGGTCCGTCGCCGCAGTCTGCGGGCTGCTGAAAAACTCCGGCCCGCCCATAAGCATCAGCCCGACCCCGCGATTCTGCACCGCCCGGGCGATCGCCCGCAACTCCTCGCGCG
This sequence comes from Phycisphaerae bacterium, assembly GCA_046155505.1. GTDB lineage: Bacteria > Planctomycetota > Phycisphaerae > UBA1845 > Fen-1342 > JBJXFK01. The sequence goes on from JBJXFK010000142.1 coordinate 1,536, forward strand.
TCAGTCGCGGCGACCCGACGTTGCCGAGCAGAATCACATCGTGCGTTTCCCAAACAGTCGGGTCGGCACCTTTTTCGCTGCTCCGCAAGATCTGCGTCACGTCGTAGCGTGCGTCGGCCTCCAGCGCTCGGCGAATGAACGCCGATTCGCTTCGCGGCTGCGGCTCGACGATCGCGATGCGAATCGCCTCGTCACGCACGTCGACAATCGCCGCCCGTTCGAACGACGCGCCGCCGCGCTCGCTCGGCAACGTGATTTTGGTGGTCACGCGCCGCAAGCCGGCCCCTGGCGGCGTCGTGTCAAACTCGGTTCGCAGTCGCGCCGGCGACTCATTCAGCCGCACGCTGCGCCCCTCGCTTGGCAGGTCGTCCCATTGCAACTCCACCCGCACGCTGAGCTGATTGCAGCCCATCACGCGGGCGACGACCGGCACGCGCAGCCGATCACGCGTGCCGATGCGCGCTGGAATGCTGAGCGGCTCGATTACCACGCCCGCCGCCTCCGCCGCGGTCGCCCCGATGCCGACCGCGACCAGCCCGATGCGCTGCGCCGCGAGCTCCTCGGCCGCTTGTCGCACGATGAGCGGATCGGCGGTGTTTTCGGCGCCGTCGCTGAGCGCGAGGATCATCGCCGGTGCTTCGCCGCGCGCGTTGCGCGCCGCCGACGCGCGACGCAGCGCCGCGCCGACGGCCGTCACCGCATCCGTCGCGTCGATTTTCCAGACATTCGCGAACGCGACTTCCTGGCCGAACGTGAGCGGCTGAATGTCGTAATACTCGGCCAGCTTGGCGATCGCGGGCCGCGCGCCTTGGATTGCCGCATTGGCGATGTCGCGCCGCGTCGGTGCCGCCGTCGGGTCACCCGGCGCACTCGCCAGCGGATCGCGAATGCTCATCGACTGCGACTGATCGAGCAACACCGCCATGCGCGGCTTCTCGAGTTCGACGTCAATCCACTGCCACACCGGCGCGGCGACAAGCAGCAAGAGGCACAGCAGCGAAACGCTCCGCAGCACGATGCAGTACGTCGCGACGTCGTCTGACACGCTGCTCGGGCGCGAGCGATACAGTTCTTTCACGAGTGCGATGCCCGCAATCCACGCCGCCGCCATCAAGAGCAGATTGGCCAGCGCGCTGCCCGCGACCGCGATCAGCGACGCAAGCAGCAGCACGACGCCTACGCCGCCCGCCGCCGCGAATTTGCGTTGCGGCGTCGTCATCGCAAGCGGACTGCGCGCGAGGCGCAGCATCGCCAGCGCCCCCGCCGCGGCGGCAAGCGCGGCGACAACAAGCAACGGCTGCGTGATCAAGAACCAGTTGGGCAAGTGTGCAACGACCTCGTCACAAAACCCGATCGGCCGGGTGGCATGCTCTGGCTGTACTCAGTCTGAGCATGCGCGTCAGTCCGGGTGCCATGCCGACGAGCGGTACTCCGCCGTCGGCACGCGCGAGAAGCCAATCCGAACGCGCGCTCCCCGCGAACGGCAGACTATCCGAACGCGACGCGCAAGCGAGTGCCCCGAGCGCCAGCGAGCGTGATCGCGCTGGAGCGAGCGTGATCGCGCGAGAGCGAGCGTGAGCGCGAGTTTGTGCTATGGGCTTCCAGCCCGTTCTGATGTCCTGCGGGCGTCCTCGCCCGCATCCGTGCTCGCGAATCACCCAAAAACCGCGGTGGGCCGCGGTGCTCCACGCGTTCAGTGTACCGGCTGAATCACCACCGCATCGCTGCCAAGCCGCTTTGCCGCGTCGGCGAACCCATCCAGCTCGCGCCGATCGTAATACTTCCCAAACAAACAAAAAAACGCCGCCCCCGAGCCGGTCATGCGAAACTCGCGCCCGGTCACCTCGCGAAGCCGCGTTGCAAAGTCGCGCAGCTCCGGCGTCGCCCCAAACGCCGCCGCCTCCAAATCGTTGAACGTCGCCGACATCAATTCTTCGCCCAGCAGTTGCCGCGGCCCCTCCGGAAATGACGCATTCGCGCGGGACAGCCGGGCGATCAATTCATCCGCCGACTCGCGTTTCGGCGGCGGCGACAGCGCGTCAAACTGCCGATAGACGGCCGCCGTCGCACTGTGAATGGGCGGCATGACCAGCACCGCCGACGCGACCAGCGAAACGGCGAGCGGTTGAACGATTTCGCCACGCCCGCGCATCGTGCAGAGCGGGCCGTGAAAGAACAGCGGCACATCCGAGCCGATCGTCGCCGCGATCGTTGCCAGCTCGTCGCGCTTCAGCGACAGCTTCCACACGTCACGCAACAGCATCATCGTGGTGGCCGCGTTTGACGATCCGCCGCCCAGTCCCGCGCCGGCGGGAATCCGCTTTGTCAGTCGAATCGTCGCGCCGGCGGATATGTTGGACTGCGCGCGTAGTGCGTTTGCGGCTTTCGCCGCGAGATTCGTGTCGTCAGTTGGCACGCCGGGCGTGTCGCACTCGATGACAATTCGCCCATCGTTTCGCGGCGAAACGTGTACGTCATCGCCAAAGTCGAGCAGTGCGACGATCGATTCAAGTTCGTGATAGCCGTCCGCCTGCCGTGGGCCGACGGCGAGCGTGAGGTTGATTTTTGCAGGCGATCGCACGAGCAGTCGCTCCGAGTCCGTAGAGTGGGCAATGCCCACCATTCGGTTCGTTCTCAACAACGCAAAAAATGGTGGGCGGTGCCCACCCTACGCGGCTCTCCAAGCTGAACCCTGAACCCTCGTCCACGCCGCCGATCGCCGCTACATTTCAGCGCATCTTCAACGCAAGGACTCACCCATGCAAACCCGCGTCGCCGTTGTCGCGCTTCTGTCCGTCGCACTCACCGTTATCGCCGCCGCTGAGCCGCCGCGCGTGAAACTCGGTATCGACGTGCTCATCGACTCCGACTTCGCCGCGCTCAAAGGCAAGAAAGTCGGCCTGATCACCAATCCCACAGGCCTCACCCGCGAGCTGCGCCCCACCATCGACGTGCTCCACAAAGCCCCCGGCGTGCAGCTCATCACGCTCTTCGGCCCCGAGCACGGCGTGCGCGGCGAGGCCGTCGCCGGCGCGAAGGTCGACGACGCCCGCGACGCCATCACCGGCTTGCCGGCGTATTCGCTCTACGGCAAGACGCGTAAGGCCACGCCCGAGATGCTCACCGGCCTCGACGCCGTCGTCTTTGACGTGCAGGACGTCGGTGCCCGCTCGTACACCTACATCAGCTCGATGGCCCTGGCGATGGAAACCTGCGCCGAGAACGGCGTCGAGTTCATCATCCTCGACCGGCCCAACCCGATCGGCGGCAACCGCGTCGAAGGCCGCGTGCTGGATCCCAAATTCACCTCGTTCGTCGGCCAATTGCCGATCCCCTATTGCCACGGCATGACCGTCGGCGAACTCGCACAAATGATCAACGGCGAAGGCTGGCTCGGCGAACTCACGCCGCAGCGCGGCGACCTCGACGCGGCAACGGACCGTTCGGCCGCACCGAAAAAATCGCTGAAGTGCAAACTTACCGTCATCCTCATGCAGGGCTACACGCGCGACATGATCTGGAGCGAGACCGGCCTGCGCTGGGTGCCCACGTCGCCGCATATCCCGCGGCCCGAGTCGGCGTTTTTCTACTCGATCACCGGCATCGTCGGTGAGCTGGAAGTGCTCAACGTCGGCGTCGGCTACACGCTGCCTTTCGAACTCGTCGGCCACCCGCAACTCGACCCGCTCGCCCTCGCCGCCGAACTAAGCGGCCGCAACCTGCCCGGCCTGCAGTTCCGACCGATCTACTACCAGCCGTTCTATTCGCATCACACCAAAAAGACCTGCGGCGGCGTGCAGATTCTGCTGACCGACGCCAAAGCTGCCGACCTTACCGCGACCGGGCTGCATATCACCGACGCGGTGCGAAAGCTGAATCCAGAGATCGCGTTCTTCGAAAGCAAACGCAACTCGATGTACGACAAGGTTTGCGGCACGGATCAGATTCGAAAGATGTTCGAGCAGCGCAAGCCAATCGCCGAGATCGTCGCGGCCTGGCGCGCTACGACGGACGAATTCCGCAAGCAGCGGGCAAAATACCTGCTGTACTAAACACGCGCCGAGCACGAGTATTCGATCGGCCCGCTTACCCGA
>JBJXFK010000157.1:0-4749 GCA_046155505.1 Phycisphaerae bacterium
GCAATCCAAAATCCAAAATCGCCACTAGTGTCCGTAGGTTGGGCATCGCCCAACATTCGCCGCGATTCGCGAGAGGGCGTGAAATGGTGGGCGATGCCCACCCTACGTCTCACTCGCCCCCGCTCAGCCGCTGATACGCACGAATCATTCCCTGCGTGCCCAGATTCTCGCCGCCCGCCAGCGCCTCGACCACGCGAAATAGCTGCTGGGCCAGCGCCGTCCCCGGCAGCGGCGTGCCAAGCTCCTGCGCCGCCGCCTGCACGATGCGCAGGTCTTTCTGAATCAGCTTGATCATGAACGCCGGCTTCAGATCGCCCGCAACGATCTTTGGCCCCAGGTTGGTCCACGCCCACGACCCGCCCGCACCCGCCGACAGCGTTTCGAGTGCAACGCTTTGATCGAGGCCGGCCTGCTTGGCGAGCGTCAGCGCCTCGCACACGCCGATCATGTTGAGTGCGCAAAGCACCTGATTGCACGCCTTGAGCAGTTGCCCGCTGCCCGACGGACCGACGTGGACAATGCGCTTGCCGAGCAGCGCGAGCATCGGCGCAACGCGATCGAACGCCGCCCGATCGCCACCGACCATGATCGTCAGCGTCGCGTTTCGTGCGCCGATATCGCCGCCGGTCACGGGCGCGTCGAGCAGACTGACGCCGCGCTCGGCGAGTCGTGCGGCGAAAGCTTGCGTCGCCGGCGGGCTGATCGTCGAAAAATCGAGCACGATCGAGCCGGGTTGCAGCGTCGCAGCCGCACCGTTCTCGCCGAACAACACCTGCTCGACATCGGGCGTGTCGGTGACGTTGATGCACACGATGGGCGTATCAGTCGCCGCATCCGCCGCGCTGGCGCACCAGACCGCCCCCGCGTCGAGTAGCGCGGCCGCCTTCGCCTTCGTGCGTGAATAGACGCGCAGCGCATATCCGCCGGCGAGCAGATGACCCGCCATCGGCTCGCCCATGATGCCCAAACCAACAAATGCAGCGGTCTTCATTCCGGGCAGGATAATCGTGGCGCAACGCGGCGTCTCGGCGGCGGCGAACACCGCGAGCGACCATGCGTCATACGCCGAGTAGCGACGGAGCGTCTCGCAATATCGGACGTTTCGCGCCGATTCGCCGCTGAATTCGTGATTTCTCTCGCTTTCGTCCGCGTAACCGCTATATTGAAACCGTTCGCGAACGTCACGGTCGCGAAAACAGATTTTGCTGGGTGTCGGCAACTGGCCGCGGCGCGGATTTCGCATGCAAGCGAGTCACCGCGTGGCATTCCGACTCGCTTACTCGGAGCCGCACGTTCTTCTCCCCCCGGAGACGTGCGGCTTCCGCTATTTCTGGCTACGCTGCCCGCAACTCGCCGCGGTGGCGACGCCCGGAAAATTTGCATGCGAATCCTGATCGGCTTTGGCCTGTGCTGCGCGGCGATGGCGGCCGCGCTTCTGTGGATGATGCGGCCGGCAATGCTCGCGCCTGCGCGAAGCGACGCTCGCGTTGGAGCGGGCGCGCCACAATCGCAATTCGCCACTCACGCTGAAGCACTTGCGCCTCCCGCTGCGTCATACGAGTTCGCCGCTTCGCCGACGAGTTCGAAAGCAAACTCGCAATTGGCTGTACAGATGCCGATTACCGAGCGAACGGCGCCGACGGCGTCCGCTGCGGAAAGCCGCAAGCGCGGGACCGTGCGTCCGGCGGGCGCGCGGCAGCGCGAACAGATCGAACGCAAATCGAGTGACGCACTCGACGCGATCGCACGCGACTCGCAAAACACGGTCGCGCTCGATGACGCACTCGCTGCCGCGATCGAATTGAACGACGAGCCGCGTATCGCCGACTTGTTGGGCCGCAAGGCGCACGCAAGCCCGGATGATCCGGAACTGCGATTCGCGTATGCGGCGGCGCTCATGCGTTTGCGACAGTGGGTGCTGGCCCTGCCCGAGTTGCGAACCGTGATCACCGAGCGGCCCGAGCATGTGCGTGCGTGGCACAATCTGGCGCTCGCGCTGCACGCGCTCGGCAGCCTGTCGGACGCGCGCGACGCGTGGGGGCGTGTGATCGCGCTATCGCCGAGCGATCTCGATTCGCGCGCACGGCGGGCCGAGATCCTGCTTGATCTCGGTGATTGGCGGAATGCCGCGGCGGATCTGGAATTCATTATCGCCGCAGACGCGAGCGCGACCGACGCGGCTCTTAATCTCGCGCTGGCCCGACTGAAGCTGCGCGAATTCGACGCGGCACGGGCGGCGATTCGTCCGCTGCTCGATATCGAACCACTCAAAATGACGGCGCACCGTCGCATGCAAGAGATCGATTTGGCGCAGCGCGAGGTCAGCACCGCACCATGACTGTCGGCGCAGCGCATCTTCAAACAAGAAATCGCGGGCGGGCGGCTATGATCGAATAGCGGTGCTCGCGTCGATCGATTTGAACGCACGGTGAGTCTGACGAAATGTTGCCAGTCGCTCCAGATCAATATGCGGACCAGACGCTCTATCGCAGTCCGATCATGATCATCGGCCGGTTCGTCTGCGGGCCCGCGAATGACCTGTGGCAGCGTGAGAATGTGATTCGCGATGGGCCGCTGCTCGCGTTCGGGCGGCACGCGGTGCGGATCGGCATCGGCGACGAGATTTTGCTCGGCACGCCGAACGATGTGATGCTCTACGACGACGGGCAGGTGTATCGGCGCTACGCGATTAACGGCGCGGGTGACGACGCGACGTGGTTTCACGTTTCACCCGCCATCCTGCGCGACGCGCTGCGCACGTACGACCCGGCTGCCGCCGATCGGTCCAACGTCGTGGTCCCGTTCCATCGCGTGGATTCCGACGCGCGCGTGCATCTCGCGCAGCGCACACTGCTCGAATTCGCGCTCGCGCCGCAGCCAACCGAGCCGATGCTCATCGAGCAAATTTTCCTAGGCCTGCTCAACCGCGTGCTCTCGGCGGGGTTTCGTCATCGCGCGCGGATGTGCGAGTCGGCGCGGAATGTCGCGACGCGCGCGCATCACGACCAGATCGTCGATGCTGCCACCATCTGGATGTGTACGCATGCCTGCGAGACGGTGAGCATTGCCGCCGTTGCCGACCACGTCGGCATGTCGATGTTCCATCTTTGCCGCGTCTATCGCAGCGTCCGCGGCGAAACGCTCTATCGAACGCTCGTGCGCCTGCGGCTGCGGCTCACGCTCGAATGGGTGCTCGCGGCGAAGATCGATCTCACCGAAGCCGCGTTGCGCAGCGGCTTTTGCAGCTCGTCACATTTCTCGAACGCGTTTCGACGAGAGTTCGGCATTCCGCCACGCGACGTGAGACGGATCGACGCCGCTCGATTGCTTTCGCGGATTCGCACGATTCTGCAAGCCGCCTAGTCATCATCGTGTCATAATTGCCTAGGATGTGTGACACGGCGCGACGACCATTCGTCGCGCGAATCGCGACGCGTGAGCGGGTTGTCGTCATTGTTAGGGCGACAACATTTTTCTCCGACGCAACTGCAATCGGATCGACCCGCTCAATCGTCTGGCAACTACGGCGGCCCGGCTTTCACGGCGTTCGTGTTCAGCCGGGCTTGTGCGGTCACTCGGGCGAGAATTCGCTCGCGTTGATCGTCGCCGCCATGACCTGATCACAAATCTGGGCGACGCAGTTCGTTTCGGAGGGACTCCGCGCGCCGGCTGCCGGCCCGGCCGCGCGTTCACACACATCATGCCGGTCTCGCCACAGGAGTCTGCACATGAAGCGTTTGATCAGTTGTTGCATCTTGGGCGGCGCGGCGGCAACCTGCCTCGCGCAGTCATACGAACAGGCATACTGGCCCGAGACTCGCAAGGTGCGATTGACGGCCAACGGTCTTGCCGAAGCGGACGATGCCGCCCCGCGCTTCGGTCCGGCGATTGCGTGGGAGCGATTCCGCTTTGGCGCGGGCGCGCTGCTGAATCTGCCTGCGGGATCGACATTTGTCGATTGGGGTGATGTGCCGACGGGTACGGTCGTGAACGGCATCTCAACCTCGGTCGTCATGTGGTCGGGCACGCCGGCCGACAATTCGTTCGTGTTTGCGCTATATCAAAACGACAACGGCGGTGCGCTGGGCAACGCCGATCCGAATGATCCCGCGACCGATCCGAATCTGCCGGCCAACAATCGACAAGTGCTCGGGATCTGGACACTGCTCAACGTTCAGATCCCGCTCGGGCAGGAGGCGCACCAGGAACTCCTCATCGATCTCGAAGATCCGAATCTCGGGCCGCCGATCGCAATTACCGGCGGCGACCTCGATGGCGACGGCCTGAGCGATTTCGGCTATTCGGTCTCAATTCTCGAACGCCCGACCGCGCGGCTGCCGCAGGATACGCGCACGTTTGGACCCTTCGTCGGTCCGTCGAACTTCGGCGTCGGCCCGACGGGTTTGTCTCCGGGCGCGACGTTGCCGGCGTCGCTGTTCAACTTCAACGTGGCCGATCCGAATGAGATTGTCGTTCCGCCGCAACTTGCGCAGTTCCAGTTCACCGCGAACATGCCCGCGCCGGGTCAATATGCGTGGCGACTCTGGACCGACGGCGAGTGCCTCGACGGCGACGGCGACGGCATCTGCAACGCTCAAGACGTGTGCCCTGATGTCGCCGACCCCAATCAGGAAGACAGCGACAACGACACGCATGGCGATGCGTGTGATCTGTGTCCGGGGCTGCCGCTCGGCGACAACGAAGATGATGATGCCGACGGACTCGGAAACCCGTGCGACAACTGTCCAC
>JBJXFK010000164.1:0-7596 GCA_046155505.1 Phycisphaerae bacterium
CCGCCGTCGCCGGCCTGGTTTTGCAGGCGAACGATTTTCACGCCGGGATTGACCACAAAAATCAGCGTGATTTTCGAGTTGTCGAAGTCGTTGATCTCGTTGCGTTTGATGTCCTTGAAATCGAGCATGAACTTGTAGCTCGGGTCGGCCTGTTCCTCGATCTTGTCGGGGTCGCCGTTGAAGAAGAACTCGTAGTGTTCGTCGTTGCCGCGTTTGACGACGGCGTAGTAGCCGGCGAGGCGGTATTCGCCGCCGCGATCGTCGCGGACGACAAATTGATTGACCGTGCTGCCGACGAAATTGAAGACTTCGCCGACGATCGAGCGCATCTGCTTGGGCTGATAGGTGAGCTGAACGATCTTCTTGCCGGGAACTTCCTTGATGAGTTTCACGCCGGCCTGCTCGCCGCTGCGACCGAGCCGGGCCTTGCCGCCCGAGAAGCGGCCACGGACGATTTCGTCGCCGGCGAGCTTCAGATCGGCAACGCGTTTGAGTGCGTCGAGATTCAGATCGAACGGCAGTCCGCGCGAGTCACCGGAGCCGGATTCGAGCACGTCGCCGAACGCGAGTCGTCCCGAGCTACTGCCGCCGCCGCTGCTGCCGCTGCCGACCGGTTCGCCGCCGATGCCGAGCGCGATTTGATTCGATGGCGGGCTGGCCGCCGGTTCGCCGCCGATCGCGGCGCGCGCGTGACGGCGGTATTCGATGAATGCAGGCTTGAAGCTGGTCGGCACTTCGAAGTAAACGTCGATGGGGCGGTCGCTTTCTGCGGGCAGCGAGAAGTTGGTATCCGGATCGCAGAGTCGATTCTTGCCTTGCGTGAACACGTCCGCGCCGCCGATGACCGACGGGATGAAGTGCGCCGGCACGCCGTCATCGGTGCCGACGATGCGAATCTGTGTGGTGCGGAACATGTGCGTCGCGGAACTCTTCGACCGATCGGCCGATGCCTTTGCCAGCGAGACGCGCGCACCGATCACTTTGTTGCCCGAACTTGGTGCGAATTTGACGGGTGCGACCGGCGGCTGCTTGCTCTTGGCCGTCGGGACGTCGGCGCGATAGAACGTATCGACCGGCGTTTTCTGCTCCCACCAAGTTTCGAGCTTGATGCCGTTCTTGAAGCCGTCGCCGCCCTTTTTATCGCGATAGGGGGCGGGTGCCGATTCGGGCTGAACGGTGTTGGTCGTGTAGTAGACGGCGTCGACGAAACTTGGGTAGACGCTCGCGAATGTCGTGTCGCCCTTTAGGCTGCCGGCGCTCATGAGCTTGAACAGGCCGACCGCGAAATCGTCGCTGCGCAGCCAGAGCGCCTGGCGTTCGTAGAGTGCGACTTCCTTGCGATCGGGCTGCTTGTCGGTCGGATGTCGCTCGTACCGAACGAAGACGTTTTCCGCGCCGATCGGCAGCATGATCGCACAGGTGGCGAGCATGCCGACCGCGATTTGCGCGTTCACAGCGCCGCAGATGACCGCGCCGGTGGTGTCTAGGCCGGCGGGTACATGCACGTTGCCGCGCACGTATTGATCGAACACCTGTCGCAGGCCGATCAGCGTGCCGAAAAACAGCAGGAAAACGGAGACGGGGCCGCTATAGGACGCCGACAGGCCGAGGTTTGCACTCATCCAATCGGTCATCGGCTCCCAGAAGCCGAGCGACACGCACAGCGCCGCAACCGAGCAGAACACATTGATCAGGCCGCTGTACAGCCCGAAGATCGAGTGCATGAACGTGATCGCGAGCACGAGCAACAGCGCGATGATTTGCAAACCCATGTGATGCTCCTCTGACGAGGCGAAAACTCAAACTCGAACTCACACTCAAGCCGTAACCGGAGCCTTCTCGGCATTCGGCGGCGGCTGCTGTTTCGGGGCGCTGGCCTGCGGCGGCTTGATGGCGCGGGCCATCTCGTCGATGCTGGTCAGGCCGTCGAGCACCTTGACCAAGCCGTGTTGCTGCATGCCGGTCGTGCCCTTCTTGGCGGCGGCGGTCTTTACGTCGGCGATCGAGCCGCCACCCTTGATGACGCCGCGGATGTCGTCGTCCATGACCAAAATCGTGAAAATCGCGGTGCGACCGACATAGCCGGTGCCCTGGCACCCCTGGCAGACGATCGGGTTGCCGCGTTTGTCGAATTGCGGGTCGGGCGGGCGGTGCAGAATGCGGTCGGCTGGCAGGTTGATTTTCTGCAACAGTTCCGGCGCGGGCTTGTACGGGAATTTGCACGACTCGCAGAGCTTGCGCGTGAGGCGTTGGTGCGTGATCGCCGCCAGCGATTTGGCCACGACGCCCGGATCGCCGACCAGCTTGACTAGGCGGGCCAGGCCGTCGAACACGTCAATCGCGGGCATCGCGACGTAGACGATCTGCTTTCGCGCTGCGGCGTCGCACGCGGCCTTCGCGGCGTCCTTGTCGTTTCGCAGGTCGGGCACGAGCACGACATTCGGGTCGGCACGCAGAATCTTGAGCAATTCGGCTGAAAACGTGTGCTCGGGCGATTGCACATATGCTTTCTGGGTGATGTTCTCGACGTCGAATTCATGCTCGGTTTCGAGCATCTGAATGTTCTGCAAAAATGCGTCATGGCTGCGTGCCAGGGCGTACATGGTCGTAGTGAGGCCGTGGCCGGGCAGGGCGGTGACGAGCACCAGCCCCTTGTCGCCGAACATGATCTGATCGCGAAACAACTCAATCTGTGCATCGGAGAATCCGAGATCGACGACCTTGCCGTACTTTTCGGGGCCGAGCACGCGGACGTGCAATTGCTCGCCGGCGTTGGAACCGGTCGTGCGGATCATCAGGTCAAATTTCGTCTCGCCGATCTGGGCCATCATCAGCCCTTTTTGCGGCTTGCGGCGTTCTTCGAGGTTGAGCCGGGCGGCGCGCTTCATAAACAGCAGGAAGCCCTCGGCATCGACGCGGGCCATCGGCTGCTGCTGCTCTTCGACGATGCCGTCGATGTTGAGCCGCACGCGCGTCGCCTCGCCGGCGGGGATCAGGTCGAGCATCTGTGCCCGGCGATGCAGCATGTCGAACATGAGCTGCTGGGCCAGTGCGTATTGAGCACGTTCGATCGAATCGGTCGGGGCGAGTATGACTTTCTTGTCGGCCCCGCTGATTTTGACCAGCTCTTTGACTTCCTGGAGCTTCTCGCCTTTTTTCTTGCCGCCGAAGCCCTCGGTCATCACTTTTTGCAGGTGCGCCTGCGTCAGCACGCGGTTTTCTTCAACCACCAGGCCGTTGCGGTGATTGACGTATACGAACATGAAGATCAGGTTGATGACGACAAAGCCCAGCGCCGCGAACAGAAAGTCGGGCACCAGGATCAGAATGAGCAGCGACGCCGCCCCCACGCCGACCGAGCCCATGTTCCAGACGGTGCGGAAGGTGTTGACCGCAATGCAGTCCTTGTCCACCCACTGGGCGAAGAAGATCCAGCAGGAAAACAGCAGCATGAAGCCCAGCAGCTTGAACGGCTGTATATAAACAGTACTCGTCGGCACCTGGGCCAGCAGGTCCGACCAGATCAGCAAATCCATGCTTGCTCCTTGCGCGACGGCGTGTGTCGCCGCCAGCGCGAATCTTAGCCGAGAATCGCCGCCGACGGGGTGCGGATGCCCTTGAGGGCCATCTTGAGCTCGTCGGGGTTCGGGGCGGCTTCGTACGCGGTCTCGTGATCGATCATGCCCGTGTCGACCAGTTCACGCAGATGCTCGGTGAAGTCGATCATGCCGGCGGCGCGATTGGCGCGAATGACGGCCGGCAATTCGTTGTCGCGCTCTTCGCGAATCAGCTTGCGCACCGACGGATTGCTGATCATGATCTCGATACAGGGCACGACCGGCGTCTTGGGGCTGATGCTCTTGATCAGCTTTTGGCAGATGACGCTCTTGAGATTGAACTCGAGCGCCTGACGCATCGCCCGGCGTTCGCTTTCGGGGAACAAGTCGAGAATACGCGAGATCGTCTGCGACGAACTTGATGCGTGAATCGTGCCGAAGACCAAGTGACCGGTTTCGGCGGCGTGTACGGCGGCGGCGAACGTTTCCAGATCGCGCATTTCACCGACCAGCACGATATCGGGGTCTTCGCGCATCAGGTATTTCAGCGCGTCATGGAACGTCGGCACGTCAATGCCGATTTCGCGCTGGTTGATGCGGGCCTTCTTGTCGGTGAAGAGATATTCGATCGGGTCTTCGACGGTCACGATGTGAACCGAGTCGCGTTCGTTGATCCAGTCGATCATGGCCGCGATGGTGGTCGACTTGCCCGAGCCGGTTACGCCCGCCAGCAGCACGATGCCTTCGCGAAACTCGCAGATTTCCGAAATCGTCGGCGGAAGGAACAGTTGGTCAAAACGTCGAATCTCGCGCGTCACGCGGCGGGCGGCGAGCGCCATCTTGCCGCGCTGCAAAAACGCATTCACACGGAAGCGGTCGGCGTTGCCCGGCTCGCCCACGTCATAGGCGAAGTCGATCGCGCCCTTTTCCTCGAACAGCGCGGCCTGCTTGGGGTTGAGCAGCTCGATCACGCCTTCGCGGATCAAGTCATTAGGCAGAGGCCCGCCGGTCAGCGGGCGCAGCGCACCTTTCGATCGACCACCCGACACACCCTTTACCCGCACGGCGGCGGGAAAGTCTGCCTTCAGGTGCAAGTCGGAAAACTTGCCCTTGATGCAGGCGTTGAAATACTTGTTGAGGCGCGGTTCGTTTGGCTTGCCGGGGCCCGTCGGTATCGGCGGTGCATCGGTTTGCAACTGATCCATGTCGACGACGTCAGCCATTGTTGCCGGCTCCTGAACGCCCCGACCTCGCCGTCGTGGTCCAAATGCACGAACATGCGGCAATGAGCCGCGACACCGTGACCACCGGCTTTCGCCCGAAGGAGGGACGCCGGAGAACATATTAGCAGCATGTTGCGGGCGGGAACAAGAGAGTAGTGAGTGCTTCGACGGAACCGGGTCGGTGCAGGCACACAAAACGAGGATCCCCAGCCAGCGGTCGAGCACGGACGCCGCGATCCGTGTTACGCTGATCGGAAGTCAACCAATCGACCGGTGCGAAAGGGCGTCCGTTGAAATCAAAAAAACTCGAAATTAGCGTCGAAAGCTCGGTCGCCAGCCCGCGGGCCGAACTCGGCCTGATCCGACGCGTGGCCACGAAAGTCGCGGCAGCCGAGGGCTTTCGCCGCGGGCAACTTTCCGTCGGTATTGTGGGCGCACGCCGTATGGCTACCTTGCATCGCCAGTACAGCGGCGTGGACGGCGCGACGGATGTCTTGACATTCGATCTGGGCACTACGAATCGTCTCGACGAGATCGATGGAACGATCATTGTCTGTGCCGCGGTTGCCGAGCGCGAGGCCAGGAAACTCGGAAGGGCGGGCGAGTTGGCGCTCTATGTCACGCATGGCATCCTGCATTTGGCGGGTTACGACGATCATGACCCGCCCGATTTCGAGCGGATGCACGCCCGCGAGGACGAGTTGTTGACCGAACTCGGGCTCGGCGCGTTATTCGCCGAGAAGCGCCCTCTCCCGCTGAGAAAGCAAGCACGCCGCCGATGATTCGCATTGCATTCGCGGACTCGGCGCGTATGCTTTCTCGCACCGGCAGTCGATCACACGCCAAGCGGCGCTCGATGGCCAACGCTGGGAGCCGTGCTTGAGTTTTCTCACACCCTGGGTTGCTCTCGGCCTTGCAGCGGTTGTCATTCCGACGCTGGTCATTTTCTATTTCCTCAAACTGCGGCGAAAACAGGAGACTGTGGCGTCCACCTTTCTGTGGCGACGGGCGGTGCAAGATCTGCAAGTCAACGCGCCGTTCCAGCGATTGCGGAAGAACCTGCTGCTTTTGCTGCAATTGCTGGTGCTCATCGCCGCGCTGCTGGCTCTCGCACGGCCGATCATCAAGACCGATTTTGCCCGCGAAAAGAGCCTCATTTTGATGCTCGACCGCTCGGCATCCATGAACACGCGCGAGGCCGACGGTCGCACGCGGCTCGACGAAGCCAAGGAGCAGGCCAAGCGGCTGGTGAAGTCGCTCAACAAGACCGGCTCGACTTGGTACTCCTGGCTTGGCGGGCAGGATGCGATGACACGCGTGATGCTGGTCGCGTTCGCGGATCGTGCGACGGTGCTGGCACCGTTCACGACGAATACGTCGGACCTCGTCGGCCTGATCGACGGCCTCGAACCGACCGACGCGGCGACGAACCTGCGCGAGGCGCTGGAGCTGGCACAGGCGTACATGATGCCCGGTCGCGGCAACATCGATATTGAAGTGACGCCCGGTCAGTTGCAGAACCCGATCAATCCCGAGTCCACTTCGCGCATGGTGCTGTTTTCGGACGGCTGCGTCGGCAATCTCGGCGACGTGGCACTGCAGGGCGGCAACGTGACGTTGATGCAGGTTGGCCAAGCGCGCGACAACGTCGGCATCACCGCGCTACGCACGCAGCGAAATTACGAAAAACCCGAGATTCTCAGCGTTTTTGTGCAGGTCAAGAACTTCGGGGACGAGCCGGTGAGTACCGACGTGTCGCTGTACGTGAACGGTCGGTTGGGCAGCGGGCGGATTGAGACGGTCAAACTTTCGCCGATTCGCCGCAGTCAGTCGGCAGGGGGGGCACAGACGCCAGCGCCCGAGGTCGGCGAGCCGGCGTCACCGCCCGATACGCCGCAACCCGAAACCGAGAAGGGCGGCAGCACGGCGGCGCTCACGTTTGAGATGCCGGTCGCCGAAGCGGCAGAGCTTGAAGCCCGACTGTCGCGTGATGATCCGTTCATGGTTGATAATCGGGCGTTCGCAATCGTCCCGCCGCCGCGCGAGTTGAAGGTATTGCTCGTCAGCGAGCGGAATGATTTCCTGCAAGCGGTGCTGCAAAATCTGGCGATTCAGCAGCCGTATCGCTATTTGACGCCGCAACAGTATGAGTCTGCCCCGGCGGCGCAGGTCGAGTCTGACGGACGTTCGCTCTATGACGTGGTGATTTTCGACAAGCATGAAACGGCACGTTTGCCGCTTGGAAATTACCTGTTTTTGGGGGCGCTGCCAAAGATTCCGGCCGTCAAATCCGCGGGCGACGCCGAGCCGTTTGCGATGATGTGGTGGGATGACACGCATCCGGTGCTGCGCTACGTCGGGCTGGATTATGAACTAGTGGGCAAGGCGATCAAGCTCGACGTGCCGAAAGAGGCGCAGACGCTGATGGAAGGGCCGCACGGACCAACGCTGGTTCGTATGACCGATCAAGGCCGGCAGTTTCTCATCCTCAGTTTCGCTGTCGAGCACAGCACGATGCGGGTCAAGAACGGCTTCCCGATTTTCATGTTCAACGCGGTGCGATTCCTCGGCGCGGGCACGGGCGTGACCGATCGCGAAGTGGTGCGGCCCGGCGATTCTGTGCTGTTCGCGGTACCGGGTGAGGAAACGGCGGCAACCGTTGTACGCCCGGACTCGCGCAAAGCAACGGTGCGCGTCGATGCGCAGCAACTCGCCCGCTATGGCGCGACTGACCGCGTGGGCGTGTATCGCATCGAGCCGGGCGCGCCGGGGCGCGACCGGGTGGCGGTAAATCTCGAAGATGTGAATGAAAGCGA
>JBJXFK010000187.1:0-5104 GCA_046155505.1 Phycisphaerae bacterium
CAGCGACAACACCGTGTTGCCGTGATGGACGGTGAACTGACGTTCGGCCAGCGCGCCCGGTACGATGACCAGAGCGGCTGTTGCGCAAAGCGCAAGCATCGATCGACGCTGCATCGCGGACCTCCAGATGTGGAACAAAATGATCGAATTCCCCACTGCAAGATGCGCCACCGCGCCGCTTGCCCCCGACAGTCCCGAGTCATGAATTGAAAAGCTGGGACGAGTGCATCGCCGCGACCTGCTCCCTCAAGCAGGACCGCCGACCACCTTTACGAGTAATAGTAGGCTACCACGGTCGCCCGCGTCTTGCAATGGTGATTGCCCGCTTGCGCGAGTTTTCGGAACTTTCCGCAGGATTGCGACAATGAAATCGCCGTGATTCCAACATTATCGGGCAATCCGTGCGGATTGGCGTCAACCCTTGATCCCCGACGTCGCGATCCCCTTGAGAAATGTCTGCTGTGCCAGCACGAACAGCACCAACACCGGCAGCACGATTAGCGTCGACGCCGCCATCAGCTCGTTCCACGGCGTGTCGCCGGTACGGCTGAACAGCATCTGTAAACCCAGCGCGAGCGTGAAGTGCTCCTCGTGCGTCAGAAAAATCATCGGCCCAACCAAGTCGTTCCACACCGCCAAACAGTGAAACAGCGAGACAACCACGAGCGCGGGCGTGCTCAGCGGCAGCATGATCCGCCAAAAGCAGCCCCAGCGTGAGCAGCCGTCGATCATGGCCGATTCTTCAAGCTCTCTCGGCACGCCCATGAAAAATTGCCGCAACAAAAATATGTTGAACGCCCCGCCGAACCACGCCGGCACCCACAGCGGCTTGAACGTGCCGATCCAATCGAGCTGTTTGAACAGCATGTAGGTCGGCACCATGATTACCGGAAACGGGATCATCATCGTCGCCAGGCAGACGCCGAACATCAGATCACGCCCAGGGAAGTTGATCCGCGCAAAGCCGTAAGCGGCGATCGAGCAAGAGAGCACAACGCCCACGAGGCTGAGCACCATGATGATCAGCGTGTTGCGGGCGTAGAGCAGCAAATTCACGCGCCGTTCAGTGCCGCGGGTGCCGGCGGCGGCCGGTTTGTTTTTCGCGGATTCGATGCCGAGCACGTTCAAGTACGCATCAGCTTCCGGACGGGCCGGCAAAAGCGCCGGGCTGGTCAGTTCGCCGATGGGCTTGAAGCTGACCGCCACCATCCAAACGAGCGGCAACACAAACCCGCCGGCAGTGAGGCCAAGCAACAAGTACGTCAAAATGTGGCGATTCCGTTTACTCATCCCACTTCACAGACCGCGGCCGGGAGGCAGTGTTCCCTTGTTCCGTTGTTCCCTTGTTCCCTTGTTCCCTCGCGTCACTCGGCCCCTTGGCCCCTATCCCCCCCGATAATGCACCATCCGTCGACTCGCCCAAAACACCAGCCCCGTTAGCGCCAAAATGATCGCGAGTTGAATCCACCCCATCGCGCTCGCGTAGCCCATCTTCAGGAACTTGAACGCGTTGTCATACAGATAGCTCGTGTAAAAATACGTCGAATCCTCCGGCCCGCGCTCGCTGCGCCACATCACATAGGGCAACGCGAAAATTTGAAGCGACCCGATGACGCCGATGATCACGTTGAACAGGACCACCGGGCTGATACCCGGAAGCGTCACATGCCAGAATCGCCGCGGTCCGTTCGCCCCGTCGAGCCGCGCCGCTTCGTATAGCTCTTCCGGAATGTCCTGTATGCCCGCCAGATAAATCACCACCGGCGAGCCGACCAGCCACAGACTGATCAGCACGAGCGAGGTCATCGCCCACGCCGGCCGATCAAGCCACGCCGGCCCGTGGATACCGGTCGCCGCGTGCAGCGTCGAATTCACCAACCCCGCGCTCGGGTTGAGCATCCACATCCACACCAGCCCTGCGACCACCAGCGGCACGATCGTCGGCACGAACACGCACGCACGAAAAAACGCCTGCCCTTTCACCGGCTGATTGAGCAGCACGGCGATGAGCACGGCGAGGATCGTGCTCAGCGGCACACTGATCGCGGCGAAAACGAGCGTGTTCCACACCACTTTCCAGAACAATTCATCGCGCGTCAGCTCAACGTAATTGCTCACCCCCGTAAACGCCGGCGGCAGCAGCAGCGTGTAATCGCAAAAGCTGATGTAGAGCGAGAACGCCATCGGAATGGCCAGAAACAGCAGAAATCCGAGCCACCACGGCGCGGTCCAGAGCAGGCCGACGAGCAGGTTGGACGATTTTTGCTTCAAGCCAGAGCTTCTCTCGCGATATGCTGCGTTGCAAAAATCGACTGGCGAGTCGCACCGCAAGCGCTTTCGTCACTTGGCGTAGAGTACACGGGGAAGCGACGGTGCGTGCAAGGACGTCGCAGAGTCACTGCCCGGCAGCATGCCAATCCGCTCCGCAATGGAAACACTGCTGCGCCCTCGGTCCACGCAGCCAACGCTCGCAACTTGGGCACTTCGTACTGTTCCACTTGCCCTTCGTGACGATCGCCTTTCGAACGTGCACCAGCCACGACTTGGCAAGTGCTCCGTCGAGGCCGGTGATCGACGCAACCTTCGAAGGCAGAAGTTTCTTTGCACGCCACTGCTCAAGCTGTCGCGTTTCGTCCGGGCCCAGGTCACGAAAGACGGGCACATGCGCGCAGCAGTCGGCGCACCAAATCAGATCATGTATCCAGCGGTTACGTTCCATACTCACTCTCGGTTGCGACCAACTCCCACTCCCCATCCGTGCAAATCCGTGAATTCCGCGGCAACAGCTCTTCTCTTTCCGCACGCGCGGCAGCCCGCGTCTCCGCGATCCGCAGCCCGAACGCGAGTACACTTCGACGCTTTAGTCCTTCACCGCGCGCAGCGAGCCACGCATGGACCGTAGCGACATCCTCACCGACTTCCTGGCCGCGCTGCCATTTGACCCCTACCCATTTCAGGAAGAGGCCCTGCTCGCCTGGTTCGAGAGCGAAGCCGGCGTGATGATCTGTGCCCCGACCGGCATGGGCAAGACGCTTATCGCCGAGGCCGCGATTTACGAAGCGTTGAAAACCCGCAAGCGCGTCTACTACACCACGCCGCTGATCGCGCTCACCGATCAGAAATACCGCGAGATTCAGGAACTCGCCGAGAAATGGGGCTTCTCGCGCGACGATGTCGGCCTCATCACCGGCAACCGCCGCGTGAATCCCGAAGCCACCGTGCGCGTTGTCGTGGCCGAGATTCTGCTCAATCACCTGCTCACCAACGACCCCGCGCTCGGCGGGTTTGACGATGTCGGCGCGGTCGTCATGGACGAATTTCACAGTTTCAACGACCAGGAACGCGGCGTCGTCTGGGAACTATCGCTCGTGTTGCTCCCGCGAAACGTGCGCGTCATGCTCCTATCGGCGACCGTCGGCAATCCCTACGACTTCAGCGATTGGCTAAAAAAGCAGCACGGTCGCGATCTCACCGTCGTCATGACCGTCGAACGCCGTGTGCCGCTCGAGTTCAAGTGGATCGAAGACAAACTGATCACCGAGCATCTGCCGCAGATGGCGACCGACGACGATGCGACCAATCGCACGCCGGCGCTGGTGTTCTGTTTCAACCGTGACGAATGCTGGGAAGTCGCCGAGAAATTGAAGGGCCTGCCGCTGATCGGCTCGGCTCAAAAAGCCGAAATCGAAAAAGTGCTCAGCGAGCGGGCCGACGATCTGGTCGACGGCGTCGGGCCGAAACTCAAGCAGATGCTCGCCCGCGGCGTCGGCGTGCACCACGCCGGCGTACTGCCCAAACACAAGGAACTGGTCGAGACGCTCTTCCTGCGCAAGCTAACGCCGTTCGTCGTCTGCACGGAGACGCTCGCCGCCGGCATCAACCTGCCCGCGCGCGCGGTCGTCCTGACTGAACTGCTGAAAGGCAAACGCGGCGAGAAGAAACTCGTGCCGTCGTCCACTGCGCACCAGATGTTCGGCCGCGCCGGTCGCCCACAGTTCGACACGCAGGGCTTCGTCTTCGCCATCGCCCACGAAGACGACGTGAAAATCAACAAGTGGAAGCAGAAGTACGACCAGATCGACCCCAACAGTAAAGACCCCGGCCTCATGCGCATGCGCAAGGACCTAGAGCGCAAAAAGCCAGCACGGCGAAAGACCGAGCAATACTGGACCGAGGGGCAATTTCGCTCGCTGATCGCCGCCGGGCCGCAGAAGCTGGCCAGCCGCTCGATGATTCCGTACAACGTGCTGATCTACCTGCTCACGAAATTCGGCGCGGTGCACGACGTGCGCGCGTTCCTCTCCAAACGCTTCACCACCACCGAGCAGATCGAAAAATTTCAGGGACAGCTCGACCACATGATCGGCAATCTGGCCGCGCTCGGCTATCTCAACAAGGCCGAAGATGGCGATCACGTGACGCTCAACGAATCGATCTATCGGCTGGCGAATTTTCGCAGCGTCGATCCGCTCTACGGCGCGTTTCTGGCCGAGATGCTGCCGCGCGGCGCGTATGAGGAGAAACTGCTCGCGCTCGAATCGGTGCTCGAAGTGCCGCGAGCGATCGAACGCTATCTTCGCATCCCCGAACACATCGCACCGGGGCCGCTGCAACGCGAAATACTTGAGCCACTACTCATCGCCGCGGGCGTGATGCTCGCTGCCCCGCCGCCGGGTGCGGATGACGAACTGGAAGACGACGGCTTCGACGATGAAGAACCGCCGCGCCCGCCGAGCTTCCCGGAGATGTTGAAGCTCGCCTTTGATCAGCGGCTCGCCAGCCCGGAGCAATTCGTCGTGCAACCCAAGTGGGTCGCGGGCGGAGCGTTCGAGTTCAACTGCGAGTTTTTCAAGTTCGTCAAGTCGCGCGAGCTCGTGAAGCAGGAAGGCCTGATCCTGCGGCACATGCTGCGGCTCGTCATTCTCTCGGGCGAGATTGCGCAGTTCACCGGCGATCCGGATTTTCAACGCATCGGCGAGTTGGCAACGCAAACGTGCCATCGCGTCGATCCGAGTTACACCGATCGATTTTTGGCCGAGGTGAAGAAGTAAGGGTTCGGGGTTCAGGATGGGGAGCATCGGCCTCCGGCCGGTGCGAAAATTCT
>JBJXFK010000188.1:0-4691 GCA_046155505.1 Phycisphaerae bacterium
CCGCGTTCGAGTTCGTCGATCGTGCGCGGCCAATCCTGCTTGAGCAATCGCGACAGCGATCGGTCGGCGAGCAACTTTCCATCCGTCTGGCACCGAGGGCAGTAATTCGTCTCGTTCTCGGCATAGCGAATGCGCTGCACGGCGGTGGCGCAAACCGGGCACGGTTGTTCGTACTTGCCATGCACCGCGAATTCGGGCCGAAACGCCGTGATTTCGCCCGCACCGGGGAATTTGCGGCCGAAGCGTCGCGAAAGTTCGGCGGTCCAGTGCGACAAAACACGCTGCGCCGCCGCGTGTAGCCGCCCGATTTCGTCATCGCTAATCCGCGACGTGAGCATGACCGGCGACAGCTTCGCCGCGTGCAGGATTTCGTCAGAGTATGCGTTCCCGATTCCGTCGAGCAGCCGCGGATCGGTGAGCGAGCGCTTCAGCGTATGATTTTCGCGTCGCAGAAGAGCAGCGAGTTCGACCGGCGAAATCGCAAAGATGTCGGCCCCGCCTGGGTTGTGCGATCGCAGCGCGTCGCGTCCGCTGACAACATGCAGCATCGCGCGTTTGGTGGTGCCGGCCTCGGTGAGCACGAGGGTGCCGACGTCGAAGTGAAACGACGCCTGGGTGATGCCGCTCACACCGCCGGGCTTGGCACCAACGTCGAACCAGCGCCATCGCCCCGCAATCATCAGATGGACGACCGCGAACAGCGGCGGATCGGTGGCAAATTCGAACACGAACCGCTTGCCGAGGCGATCGACGGCTGCGACAACGCGGCCTTCGAGCGACTCGATCGGCGGGTCGAACGTGCGAAGCAAAAACGGGCTGACGATGCGGACCTTTTCCAGCGTCCGGCCAACGATGCGTGGACGCAGGGCGTGGACGTAGGCGAGAATGTCGGGCAGTTCGGGCATGACAGACGCGAATCGTATCCCGATCAAAGAAAGCAGCCGAGGGCGGCAGCTCCACAAGCGCGGGACGGCTGTCGGCGTCCCACTCCGCCGTTGTTCCTTTGTTCCTTTGTTCCGTTGTTCCGTTGTTCCCGCGCGAAAAACTGCGGAGGGCCGCGGTGTTCCGAGGGCCGCGGTGCTCCATCGTCTACACTCGCCCCAGACGCTCCAGCACGCCGCGCAGCAGCAACGGCCATGCAACCGTCGCATCGGCATACACCTCGGAATGCCGTCCGCCCTCCTTCTCGCTCACAAACTTGCCCCACGAAACGCCTTCGCTGTAGGTGCAACCGCTCAGGCCGCCCCAGTGCACCGGCTCCGGGCAAACGCGAATCGCATAGTTGAAGCGGATGTACTTGCCGTGCTTGCCATTCGTGCGGCGTTCCAGAATTTCGCCCAGCGGGCCGACCTGCTGCGCCCAGTTACGCGGCAAGCCCCCGCCGATGGTAAAGATGCCCATCCGCTCGGCTTTGCAGCACAGCTCGTAATAATGCTCGATGTCGCGCAGCAAATCGACGTGAATGCCCTGCTTGCCGCTTTCGCGCGCCGTCAGGTTGTGACAATACGCATCGAGGCCCAGTTCGCTGTCCGTGAACCCCGGAATATAAACCGGCACATTCTTGCGAACCGCGCTCTGCAAAATCCCGCGGCTCTGACCCTTGCGCAAAATGTACTCGCCGATCCGCCAGTTGATCTCGTGGCTGCCGATGGCCGTGCCGTCCGGAATTTCCGACAGCACGTTCTCCATGATCTCGGCCGCTTCTTCGAGATTGCGTTCGAGCTCCAGCGTGTCATAAACGCGGCAATACCCGGCGTCATAAAGCTGCTCGTCGGTCCAGGTCGGATCGTGGCGAAAATGCGTGTGCCCGCTTTGCTCGATCAGGCCGTGACACATCAGCGCGCCCGTACAAACAACCGCGTGAATCAGCCCCTGATCGATCATCTCGGCGATCATCAAACCCTGCTTGGCGATGGTCATCGCGCCGCTGAACGTGCCGACCACAAAGCACTTGTCGTCTTTGGCCATCTGTACCATCACATCCGCCGCCTCGCCCAGGCTGCGCCCGCTGAACGCCGTACGCGACATGGCGTCGAGCAGTTCCGAGCAGGTGCGTGCCTTGGTCACATCCATCGGATCGAGCGGCCGCAAGCCGTGCGAATGCCCGTCGGCGAGTTCGCTCATGGGCCGGACGGTGGTGGACTGCTTGTATTTACCATCCGGCCCGTGGTCGGAGCCGTGATCACCGTGTGGGTGTTTCATGTAGTCGCCTTTCGATGAATACGCCCCGAGCATGCGGTGCCCGGGGCGACGCGCAGCATGATCGGCGGGAACGCGGGCGGGGTCAACCGTTTCGACTTGAGAAGCGGGCTAAACACAGAGGCACAGCGGCACCGAGAAGAAAAACAAGAGGACATTGTTGGCGCGGCGAACGCACGCCGGCGCGCACGGCGCGGGACGGATCGCACGGCGGCGGATAACATGCGCGCCGACACGCACGACTGCGCGGAATAAGCGCGTGATCAAATAGCATCGCGATCAAAGGCGTCTCAGTGAACGAATACTTGCAGGCGATCATTCTCGGTGTTGTCGAAGGCTTGACCGAGTTTCTGCCCGTGTCGAGCACCGGGCACATGATCCTCGTGCAGCCCATGATCGGCGTCGATCCGCTCCAGCCGACATGGAAGACGATGCTCTGGGTCAGCCAGCTTGGCGCGATCCTCGCCGTCGTGCTGTATTTTTGGGGCGACCTGTGGAAGCAGACGTTTGGCGTGCCGCTCACCGATGTGCGGCGTAATCTGCTCGCCAAGCTCGTCGTCGCGATGGTGCCGACGATCGGCATCGCGCTGCTCGTCAAAGACTACGCCGAGCAATATCTGGAGAACCCGCCTGCGGTCGGCGTCGCACTGATCGTCGGTGCCTTCGCGATCCTCTTGGTCGATCGGTTTTTTCGCCGCGACGTCGAAGGCGAAGTCGCCGACATCACGCTGAAACAGGCATTTCTAATCGGCGTGATTCAGTGCGTCAGCATGTGGTCGGGCATCTCGCGCAGCGGCGCGACGATCATGGGCGGCATGGCGCTCGGCCTGTCGCCGCGCGTGGCGACGCAGTTCTCGTTCTATCTCGCCATCCCGACGATGCTCGCAGCCGGGGCCAAGACCCTTCTAGACGAGCGGAAAAATCTGTCGAACGATGGCGCGGCGGTGGTGCTCGCCGGCACGGCGACCGCGTTTGTCACGGCCCTCATCGTGGTCGCGACGTTTCTCGGCTACGTCCGCAAGCACAAATTCACCGTGTTCGCGGTCTATCGCGTTCTGCTCGGAGCGGCGGTGTTGACCTGGTATTGGTCGCCGACAGGTCGCACGACCGCACCGCCGGCGAATACGATCTCCACTGCGGCGTCCGCGACAACGCAGTCGGCTTCGAGCCACGCAAGCGATCGAGAGTAAGTCATGGATTTCATCCGCGATGTCATGCAGCACACCTTCCTTCAGCACGCTTTGCTGGCCGGGCTGCTGTCGAGCGTCGCATGCGGCGTCGTCGGCACCTACGTCGTCGTTCGCCGCATCACGTACATCGCGGGCGCGATTTCGCACTGCATTCTCGGCGGCATGGGCGCAGCCCAATACATGCAGGCCGTCCACGGCTGGGCGTGGTGCGATCCGCTCTTCGGCGCGACGATCTCCGCCCTACTCGCCGCGCTGGTCATCGGTCTGGTCAGCCTGAAAGCGAAACAGCGTGAAGACACAGTGATCGGTGCGATCTGGGCCATCGGCATGGCCGTCGGCGTCATCTTCATCGCCAACACGCCCGGCTATAACAAGGATCTCACCAGTTACCTCTTCGGAAACATCCTGTGGGTGTCGAGCCGCGATCTCTGGCTGATCGCGATTCTCAACTGCGTCGTGCTCGTCACGGTATTCACGTTTTACAACCAGTTCCTCGCCGTCTGCTTCGACGAGGAATTTTCGCGGCTTCGCGGCGTGCCCGTTGAGTTGTTCTACCTGCTGCTGCTGGCGCTCACCGCGTTGACGGTGGTGGTGATGGTCAAGGTCGTCGGAATCGTTCTGGTCATCGCGCTGCTGACGTTGCCGGTGGCGATCGCCGGCAACTATGTTCGCACGCTTTGGCAAATGATGTTGCTGTCAATCGTGGTAAGCGCCCTGCTCACAGTCGGCGGGCAAGCGCTGACGTACAGCCCGACGAACGTCAAACTCCCGGCCGGGGCGACGATTATCGTGCTCGCCGGAATCGTCTACCTCATTTCCGTTGCGATCCCACGCCGCGCTCGCTGACTGCGCCGCGCCCGGTGGAGGACAGCGGCCCTCCGCCGTCTCTTGTGGAGCAGCCGCCCCCGGCTGCTTTCTTCTGAAGCCTGGTGCCATGCCTGGCGCCATGCCGACGGCGGTACTCCGCAGTCGGCATGTCTTCAATTCCCTTCTGCATTCTGCCGGGTGCCATGCCGACACCGGTACTGCGGCGGGTGGCATGCTTTCGCGGTACTCCGCGTAAGCATGTCTTGTTCAGATCGGCACGCCCTCACCAAACCCGCTCAAATCCGCTCCCCACCGTTCACCTCTTGCACACACCCAATTTCCCCTTGCCCCACGCCCCTCCGCGCACCAATACTTCCCCCGAGTACTCACCGCGCGAGTCGACGCGCGCGGCGTCTGGAAAAGGAATCCGCAAGCGAACCCCGGACGCGCTCGTCGCGCATCCCAAACTCGCTACTCGCTACTCGCTATTCGCTA
>JBJXFK010000201.1:0-3957 GCA_046155505.1 Phycisphaerae bacterium
TGGGCCAGGCACCTCCGTTCAAGTTCAAAATGCAAAGTGCGAAGTTCAAAGTTCAAATTCGCGGATGCGCGACGCGCGCATCTGCGCTCCTTGTTTCAGACGCCGCGCGCGTCGACTCGCGCGGTGAACGTTCAGGAGAAGTTTTGTCATGGGAATGGGTGGGAGGCAAGTGGCGCGCGGGGCGTGTGCAAGAGGTGAACGGTGGTGGGCGGATTTGAGCGGGTTTGAGCGGCGGTGGGAATGCAGAATGATGAATGAAGAATGCAGAACGTAGAAGGGAAGCCGGAATCGGGTGGGTGCGGGAATTCGGAAGTCGGGTACGGTTGCTCGATCTGGTTGAGACATGGCGACTGCGGAGTACCGATGTCGGAAGGGCATCCGAGGCGTTGCGTTGCGACCGGCCCCGCCCGCCCGTGTCACGCAACGAACCCGTTGACGTGTGCACACAACTCACCCAAAGCGGGCACTCGCTGGGAAAGATCAACGTAGAGCCGCGCGTAGTCGAGCGCGTGAACGGTGCGTTCCACGCAGTCACGATTCTTCCTGTACGCTCGCCCCTTGAGCTGATATGCGGCATGCAGTGTGTCGGCCGGGCACGCGATGCTCTCGGCGGAAACGGTCGCGGTGTCGAGGCCGAGCTGTTGTTTGATTAGTGCCGCGCTGAGCTCTGGGTGAATCGCTGGATAGTGTCCGTCTTCCACAATGAACCACGCTTCAATCTCTCGAATCGCAAGCACAAGGCGGGCGGGCACCACACCGTTGGGCAGAACTCTCGAAACCGCGGTACGGATCAGCGGAATCTTGTTATCCGGTTCAGGATGTATATCTCGTAGTCCGAGCACGAGACAGTACCCCGCGGCCACCAATCCGTCATAGTTGTCCCTCATGTCTGACGCCACACGATTGTCGGCACCGCAGTCGCAGATCAACGCGTAGTACGGAGTGTTCGAAGCGGAGTGTCCCTGTAAAGTTACCGCTCGCGGTGGGCCACTCCCTCTCGCCTGCACGACGTCGATAGTGATCTTGTGACGACCGGCGACTTCGACCAGCATCCTCTGCATGAAGATCTGCTCGGTCTGGCCTTCGACGAAGACTGCGAGTCGCTTAGCCATTAGGGACAGCAACCTCGAAGTAGTCCATCTTGAAGAAATCAAAGTTGTTCAGGCCAGTCAGTCTGAACTGCTCGAACACATCGGGATGCGACCTTTCTGTGACGGTCTCGACGCCGTCAGGCGTGCGTCGGAGACCGCACCAGACTTCCAACGGTACCGCGTTCATTGCAAACCGGTCGTTCGTGCTCATTACCAACTGAATGGCTTTTCGATTAGCTCGCTCCAGCAACAATTGAATGAGGGCCGTCGATCGCTCAAAATCCAGCCCCTCGCCAATGTCATCGATCATCATGCAGCCGGGTACGCTTGCAAGTTCCGCGTATGCAGCGTGGATAATGAGGGCGAGCGCGCGAAACATCCCATCTGACATTCCAAACTGGCTTGTTGGTCCTCTGAGATCCCTCTCTTTGACATACAGCCCTAGTAGAGGCGCTCCGAACTCGGGAGGGAGCTGGATCTCTTCAACGGAACTGAAGCCAACGTCGTCAGTTGGATACCCGATCCGCGTGAGATCGTCAACAACTGCCTTCTTGAACGAATCGCCAAGCGTTTTTACGCCTTTGCGAAACAACCCAACGCTTTGGTTAAAGTCGGAGGGGTCCGCTTCAGGGGCACCATCTCGGACGATGGCAAACGCTCGCTGGTTGAACTCATTGAACCGGTAAAAGCGTGTCGAAGCGGCCCATGAGTGCAAAGGTTCCAAGAACGGGTGCTGAATCAAGTCACGCTTGGCGACGACTGCGAGTTCATTGTTCGGCACCTGAAAATCGAGTCGCGATTCGCTGGCAGCAACAGCCTTGATGTTTCCCGTGCCGTCAGCGCGTCGCGTTAGCACTTCTTCGCCACCGTCTTTGAAAGACTCGCGTTCTACCGTTCCCCCGCGAACTGTCACACTGTACGTGCACTCCTTCTCCCCGTTCGCGAATGTGGCGTCAAAGTTCGCATCATCGAAGCGCTGCTTTTTGGCTATCATCCGCGAAAGATTGTGCATGCTGGCCAGAATCATGCTCTTGCCGGTCGCGTTTCGGCCGACGAGGAGCGTCTTCTGCCCGAGGTCAACGCTCGCTCGCCAGGCGCGGACCGTTCCTACTCTCGCGCTTGTATTGATGTGCGTTAGCCGCATTCGCTGCCCTCTGAACGCCAGGTTCTCCGCCGCAAATCGTACCACGTCTGGCAGTGCGGGTGGATGGCTTTGCGGATTTCGCCTGCTCAAGAATTGCCCAGAAGTAGACGTGGGTGCCGGATGCACGCCCAGTTGGTGACTCAACCTAAATCGACTCCAATGGCGGGTGGCATCACGACGCATCGTGTGCCATGTCGACACCGGTTCTCCGGGGTCGACATTCCGTGTCCCTAACGACGCGACACACACGTCCTCCGCAACTGCTCTCCCCAATCCAAACTCGCTCACCGCCGCTCAGTTCCGTTCATCGCGCGCACCCGCCCCCGCCACACCGCGCCCCGCATCCCCAAGTGCGCCTACGCTTCCGCGTGGGCCACACTGCGCCATCCCGAATCCCGCCCCTCCACGAGATTCCCGCACCCAAACTCGCGACCGATAAAACCACCGATCCAGTCAATCCGGCACAGATGGTCAACAAAATGTCACGCCGCACCGCAAACTTGACCATCTGGGAAACGCGCGCCTATCAGCAAACCCCGCACCCTCGCATCGCACCCCGCAGCCCGTGGTACGGTTGCGGTCGTTGGCAACCATGTTTTCACCCTTCGTGCTGCTCTACAAGCACCCGCTCCGTTATCCCGTTGTCACATTGTCTCGTCGTTCGCCGAATCGCAGCCGTGGGCGGCTGCTCCACAAGCGACAGCGGAGGGCCGCTGTGCTCCAGAGAAACAGCGGAGGGCCGCTGTCCTCCATGTGCCGTCGGGCACGGAGGCCCGGACGCTACGGGGCGCAAAATCCGCCGCCTTCCCCGGCAATCGACTTGCCAGACTCGCGCCGACGCCGAGAATACTGCGTAGTATTGTTCGGAAAGGATGCCGACCCTGAAGATCCAAAAGGACCATCAACGATTCCGCCAGATCGTCAAGGGTAAGATCCGCGGCGACCTCCGCAAATTCCTCACCCGCGGCGAATTCATCGGCAAAGAGGGCAAGCACCTCATCAGCATCCCCATCCGCGGAATCGACACACCGCATTTCCGCTACGGCGACAATCATGACGCCGGCGTCGGCCAGGGCGACGGCCAGCCGGGCCAGCAGGTCGGCGATGGCGAGGGCCAGGGCCCCGGCGGCAACGACCCAGGCAAGCACATCCTCGAAGTCGACGTCACGATGGACGAGCTGGCCGACATCCTCGGCGAGGAGCTGCAACTGCCGCGCATTCAGCCCAAGGGCCAGCACAACATTACGTCGATCAAGGATCGCTACAGCAGCATCCGCCAGAGCGGCCCCGAATCGCTGCGACACTTCAAACGCACGTTTCACAAAGCGCTCCGCCGCATGATCATGACCGGCACCTACAGCGCCGAAAACCCGATGATCATCTTCGAGCGCGGCGACAAGCAATATCGCTCGTGGAAGCCGGTGAAAAAGCCGCAGAGCAACGCGGCGATCGTCTACATGATGGACGTGTCCGGCTCGATGGGGCATGAGCAGAAAGAACTCGTGCGGCTCGAAGCGTTCTGGATCGACACCTGGCTGCGGCGGAATTTTGACGGCATCGAAAGCCGCTTCATCGTGCATGATGTGCATGCGAAAGAAGTCGATCGCGAGACGTTTTTCCACCTGCGCGAGGACGGCGGCACGAAGATCAGCAGCGCGTTCAAATGCTGCAAAGACCTGCTCGACAAACACTACGCGACCGACGAGTGGAACATCTATCTGT
>JBJXFK010000215.1:0-5872 GCA_046155505.1 Phycisphaerae bacterium
TGACCGTCCACCGAATGCACCGTGAGCCGATAGTTGTCGCCCTCGTCCAGCACAGCCTGCAACTCCTGCTGCACGGCGTCGAGCTGCTCGGGGCGGATGATGGCTAAGACGAGCTTCATTTGTTAGATCTCCGGCAGCGAAATGCAGAATGAAGAACGCAGAATCAAGTTCGCACGTCAATGCGGCATGCCCGCCGCAAGTCTTCTTCATTCTGCATTCTTCATTCTGCATTCGCCTTACAAGTGGTATCCCCGCTCTCCGTGAATCGTGATGTCGAGGCCGTCGCGTTCTTGTTGATCCGTCACGCGCAGGCCCATCGTCGCGGCGACGATGCCGCCGATGACGAGCGTGCCCACCACGGCAAACGCGATCGCGGCCCCTGCGCCGACAAACTGCTTGATCAATTGTGCCGAATCGCCATAGACGAGCCCAGCGACCGGAATCGAACAAAATATCCCCGTCGCGATCGCCCCCCACAACCCGCCCACGCCGTGCACGCCGAACGCGTCGAGCGAATCGTCATAGCCGAATCGAGCCTTCAGTCGGCACGCGAAGTAGCAGACGAGCGACGCGACCGCACCGATGACAATCGCCCACACAGGCTGCACATGTCCCGCCGCGGGCGTAATGGCGACCAAACCGGCGATGATGCCCGACGCCATGCCCAGGCTCGTCGGCTTGCCATGATGCAGCCACTCAATCAGCATCCAGACCAGCGCGGCGGTCGCCGCTGCCGTCTGCGTCGTCGTAAAGGCCAGGCCCGCGATCGAACCCGCGACCGGATTCTCAAAGCCCACCGCGCTGCCCGCGTTGAAGCCAAACCAGCCGAACCAGAGCAATCCCGCGCCAGTGAGCGTCATGGTCAGGTTGTTCGGCTGAATCGCACCGGTCGGATAGTCGCGCCGCTTGCCGATCATGAGCGCCAGCACGAGAGCCGACACGCCGGACGAAATGTGTACCACCGTGCCGCCCGCGAAATCGAGCACGCCGTACTTGAACAGCCACCCGTCGGCGGCCCAGACCCAGTGCGCGAGCGGGCAGTAAATCAGCGTTGCCCACAGCACGATGAACGCGATGAAGCTCGACAGTTTCATGCGCTCGGCCACCGCGCCGCTGATCAGCGCCGGGGTGATGATCGCGAACTTGCCCTGAAACATGATGAACACAAATTCGGGAATCGACTTGTCGGCGAACAGTTGCGTGTGCGGCAAGCCGTGCAGGCCGATCAGCTCGGATTTCCAGCCGAACCATCCACCGTAGCTGGTGCCGAAGGCGATCGCATAGCCGACGAGCACCCATTGCACGCCGATGACGGCCATCGCGACGAAGCTGTACATCATGGTGGCGAGGATGTTCTTTTGGCGGACCATGCCGCCGTAAAAGAGGGCGAGGCCGGGCACCATGAGCAGGACCATCGCCGAACTGGCGAGCATCCATGCGGTGCTGCCGGAGTCGATGACGGCGGGGTCGGCGAAGGCGAGCAATTGAGCGAGCATGTGAGGTCGTCACCGCTTTCGAGCCGACGCGTTCCTGGTGGCGCCGGGAACCGCGAGACATACGAACGATGCGTTCAGGCCCGCACCGCGCCGCCCCGAACCGCGTGTGCGTTCGGCCGGCAAAGTGCGGAGGATAAGGACGACCCGGTTTTGCGCGACAGGGGGCGAGGTGAGTTTTCGAATTTGGATTATTCAGAACGCGTGCTCGCTTCGCTCGCGTTCACTCGCTGGCGCGTCGCGTTCGGATCGGCTCGCTGCGCTCTCGTTCACTCGCTTGCGCGTCGCGTTCGGATCGCTGGCGCGATGCGTTCGGAGTCGCTCGTCCCAACTCGCTACTCTTTACTCGCTACTCCGCACTCCCCCGCGGCGACCACGGCATCCGCTTGCGATCGGATCGCGCTGGTAACGCGTTGCTCGTCGCGCAGCAGCGAAGTGGACCATGCGCGATAGAGCGACCAGCCTTGCGACGCGAGGATCCACGCGCGGAACACTTCCCACTCGACCGGGTCGGTGGCTTGGTCGAAGCGATTCCAGTCGCATAGCACGCCGACGGTCACGTCTTCGCTGCGCTGCGGGTGGCTGAGCGCGACGTCGATCATGAATGCATCGTTGCCCCAGTGTACGACGCTGCCGACGCCGAGTTGCGTGCGCAACCGCTCGGCCAATCCGAGGGCAAACTTTGAAGGATGCTTGGAACGCCACTCAATCACGCGGCGATTCGGACCCGCGGCCTCGCCGTCCGCACTGTCGGCGGCACCCGTCGCTCTGGCAGCGTCCGCATGGGTTTGCTCATAGTTCGTGGCCATCTCCTCGGCTGCCTTTAGATATGCGAGCAGCAACCACCCGCCGGTCGGCACCTGCCCGGATGGGATCGGCGGCAGGGCGTGATAGACGTCGCGCGGGATCGACGTGACCAGATGCACTTCGTGCCGCGCGCGCGTGATAAGCACGTTGAGTCTTCGTCCGCCGCCCGCAGTGACCAGCGGGCCGAAGCTGCGGCGGAACTTGCCGTCCGGCGCGCGGCCATAGGTCGTGCTGATGATGATGTGATCGCGCTCGTCGCCCTGCACGTTTTCGAGGTTTTTGACGAAGAGCCCCTCGAACGAGCCGTGCCCGCGGCGCTGGCGTGATGCCGCAAGCCGGGCAGAAAACGCGGCGTCGGCCTCGGCCGCTTCGCTCAGTCGCTCGGTGATCAGATCGCGCTGCACTATGTTGAAGCATGCGATGCCGATCGACGGCGGCTCGGCCCGACGCAGCAGATCGCGAACGATCTGCACCACGCGATCCGCCTCCAATTCGTTCGAACGCTCCTTGTACACGCCATCGACGCGGTTGAGCGAAATCGGTGCATAGCGCGTTCGATTCGCCGGATGTCCGGGGATGGGTTGCAGTCGCGAGCCGTAGAAGTGCTGATTGCTGAAGTCGATCAGGTCGGAGTTTCGCGAGCGATAGTGGACGTCGAGATAACACTGCTGAACATCGAGGCTTAGCGCGGCGGCGAGCAGATCCTCGACTTCCTTTTGCTGCACTTCGAACAGGCTCTGCTCGGTGTCGGCGGCTTCGGCGTCGCTTTGCACCACGCCCGACTCGAAGAACCGCGTGGGCGGAAGCTGTTTCGGATCGCCGGCGATGACGACGCGCTTGCCGCGCGTGAGCACCGGGAGTGCTTCTTCGAGGCGGCACTGCGAGCTTTCGTCGAAGACGATGACGTCGAACTGCGCGGCTCGCGGGAAAATTTGTGCGACGGTTTCGGGGCTGGCCATCCAGACCGGGGCGAGATCGAAGAGCGGATCGCCGCCTTCGATCTTCTCGCCTGCGTCGATCACGCGCCGGAGACGCATGGCGTTTTTGCCGCGCAGCGTCAGGCGGCGTTTCAACTCGGCACCGGCGGAATTTAGCCGCGACAATGTGCCGGCCATGAGCCGTTCCTGCTGCAACTCGGTCCAGCGATGGAGCGTGAATTGCGTGACGGCGACCGCTTTTTGCTGGTTGAGCTTGCCATAGCGATCGAACATCGTTTGCAGGCGATGGGCGTCGGTAGCGGCGAGGCGCGGGCTTGCCGCGAGGCGGGCGTCAATATCGCAACGCAGCGCCCGCGCGCGTAGGGTGTCGCGATACTCGTCTACCGACGCGTTTTTGGTACAGAGTTTCGCAAGCGCGGGCCGCAAGCCGTCCGGCAATCCTGCGACGGCGGCGTTGATGCGGACGACATCCTCAAGCGTATCGACGGTCGCGCGGAGCGCTTCGCAGGCTGCGCATACGCCATCGCCGGCCCGCAATCTGGCGTCGAAATCCTTGATCCACGCCGGCGAGAAGAGGCTGCACTCGATGATCGTCTGTTGCAGCGCGACGACGGCAGCCGCCCGCGCGGGCGAAGCGCGCAAGCCGGTGACGAGGCGATCGCTGGTTGACTTACCGAGGAGCACGTCGCTCGCGACGGCTCGGACGCACGTGAGATGCGAATCGCTCCACAGGCGATCAATCAACGCGAGGGTATCGCTGATCTGTTTCGCCGTTTTTTGTAAGTCGGCGTCCGCGGGTGGTGCCGTCGTTGGCGATTCACCTTTCAAGCCGGCGGCAACCATATGAACCACAATGCGCGCACGCGACGCGACCAGAAATTCACGCACACGCGTGGCATTCTCGCGCGTCAGCGTGAGCCCAAACGTCGTGAGCGCCGCCGTCGCCGGTTTGTTCACGCCGAACGTGAAAAACCGGCGAATCGAGCCGGCGATTGCCAGATAGTCGTCGAGCGCCGCGATCTCGCGATTGAGTCGCCCGATGTCGGCGCTGCCGACCGGCATGGCGAGCGCGAGTTCGGCATCGAGGGCCTTGGCGGCGACTTGCCCAACCGCGTCGCGCGCGGCGTCCCAAGTTTGCCGTCTGGCACAAAGGTCGGCGGCGTCGAGTGCCGCAAATTTCTTCAGCATCGCCGGATCGACGCTTGCGATCGCCTGTTCAACGGCGTCTGCGAGCGAGATGCGTGCCTTGGCCTGCTCCGTAATGTCGCCATCCACTCCAAACGCGGGAATTTCATCACACCGCGTCGCATCGGCACTCGCGGCTCGCTCGCAGATTCGATCGACCGCAGCCCGCACGTCGCTGCTCGCGCGGCGCAGCAGCGCATTGACCGACACTCCCGCCGCCGTGCGCCACGGGTTTTCGCCGATCTTTACCAGTACGCTGCGGCGGAAGACATCTTCGATCGCCAGGCCGCTTTGCTCGACCTCGTTTAGCGACACATGCACGTCGCCAATCGCGTCGGCGACCTGCGCCGGCGCGGGCGTCGTTAGCCACTCGCCGACCAGATCGTGAAACGACATCGCGCCCGGCTGCGGCGGCTGCATGACATCGCCATAATTCTGCGTCAATTCGGCGTGAATGCTACCGAGTTCGACGTCGAGCCGATCGATCTCGCCATGCGCGGCGGCGTGCGTTTTGCGTTCGCCGAGCGATTCGAGTTGCTCACG
Organism: Phycisphaerae bacterium; assembly: GCA_046155505.1. GTDB lineage: Bacteria > Planctomycetota > Phycisphaerae > UBA1845 > Fen-1342 > JBJXFK01. The sequence continues at coordinate 4,967 of JBJXFK010000215.1, forward strand.
CAGCTTGAGATACAAGTCCTTCTGATCGCGCTGCGGATCGTGAATCACCGCACACAGCCCGCCGAGTCCGATGTGTTCGAGGCGGCTGGCCACCACATCGAGCGCCGTCCGCTTGTCGCAGACAAACAGCACCCGCTGCCCGGCGGCGAGGTGATCGCCAATGATGTTGGTGATCGTCTGGCTTTTGCCCGTGCCCGGCGGACCATGCACAACGAGTACCGGCGACTCGCGACTCAGGCGCACGGCCCGCGCCTGACACGGGTCGGCATGGGTGACGAGCCGTTCGTCCTGAAAATTGCGCAGGCGCTTCGCCGGCGCGCCGGGGACGAGGCGCGGTTCTTCGAACGTCGCCTTCACGTCGAGAAAGCTGCGAATCGGCCCGTCGGGCGCGCCTTCCTCGATCATTGCTTGCGTGTCGCGGATGAGCGCCTGATTCGACATGGGGAACAGGCCGATGACGGCGCTGCTCAGGATTTCGGGCTTGGTCGTCGTCTCGTCGCTGCGGGGGCATGGGACCAGCGACCAGTCGGTGGGTGGCTCGCCGCTCGCCGCGGGATCGCCACCACCTGCAAGCGCCGCAGGCAGCGACACTTCGAGCAGCTTTGCGACGCGCGACGCCAGCTCGGCGATCTCGCGCCAGGGCTGCGCGCCGTCTTCGTCGCTGAACGATAGCTCGATCGATTCGCCGGTCTGCTGTTCGAGCCAGGCGAGCAGGGCAGCGTTCGGTGTGACGCGATCGACCTCGTCTTCGCGGCAGGCGATCTCGATGCCGGGCCGCGCGCCGCCTTTGACGGTGACATCGACCGGGATGAACGCGAGCGGGGCGAGAATGCGGCGGCTCGTCGCGCCCGACTTTCCGCTCCACGCGCCAGGCGGAATCGACAAGATCGGAAAGCCGACGCTGAG
>JBJXFK010000232.1:0-3808 GCA_046155505.1 Phycisphaerae bacterium
GGCCTCCGGCCGGTGCCAACGCGGGCCGCACCGGCCGGAGGCCGATGCTCCCCGCGCGAAACTCCGCGGCTCTCTGCGCGAGCGAAACGCCCGCGCGACCCGCTCGCAAAATCACGCGCTGATCGCAGAGCGTCTGTTCAGGCCACCATATCCAGCGCCGTGTTGGCGAACCGAATGCGCAACTGCTCAATGATCTCGGCATGCCGCTGGCAGACGCGCGATTCGCTCACGCCCAGCACGTTGCCGATTTCGGCCATCGTCAGGCGCTCGTAGTAGTACAGCGTGACAATCAGGCGATCCTGCTCTTTCAGGCCGCGGGTGATGAACTCGCGGATCATTTCGCGTTCGGTATGGTCGACCGGGCTCGGACCGGGGTCGATCGCCATGACCGTGCCCACGCGCGAGTCGTCGTTGCGATCCGACGTGATTTCGAGCGGCACGCAGTGCGACGCCGTCACGGTCGACTTCATGCGGGTGAAACGGCTGACCGAGAGGTCCATCTCTCGCGCCAGCTCCGTGGGCGTGGCCGGTCGTCCGTGTTTGGCCGCCACTCGATCCTCGGCCGCCGTCAGCGACCGCTCGAATGTTCGTCCCGAGCGACCCAGCGGGTCGATCTCGCGCTGCCAGTCGCGAATCGCGCCGACGATGCGCTGGCGACAATACGTCTCGAACTTCACGCCGCGATCCGGGTCATACGAGTTCACGGCGGCGATCAGGCCGTCGTAGCCGGCGCTGGCCAACTCATCCGCAGTCACGCGCGGCCACAGGCGGCGGGCCATGATTTCGGCCAGCTTGTTCACGATCGGCAGATAGGTCTCAACGAGTCGGTTGCGAAGTTCAACGGCCTTGGTCTTGCGAAAGCGGGTCCATGTGGTCTTCACGTCGTCCTTGACGGGGCGCTTCATCGCCGGCTCCTGAGTTGTGTGTCGCCAGACATTGCCGACCGACGAGCCTGGGGCGAATGCCCGCTGATTGAATCGCTCGCCGGACTGAGTTACCGAAGTTGACGTGGGAAGAATAGCACATGTCTGCGCAAATTGCCAAATCAATCTGAGAATATTTTCACCAAATTACCAAACACGGCGACCACAAAGTGAATTTGGGTATTGACCGGCGCGGCTTGGCCGGATCCGCCCAGTCGCGTCATTCTCTGTAAACGATTACATACAAATGAGTTGAGAAACGCCATCGTCGAAACAGTGCATCTTGCACGCCGGATGAGCGCCGCCTTGCCGCTCTTCCCAAATTACCAAGATTGACAGCCGTTCACTCAAATCTGTCAACAAAAAATCGTGCCGGGGCTGGTACGGGCATCCCTGCCCGCCCTTTTCCCCGGCACGCCCAACCAGTTCGTCTCCGTGTGGCACCGGCTATCAGCCGGTGCACCCCCGTGATGCCCGACGCCTCAGTCGCGATCAATTCGCAGCGCGATCCGTCGCTTCTGCCAATGCTTGTCCCGCACCGACTCGCCTCGGGCGATCACCACGCCCCGCCCAAACTCGCGGCCTTCGCGGATGGTCATATCCACGCCGTTCGACACCGCCCGTGCTCGATACCCGGCATCGCTGACCGCATGGGTCCGGCTGTCCGCATGGTCGAAATACCCGGCCGCGAAGGCGTCGCTCTCGCTGATCGCATCGCCGCCCAGATCGCCGCGGCTTTCGGCCTTGCTGTCGCTGATCGCGCTGCCGAACTCGCTGATCGAGGTCGCGGCCGATCGGCTCTGTGCCCGGCCGACGCGAATGCCGTCGGAAATCGCATCACTATTGCTGATCGCCAGGCCGCCGACGGTGGCCGCGACGCTCTCGCTGCCCGAAATCGCGACGCCGCCCAGGTGGCCATGCGCGTCGGCGTTCGAGTTGCTGATCGCGACGCCGCGATCGGCGACAGCGACCGCCCGGCTGTCCGCGATGCCGCGACGATTGGCTCGCGCGGTGCTCACCGCATCGGCCCGTCCGCCTCGGGTGGCGGCCGAGATCGCGGTCGAGGTCGAATTGCCGGTGGCGACGGCGGTCGAGGTCGAGCTGCCGCCGTTGCTCGCGGTCGAGATCGCGACGGCTTCGCCGGCATGAACGATCGAGGACATCGACAGGAACGACACACAGGCGGCAGCAATCAGGCGTTTCATGGCTATTCCCTTTCACACGCCCGGCCCAGGCGACGTTGCCGGCTGCAAGGCGTTCGAGTGAATGGACGGATGGGCAAGCGGCAGTATTCAACCGAAATTCGGGCGCGAGGGTTCGGGCTTCAGGGTTCGGGGTTCAGGGTTCGGGGTCATAGCTCAGGAATGGCCACTTTCGGACGTCGATTTCGTCCCAAGTCTTCATCCGTGGAAATCCGTGACATCCGTGGCAACATCTCTTCGCCGTTTCCCATTCTCTGTGCCCCCCTGTGACCTCGGTGGCTCAAGCCGCATTTCGCGCTTCGAGCCGGCCCCCGCTATTTTTCTGAACCAATTCTGCTCGGTGGCAATCCAATACTCGGCAACGCGCACAAAGGACCTGCATGAGCGACGAAGAACTGCTGCAACAGTTCGTCGGTGGCGACCGCGAGGCGCTCGGCACGCTCGCCGAGCGGCACGAGCCGCGAATGCTCGGGCTGGCCCGCGCCATCGTCGGCCCATCACCCGGCGACTCCGACGACGCGGTGCAACAGACCTGGGTGCGTGTGATTCGCTTCGCCGCCAAGTACGACAATCGTGCAAGCGTGCGAACGTGGCTCTACCGAATTCTGATCAACGAATGTCGCGGGCAGTCGCGGGTGCGGCGAGCAACACAATCGCTCGACGCTGCCGACGAAGTGGCCGCGCCGACCGCTGTGAGTGAGGGCGATCGCGAGTTTCGCCGTGCGGTTGAAACCGCCGTCGCGTCGCTCGACATCGACAAACGCGCGGTCGTGTTGCTTTGTTATCACGCGGACATGACGCACGAAGAGGCGGCCGCAGTTCTTGAAATTCCACAGGGCACGCTGAAGTCACGACTCAGCGCCGCCCTCAGCCAACTGCGAGCCACGCTCGCGGAGGCGAAGCCATGAGCAAGCAAACACCCGACAAATTGGAGCAGACCTTGGCGATGCTCAGCAGCCCGAGCGACAAGCCGACGCAACTGTGGAAGCAGGCGCTGGCGGAAGTCGATTCGCAGCCGATCGACGGGCGTAATGGTGCTTTGCACATCTGGGCTAAGCGCAACGTCGTGTGGCTCACACGCGTCGGCGTCGCGGCGGCGATCGTGGTGATCGTCGGAGTGACCTGGAGCCTCGACAGTGCGGCGGGGCTGCGAGCCAAGGTGGCGTCGATTTCGGCCGGCGTGGCTGCGGCACTGCACACTTACTCGAACGAGAACACGGAGTGGTTTCGATACGGCACGCCTTGGCAGTTTCTCAGCCCATCAACGGGAGATTCTGAGGACCACTTGCGAAACGGCATTCCCGCGGACCAGCCGCGGTCGCTCGGCTACGTAGGTGATTCCGCCGAAGACGCCGTCGACGGTGCCGTCACGCCGCGCCGTGGTCGCTTCGATCCAACTGCCCAGAACGCATCATTGGGCGGTCGAGCGGGTCGCGGCGCAGGGTCGTTCAATACGGCTGCGTCGGATGCCCCGCCGCCCAACGCCGCGCGGCACGTCATCCGCAAAGCCAGCCTCGAATTGCGCTCGCCCGACGTGCGCGCCCTGTTCGCCAAAGTCCCGCTCGTCCTCAACGAGGGCCTCGGCGAATTCGTCCAAGACTCCTCGCTCACCGGCACGACTGAACGTCCCGAGGCCTCGCTCACCCTGCGCGTCGCCGCCGATCGCCTGTCCGCCGTGCTGAA
>JBJXFK010000233.1:0-9579 GCA_046155505.1 Phycisphaerae bacterium
CTGCAATTTGAAACTGCGACCTACGCATTGGAGTTGCCATGCCTGACGAAATCCTCTCCGAAGTGCGCGAGCACGTCGGCATTGTTCGCATCAATCGACCCGACAAGCTCAACGCGCTCAACATGCACACCATGAACCTGATCGTCGAGGCATTCGAACGCTTCGACGCCGACACCGACGTGCGCTGCATGCTCATCGCCGGAGACGAACGCGCCTTCGCCGCCGGGGCCGACATCACCGAGATGGCCGGCGCATCCGTCATGGACATGTACTACCGCAATCAATTCGCCAAGTGGGAACGCATCAAGCGCGTGCAAAAGCCGATCGTCGCCGCCATCAGCGGCTATGCCCTCGGCGGCGGCTGCGAGCTGATGATGCACTGCGACATCATCATCGCCGCCGAGACCGCCCGCTTCGGCCAGCCCGAGATCAACATCGGCGTCATGCCCGGCGCGGGCGGCACGCAACGCCTGGCCCGCGCCATCGGCAAGTTTCAGGCGATGGACATGGTGCTCACCGGGCGCATGATCACCGCCGACGAGGCGTTTCGAGCGGGCCTCGTCAGCCGCGTCGTGCCGCGCGAGCACTTTTTCGAAGAGGCCCTGAACGTCTGCCGCGAACTCTGCCGCAAATCGCCGATCGCCCTGCGGCTGGCGAAAGAAGCCGTGCTGAAAGCGGCGGAAACCACGCTCGCCGAGGGGCTGGAATATGAACGCAAGTTGTTCTACATGCTCTTTGCGACGGAAGATCAGAAAGAGGGCATGCGGGCGTTTATGGAGAAGAGGCCGGCGGTTTTCGCGGGGAAATAGCCAATGGCGAATAGCGAACAGCGAAAAAAGACGGTCGTTTGGTAGCGCACCGCACCGCACCGCATTCGCTCGAAGTGTTCACGGCTCCGGTTTCGCTATTCGCCATTCGCTATTCGCTATTCACGTCAGTAAGGAGTGTCTCGTATGAGCAGCGCATTCTCAACCATCAACCTCGCCGTCGACACCGGCGTCATGACGATCACGCTCAACCGGCCCGACGCATACAACGCCTACAACGAGCCGATGAGTGTCGAGCTGTCGACCGCGTTCAAGAACGCGGCTCGCGATGACGGCGTGCGGGCGATCGTACTGACCGGTGCGGGCAAGGCGTTTTGCTCCGGGCAGGATTTGCAGGAGATCAAGGGCCGCTATAGCCCCGACAAGGCCGGCTCGTCGCTCGATTTCGCGACGCACCTGCGGGCGAAATTCAATCCGCTGGTCAATCGCATCCGCACGCTCGAAAAACCCGTGATCGCGGCGGTCAACGGGGCGGCGGCCGGCGCGGGGGCCAGCTTCGCCCTCGCGTGCGACATGCGCGTCTGCGCTCGGTCGGCGTATTTCATGATGGCGTTCGTACATGTCGGCCTGATCCCCGACTCGGCGGCAACGATGACGCTGGTGCAGCACTGCGGCCTGGGCCGCGCGACCGAACTGTGCTTCTTGGGCGAAAAGCTAATGGCCGAGGAGGCGCACAAATTCGGCCTGGCCAATCGCGTGGTCGATGATGAGTTGTGCCTGTCGAGCGCGACCGAGATGGCTCGCCGACTGGCGGCGATGCCGACCCGCGCGATCGGGCTGACCAAGCGCGCCCTGCACCGCGCGTGGACGGCAACGCTCGACGATCAACTCGAATACGAAGCGCTGCTGCAACAAACCGCCGGCAATACCGCCGACCACCGCGAAGGCGTGCTTGCATTCGTCGAAAAACGCAAGCCGAAGTTTGAGGGGAAGTAGCGCGCGTGGCATGCGCTGCGGTCGTTGGCAGCCATGCTCTTCGCATTGCGACACTTCTGCGTGCGAGCGATTCCCAAGACATGCTCGCAAACGGCCGCGAGCATGCCACGCGGCTCGGCGATCCACAAATAAAGCAAACCTCGCCAACGGTTGCCCGTCGGCGAGGTTTTGACTTCAGGGAAGCCGCGTCGCTTGCGCGACGAGTTTCATCCTGTTGATTTCAACTGCAGATCCGAGCGACTTAGCGGCGACGGATCAGAGCCAGAGCGCCCAGACCGAGCAGCATCATCGACGCCGGCTCCGGCGTAACGACATACACGCTCGTGCCGGTGCTCGAATCCTGCGCGGTGACGCCGAACGAGTATCCGGCGGCCATGCTGCTGATCGAGCCGACGAACGGGTTGAAACCACCGCCCGGCGGGTTGCCTTCGGCGACGTTGTTCGAGCCGAACACGCCGACGTTGAAACCGCTGACCAGGGACGCGTAGTTGGTGCCTGCCGGAACCGGACCCGCGCCGTTGTAGTTGGCGATGTAACCCTTGCCGCCGGCATGGTTCATCGTCAGCGTACCGCCGTCGCCGTTGTTGTCCGTCATGCCCATCTGAGCGCTGGCGGTGATCGAGCCGTTGGTGATCGGGGCGAAGGCCACGAGCGCCGACGAGATCGTGAAGTTCACCGGAGCCGCACCCGCCGTCACGGCGTAGTTGAGCTGGATGATCGGATCAACGTTGATCTGGACGTTGAGGTTGTTGACCGTCGCGACGGCCTCTTCGCTGTCGTTGAACAGCGTGATGGGCTCATCGAGCGACCAGCGATACCAGCCGGTCTCTTCGTTGTAGAGCTCGGGATCGTATGCCAGCGTCCATGTGCCGTTGTCGTCGCCCGACGACCAATCAATCTGAATAACCGGGCCGATGATCTCACCGGCCTGAGCGAAGCTGGTCGCAACCAGAGCCGCACCGATCGCCAACAGCGACCGCATACCAAAAGTCTTCATGCAATCCTCTCCTTCCACGGTGAAGTCACCGTTTCTCTTGCGAACCGAAAGTTCTCTTTCTCTGATCCACACCCGTGCCGGTCGATCACTCGATCGGCGACATCGGAAAAATCACACTTCCATCGATTCAAAATCAGATAGCCCGCCCCGCCGCGATTTTGAACACGCAAGCGGCTGTCGGTCGATTCGACCGACAGTCGCCTCCGTGCGGTTGCATGCGAGATAAGCTTTCATATGGCTTAGCGGCCGCGACGCAGCAGGCCGAGCACACCCAGACCGAGCAGGGCCAGCGACGACGGCTCAGGCGTCGTCACAAACACGCTCGTGCCGCCCGCCGAGTCGTTCGCGCTGAGCGTGAACGAAAACGAGCTGCTCATGCTGCTGATCGAGCCGGGGACATCGTCGAAACCGCCGCCCGCGAGGCGACCTTCCGACTGAACGATCGACGCGAACGCGCCGCCCGACTGGTTGTTCACCAGCGAAGCGAAGTTCGTGCCAGCCGGCACAAAGCCGTTGTAATTCGCGATGTAAGACTTGGTATCGCCGGCGTAGCGACCGGTGACGGTCACGCCATTGCCGTCGTTGTCCGTCGCGCCCACCTGCGCGCTGGCAGTCGCCTGCGCCGGATTGAGCGGATCGAACTCGAGCAGCGCTGAGCTGATGGTGAAGCTGGTGTCGGCGTTACCGGCCGTCACCAAAAAGCCGAGGCTGATCACCGGATCGATGACGTAGTACGTCCACATCTGGCCGATCGAGGCCATGACGTTGCCGTACTGGTCAACGACGTTGACCGCCGAATTTTCGGACCAGCTGTACTCGCCCGTCGTGGTGTTGTATCGGGCTTCGTCGTAGTTCACGACGTACGAGCCGACACGATCACCGCTGCGAACGTCAAAACGAAGCACCGGACCCGTGATCGAGCCGGCGCTGGCGGCAGCGACGCAGCCGAAAGCTGTGGCGACCGCAAGGATAGACTTCAAACCCCGTTCCCCAAGCATGCAATTCCTCCCTCTCTCGGAATTCAGTTCAAATAGACCAATGACATGGACCCGCTATTAGTCCACCTGTTCTTAGGCACCCTCAGCGGCCGGTTTCCACTTTTGACCGCATAACCGGTGCAAAATCCGACTCCGGTAGACCGAGTTGAAGCGACGTTTAGGTATGCGAATGCGATCTCGCCGAGCGATTTATTCGGCCCTCAATGCGCGCTCCGGAAACGACGTTGATCTTTGAAATCAATGGACTTATCGTCTCAGCCCGAGCGATGGGAGCCGCCATGAAACCGCTGATCGGAACGCTGGAGCGGGCGAGCGACGCACCGCAATCCTCACCAAAAATAAATGTGACTTTCGCGCCTTCCGTCGCGTTCGCGCCCGATGTCGTTCACTCCGCACAGACGGCGGCGGCACCCGCCAGCGCGGCCCGGACGGCGACGCTCGCTGCAATCTCCGAGCTGCGCACCCGGCACCCCGACGCGGCCGTTGTCATCGCGGGCACTTCGCCCCGCCCCGGCCGAATCCGCGACGCGGTCGTCGCTGACATCGCCGCCACGCTCGCTCAGCTTTTGGCAACCACCGGCGGCGACTATTGGCTAAGTAACCGCGATGCCGATCTGCGTTCGCGCGATATGTGGTATTTGCTTGACCACCTGCATTCGCCCCGCCTCGGCCTGTGGATCGACGTCGAGACCCTCATTGCCCGCGGCGAAACACCGTCGGTGTTTCTGAAACAGCTCGCACAGTTCGCCCGCGCCGTCGTGCTGCGATTCGCCAAGGTCGCGCCGATCGTCGACGGTGCCGACGACGCGAACGTCTCGCGCACGATTGAGATTCTCAAGGGCCTCGGCTATCGCGGCCTCATCGTCATCGATGATGTGCCACCCGACGACGCCGGCCGCGCCCTCGCCGCCAGGCTCGTTCAACGCCTGCAAGATCTATGGGACCGCCCGGTCGTCGTGCTCGCCGCCTACAAGGGCGACAAGAACGCACCAAAGTTCGTTGCGCGGTAAGATGCCTGGCTCGCGCCGCGATGGCCGCCGCGCCGGGGATGATCGATGCCCGCACTCATTGCACCGCGTCTGCTCAACTGGTTCGAGCCGATATTCGGCAAGCTCAAGCTCGATTACGAGGATTTCGTCGTCGAGGAAATTCCCGCGTACGACTTCGCCGGCGACGGAACGCACGTTTACTTTCTGCTAGAGAAACGCGGCCTCAGTACGTTTCAAGCGATCGCCGACCTGGCCCAGAAACTCGACGTACGTCGATTTCAGATCGGCTTTGCGGGGATGAAAGACTCGCGCGCCGTCACACGACAGTGGCTCTCGCTCGAACACATCGATCCGGCCAAGATCGAGGCCATCGACCTGCCGCGCATTCGCATCGTCGAGACCACGCGGCATCGCAACAAACTCAAAATCGGGCACCTGCACGGCAACCGCTTCATGATTCGCATTCGCGACACCGACGTCTCGCGTCTTCCAGATTTGAAGAAGGCACTCGCCGAATTATCGCAGCGCGGCGTGCCCAACTACTTCGGCGAGCAGCGCTTCGGCACGCGCGGCGACAGTTGGCGCGTCGGTGCGGCGATGCTCAAAGGCGACCTGAGCGCGGCGCTCGACTGGGTGCTCGGCAACCCATCGCCAAGCGACGAGGGCGAGATCGCCAAGGCGCGCGAGATGTATCACAAGGGCGACTATGAGCGTGCCATTCGCCACTGGCCCAACATGTTTCGCGACGAACGCCGCGCGCTCAAGACGCTCGCCGGCAAGGGCAACAAGAAACGCGCGTTCCTGGCCATCGACGACAACCTGCGACGTTTCTACGTGTCGGCCTATCAGTCGTATATGTTCAACGAACTGGTCGCCGAGCGCATCACCGCGCAGCGCTGGCGGATCGAAAACGGCGATCTCGCCTGGCTGCATCGTGGCGGCAGCGTCTTTCGCGTCGAAGATGAAACCGTCGAGCAGCCGCGATTCGAAACGCTGGAAATTAGCCCCAGCGGCCCGCTCTTCGGCTATCGCATGACCGAGGTCGGCGGTACGAGCGCCGCCATCGAACAAGCGATTCTCGCGCGCGAGCAACTGACACTCGAATCGTTCCGCGAAAATCACCTGCGCGTGAAAGGCGGTCGTCGGCCGCTGCGTTTTCCGATTACCGATACCAGCGTCGCGCTTGGCGGCGACGGACGCGGGTCATTTCTCGAACTTCGTTTCGCACTGCCGGCGGGTTGCTACGCCACTTCGTTGCTGCGAGAATTGATGCACGATGCGTCGGCGGGAACGGAAACCGACGCAGCGGACGAAGACGACGAGTAGCAGGCGACACGCGCGTCGCGCTCCGCGGCTCGCAATCCGTTCGGGCGACCGGTTCGAAACTTCTTTGCAACGCACGGGGAACGTCGGGTGAAACCGTCGAACGGCGATTTGTCATGGTCTGCGCTGCTCGGTGCCGTGCGCGCCGATCAGCCCGGCCTGTTTCGCTCTTGGTTCGAGGAACTCCCGCCCGGAGTCCTCGACGCCGGCGAACTGCACGTCTTCGTGCCCGACGCGGCCCGCGCCCGCTATTTGCAGGAGCAGTGCCGGCAAGCATTCGTCGACGCCGCGATGGCCCTCAGCGGTCACCTCGTCACCGTCCGCTTCAGCAGCCCCGCCGACCGCGCCATCGAGCCGACGCGCTCGTTCGGGCTGACCCGCGCCCCGCTGCATGTCGATAACACATTCGAGCAGTTCGTCGTCGGCCCGTCCAACCGCCTCGCCCACGCCGCCGCCCGCGCCGTCTGCGGACAACTCGGGACGGTCTACAACCCGCTTTTCATCTATGGCGGCTCGGGCCTGGGCAAGACGCATCTGATGCAGGCGGTCTGCGCCGAACTGTCGCGGCAGGGCCGACACGAAGCAGCGTATGTCACCTGCGAAATGTTCGTGAACGATTTCATCCGCGCCATCGAAGGCGGGCGGCTGGAAGAATTCCGCGAATCGGCCCGACGACTCGATTGCCTGGTGATCGACGATTTGCAATTCATCGCCGAGCGCGAATCCAGTCAGGAAGAACTGTTCCATACATTCAACACGCTGCATCAGAGTGGGCGACAGATCATCCTCTGCGCCGATTCGCAGCCCAGCGGCATTCCCACGCTCGAAGAGCGGCTTGTCAGCCGGTTCAACTGGGGACTCGTCGCGCACCTCGACGTGCCCAGCCGCGAAACGCGACACGCCATTCTGCAAAAGAAGGCCCGCCTGCGCGGTTGCGAAATTGCCGACGACGTCCTCGATTACATCGCCGAACGCGTCGCATCGAATGTACGAAATCTGGAAGGCGCGCTCACCAAGCTGATGTCCGAAACGCAGATCGGCGGCACGACCATGACGCTCGAAATCGCGCGCGAGGTGCTGACCGAACTCGAGCCCACCGTCACGCGCCCGCTGCAAGTCAACGACATTCTCGAAGCCGTCTCGCGGCACTACGGCGTCAAACTCTCCGAACTGATCGGCCGCAAACGCTCGCGCTCGGTGAGTCACCCGCGGCAGATCGGCATGTATCTCTCACGCAAGCTCACGCCGCTGAGCCTCGAAGAAATCGGCGCACACTTCGGCGGCCGCGATCACTCGACGGTGCTGCACGCGGAGCGCGTCATCGAACACGAACGCAAGGCCGAGCCGGACACGCACGATGCGTTGACGTTTTTGACTAGGCAGTTGTTGGCTAGAAAGTAGTGCCCAGTGCTCAGTGCCTAGTGTCTAGTGTCATCGAGCACAACTTCCTGAACGACAACGCCACTGCCTCGCCAAACGCACATACAAACCCGTCTCTTCTTCTCTTCTCTGTGCCGTCTGCGCCTCTGTGTTTAGTCCCGTCTTCAAACCCCCGCCGCGCCGCGGGCAGCTGCTGCGAAGCGTTCCAGCGCAAGTTGCGGCGAGACGTTCCGCTCGATCATCGTTTCGGCGGTCGCGATCGCGCGGATGGCGTCGCTCAGCTCGTCCTGCGACCAGCGCTGCGACAGTTGCCTCACCACGGCCTGCTTGCCGAAAATCTGCATCGCGCCGGCGTTCTCGCCTGCCAGCAGCGCATCGCGCAGCAGCGTCGCCACGACTAGCAGCGACAGGCGCGTCGCATCGCGCAATTGATCCGTCGCGATCTTCTTCGAACTCGCGCGACTCTCGGCCTCTTCGTCCTCATCCTCGTCGGCCGCGGCTTCGATTTCCGGCAACGGCTCATCGAGCGCCTCGGCCGCGGGCGTGTCCGCTTTCTTGGCCCGCAGCGCGAGCTCGTTTGTCGTCTCGAGCACCGCCTTCGCAAATCGATCCGGCTCGTCGATGCACAATCCCAGCGTCCCCGCCAGCGAATCGACCGCCGCCAGCAAGTCGATCTTGTGCCAGCGCAGCGCCACGCCCAGCCGCCCATCGCAAAGGCGCGCAAGCGCCGTCGCAGTCTCGTCATTCATCGATGCCAGCGTCACCAGCTTCTCGCGCACAAACGCCGGCGGCAACAAGCCGAACGGAATTCGCTGGCAGCGCGACCGAATGGTCGATAGCAGCCGCGCAGCCGATGACGTCACGAGCACCAGACACGCCGACCCCGGCGGCTCTTCGAGCGTCTTGAGCAGGGCGTTCTGCGCCTCTTCGTTCATCCGCTCGGCCTCGCGCACGACGAAAATTCGCCGCCGCCCCACCGCCGGCGATGCACTCGCGTGATCGATCAAGAAATGCCGCACGACGTTGACGCCCAGCTCCAAGCCTTTCTTCCGCCGCTCGTTTGGTTCGGGATGCAATTTGTGCAGCGATCGCTCGATCAAATGAAAATCAGGATGCGAGCCGCCGGCGAACAACTTGCACGACGCACATGTGCCGCACGCGTCCATCCCGGCATTCGCGTCAGGCGGTAGGTTGCACAAGAGCCGCGCCGCCAGCGCCCGCGCCGCAAGTTCCTTGCCCACGCCGTCCGGGCCGTCGAACAAATACGCGTGATGCGTCCGACCGCTCGCCAGCGCGCGGCGAAGAATCGAGAGCGCCCGCTCCTGGTGTTTCACATCACGGAAACGCACGGGCAAGCTCCTGCTGCACGTCACGCCACACCGTTTCCAAATCGCGACTGGCGTCGATCATTGCCACCGGCGAGGGATACAGACTGGGCAACTTCTGAAAATTCTCGCGCACGCTGCGATGAAATTCGAGCGGCCGCCGCTCCATCGCATCGGTCGTCGCCCCGTCGAACATGGTGATCTGCCCGCTGTCACCACGCCGCGCGACATGGTGCGGCTTGCGCCCGGTGCGGGCGAACCCGACCTCGGGCGCGACGTCGAGCACAATCGTCAAATCGGGCCACGTATCGCGCACGGCGATGCGTCCCAGCGTGAGAATCACATCCGCAGGCACACCGACAGCCATTTGGTATGCAAAAGTCGAGGAGATGAACCGATCGCCAAGCACGGTCTTGCCCGAATCGATCGCCGGCCGCACCACTTCGGCGACGAGTTGCGCCCGCGACGCCATAAACAGCAGCGCCTCGCAACGCGGGTCCATCAGCGACAGGTCGTGACCGAGCAGCACATGCCGAATGCGATCACCGATGGGCGTACCGCCGGGGTCTTTGGCATAGACCCACTGCCCGCCGCCGCGTTCGATGAGTTGTTTGAGCCGTTCGATCTGCGTGCTTTTGCCGCAGCCGTCCGGGCCGTCCACCACGATGTACTTTCCACCCAGCGTCATATCGCGACGATAGTGGAACCGCGGCGGGCGATCAATGAAGCGGCGTGCTACCTGGGGAGCATCGGCCGCCGGCCGGTGCCCACGCGGGCCGCACCGGCCGGGGGCCGATGCTCCCC
>JBJXFK010000234.1:0-21070 GCA_046155505.1 Phycisphaerae bacterium
TGCGCCAGAACGATTCTTTGTTTGAATCCCGCCGCGAACTGCGTGCCATGACGGCCTCCGTTTCGATGGAGGCATCATCGCCACGCCGCACGCCGGATAATAGACGGGGTTCACCGGACGCTTACGAGAGATCGCCGGGGCATCCTCTACCGTCGCGACTTCGATCTGCTCTTCACCGCTGATGTTGCGATAAAACACCTCAGCGATATCCACGTTATCGCAAACAATGATCATTACCGGCGGCACCTGCACCTGGCCGGGGCTGGCGTCCTCGATGTACTTGTAGCCCGCTCGCACCTGCTACGCCTACCGATTGTTCAAACGTGTCTGGATCTCTGCCAAAACCGACTCTGCCTGAACGCGAACGGGATGACTGTCGGGCAGCAAACGTTGTGCCATGTTTGCGGACTGCTCGGCCGCCTCGCGAGCCTCGGGTAGTCGGCCGAGCATTGCGAGAGACGTGGCTAGATTCGTGGAATAGGTGATCGAGGACGGTTGTGCAATCGGGAATAGCTGCTCGTTCATTTCCAGGGCCGCGCGCAGCACTGGTTCGGCTTCACCGGCGCGGGCCTGGTTCAGCAGCAGTTCCCCCAACTCACCCATCACTTGCGCCACCTCGGCAGAGCCGTCGGGTGTCAACTTGTTGCGTACATCGAGCGCCTCGCGCAACAGCGGCTCGGCTTCCGCGTGACGGGCTGCGCGAATCAACCCACGCGCGTATGCCACAACCACTTCCGCCAGCACCGGTTCCTGTTTCCGTCGATGCTCTTCGAGCAGGTGCAAGAACAACGGCTCGGCCTCCGACAGGCACGCCTGCCCAAGATAAACGCGCGCCATCCGAAAACGGGTCGCGGACGTTTGCTTGTGGTCGGGGCCGAGCGTGCGTTCGCGAATCGCCAGCACGTCGCGGCAATGCGACTCGGCTTCCGGCCAGCGCTCCTGCCTCATGTACAGCTCGACCAGATGCTCGACGGCCACGAGCGTGTTGATGTTCTCTTCGCCCAGCGCACGCTTCAAGCCGGCGATCTGGTCGGCATAAGTCCGCTCTGCGTCTTCGAACCGGCCCTGCTTGTAGTAGACCAAGCCGAGTCCGCCGGTGACGGTGAGAACGTTGGGATGCTCCGCTCCGAAAGCGCGCTGCATGGCCGGGATCAATTCCTTGTACATCGCTTCGGAGTCCTCGAGACGATTGAGCTGCTGGTACAGCGTGGCGAGATTGTGGCGGGTCGCCAGCGTGAACGCATCGTCCGCGCCGCGCGCTCGCGTCTGCGATTCGAGTGTTCGTTGAATGAGCGGTGCGGCTTCTTCCAGGCGGCCGATCGAACGCAAAAAACCTGCCAATTCACCTTGGGTCGCTATGGTGTTGTCGTGGTCCGGGCCGTGTCGGCGCGTCTGTATATCCAGCGCCTCGCGAAACATGCGCTCAGCTTCGGCAGAACGATCGAGCCTTCGATAAATCCGTCCGAGGTAGTGCAGGTCGAGCACGACGCGCTCGTCGTCCGCCCCGCGCTGAACGCGGTCGGACTCGAGCAATGCGGTGAGCAAGGCTTCGGCCTCGGCATAGCGGCCGCTCTCCAGCCGTTGGATCGCCAACTCGCGCTTTACATCCAGCGTCTCCGGGGCTTCTGAACCCATGTGCCGTGAGCGAATCTCGTGCGCTTTCGCCAGGTGCGTCTCGGCCTGCTCGTAGAGCGCCATGCGAGAATAGGTGCGGCCCAGTGCTTCGCGCACGCCGGCTTCGACCAACGGCTGGTCAGGAAAACGCCCCTCGATGCGGGCGGCCGCTTCGTCGACGACCTGCCGCACGGAAACGTCCTTGCCCTTCGTAAACGGAGTTGCAGCGCCGAGCAGATCTTTGGTAAGAAACTCAGTGATCTCACGAGCCGTTTGGGTCTGGACATCGGCGCGCTGTCGCTGTGTGGCCTCGGCGTCGCGAGCGGCGATCGCCCGAAACATGCCGACGCTCGTACCCACCGTGCCTCCGATCAGAAGCACGAGCATCCCGCCGCCCGCCGCTAGAGCCGCGCGATGTCGGCGCGAAAACTTCCGCAATTGATACGCGGCACTGGGTGGGTGGGCGCTCAGAGGCTCATCTCGCAGATAACGACCGACGTCTGCCGCCAGTTCCGCCGCCGACGGATATCGCCGCGACGGATCCTTGTCGAGCGCCATGCTCACGATCGTCTGAATGTCGCGATCGTAGCGGCCGCCTTCGCGCCGGCTGATCGCGGTCAGCCGCGCCGGCTCCTCGTCACGGATGATCCGGGCGGCGTCCACCAGCGGCAGGCCACGCATGTCGTACGGCAAGCGGCCGGCCAGCAGCTCGAACAGGATCACGCCGAGCGAGTAGATATCCGTGCGGGTGTCGATGTCCGCGCTCCCGGCGGCCTGCTCGGGGCTCATGTACTCGGGTGTGCCGATCAACTGGCCGGCCTCGGTGAGAATCGTGCGGCCGCCGGAAGAATTGTCGATCGCGCGGGCAATGCCGAAATCGATCAGCTTGGGCGACGCCTGGCCTTCCTGTAGGACGATCAGCACGTTGGACGGCTTGATGTCGCGGTGAATGAGGCCTTTCTGGTGGGCGTGCTGGACGGCGCTACAGACCCGCACAAAAAGCTCCAGGCGCTCCCGGGTCGAGAGTCGATTCGCGTCGCAATAGCGGGTGATCGGTTCGCCCGGTACCAGCTCCATCGCGAAGTAGGGCTGGCCGCTCTCAGTCTCGCCGGCGTCGAAGATTCGCGAGAAACTCGGGTGATCGAGCATTGCCAGGGCTTGCCGCTCGGCGTTGAACCGCAAGATGACTTGTCGGGTGTCCATGCCGCGCTTCAGTACCTTGAGCGCGACGGTTCTGCGAACCGGAGTGGCTTGCTCGGCGCGGAACACCGTGCCGAATCCACCCTCACCCAATACGTCGATGATGCGGTATCCGCCGATCTGCTGTGGGTGGTCGAGTAGCTCGGTGCCGTCGGGCGGCGCGGCCGACTCACCTGAGCCGATGATCTCTTCAATGTAGGTGCGCAGCGCGACGCCGCGCTCGAAGCCGACCGGATCGCTGTCGCCGGCGAGCATTTGCTCGACCGAAGCTCGCAGTCGCGCATCCGAGCCGCACGCGCCGTCGAGGAACGCACCGCGCTGCGCGGGCGGCAGGTCGCAGGCTTCGAGGAAGATGTCTTTGATGCGTTTGTGCCGCGCCGCGGTCATGCCGGTCTACCGGTCCAGTTCGGTGTTCAGCCAGGCCCGCGCCGCGCGCCATTCGCGCTTCACGGTGGCGGGCGAAATTTCGAGTACATGCGCGATCTCTTCGACGCTCATGCCGGCGAAAAATCGCAACTCGACGACGCGACTCTGCACCGCGTCGAGCTCCGCCAATCTCAATAACACATCATCGAGGTCCAGCGGATCAAAATCTGGAGCGGAATCTTCGACCTGACCCTCGGCGAGGGTCACCCGCAAACGCGCCCCGCCGCGTTTTGCTGCCCGTTTGTCGCGGGCGTGGTTGCTCAGAATCTGGCGCATCGCCGTGGCCGCGACCGCGAGAAAATGTGCCCGGCCCTGCCAAGTGGCGTCGGGCTGCGCGGACATTTTCAGAAACGCCTCGTGGACGAGGGCGGTCGCTTGGAGCGTGTGACCGGCGCGCTGGCGGGCAAGGTGTGATTGCGCCAGACGACGCAGTTTGTCATAGATGAGCGGCAACAACTGGGCGGCGACGGACGACTCACCCGCCGCCAGGCGACCGAGCATTTGCGTAACGTGTTCTGTTCGAGCGGTTTGCATGCGCTGCGCTTCACCCGACGTTGTCATATCCGACCGTGGCCCGCGAGTTTATCCGAATTCCTGATCCCCGTCCCGCCCGTTTCGTGTGACTGTGATTGGGGGCGCGGCAGCGTGAAGCCCGTCGCAAGTCGCCTCGATCCACAACCAAGATCAGGAGATCGAAACATGTGCATCCATTCGTATGCTCGCAAGCCGCTGTCGTACCTGTTGATCGCATTGACCGGCGCACCGACGCTGTCGGCTGCCACGATCGAGGTTCCGGCAGAGCATCTGACGATTCAGGCCGCGATCGACGCCGCCGCTGCCGGCGACACGATCATGGTCGCGGCAGGAACCTATCGCGAGTCGCTGTCGTGGACGGGCAAGGATCTGGTGATTCAGGGTGCCGGTGCGGCGACGACGATTATCGACCCGCGCGGCCCCAACGGCGAACGCGGCGGTGCGTGCGTCGAGACGTCCGGGCTGACGCCGGCAGCGGTGTTCGAGGGCTTCACGCTTCGCGGCGGAATTGACACCGAGGTGATGGACCCCAACAACAACCCGATTGTCAACGGCGACGGCGGCGGAATGGTGAATGTCGATTCCAGCCCGACCGTGGTCGGATGCGTCTTCACGGAGAACCAGCGACACGGATTCTGGTGGTACAACACCCGCGGCGTCGGCGGCGGGATGTGCAACCTGCGGTCGAATCCGACGGTGATCGACTGCGTGTTCCATCAGAATAGCGCGAACGAAGCCGGCGGCATGGGGAACACCGAGTCGAATCCGACCGTGATCGGCTGCACGTTTGACAACAACTCCGACCCGTCCGTGACGAACTTCAACTGCACGGCACCGGGGGTGACGTTTGCCGATTGCGAACTGCGAGACGGGTTGCGAGGCATGGTGAATCGCAACAGTAATTTGCGACTCACAAACTCGGTGTTTACCAACTTCAACGGTTGGTTCAATCAGGCGATCCGCATCGAGGGTGGCGGCACGGTCACGCTGGATGGCTGCCTGATCGCCGACAACACCTCGACTGTGTTCGATCCTTCGCGACTGGCCGACGCTTCCGGTATCGGCATTCGCAACGGAAGCGCAACGCTGGTCATGACCAACTGCACAGTCGTCGGCAATCGCGGCGGCCAGTCGGGAACGGGCGTGCTGTCCGGCGGTCCGACGACGATCACCAACTGCATCTTCTGGGACAACGAGGCATACTCGAACTATGTCAGCCCCCTCGAGCAGAACATCGCCATGTGGGCCACCACCCCGATCATCAACCACTCGAACATCGAGCATGGCGACTCGCTCGCCGGCGTCGGCAATATGAGCCAGGATCCGATGTTCGTCAGCGAGGCGACCGGCGACTATCGCCTGCTGCCCGGTTCGCCGTCCGTCGATTCTGGCGACTCGGCCGCGGTGCCCGCGACGCTGGTCACCGACCTGGGCGGCAATGCGCGCACGCTCGGTGCGGCGGTGGACATCGGGGCGTTCGAGTTTGTGCCGTGCGTCGGCGACGTGAACGATGACGGGCAGCGAAATCTGACCGATCTCAGCCTGCTGCTGGCGGCGTTCGGCAGCGTGAACGGCGATGCGGCATTCGACGCGACGGCCGATCTGAACGGCGACAACGCGGTTAACCTGACGGACCTGTCGCAACTGCTCGCGGTGTTCGGCGAGCCCTGCCCGGCGTAATGGGTTGAGGTCTCTTGGGTGCCTAAGGCGGCGCGGCGTGGCACTCCCGATCGGGTGAGCCTTGTCGATGCGCTGCGTGACCTGAGCTGGCCGGTGATGCACGAAGGGTCGCCGCCGCTGCTGGTGATCAGCCTTCAGCGCGCCGGCCGATGCGAACCGCGTGCGCGAAAGCGCCGGCCCAGGCCATACGCACTGCTACAAGAACCCCGCAAACACAGCGAAAAAAGCTGCGCCTCCGCGGAAAGGCGGCTCAAACAGATGGCATTCGCATCTTACCCTTTTTTCTTGATCCGCCGCCCGGCATTTTCGGGTAAACGTCGGCGGAGCAATACAGCGACCTGCACGTCGCGTCTCCAAAATGGCCCCTCACAGTTGAGAAAGACGATGAACAAAGTAAAAGCCCTACACGCTGGTCGGCGAAACCGTTCCCAAACGACGCTCGCACGCGCCTTGCTTCCGATTGTGGCGGCAGCCTGGCATGTCTCGTACACGAACGCGCAGGCATTCAATATTGATTTCCAGCCCTCGGGTTCCGGAGTGCCCTCGTCCGGTTTCGGCGCTGCCGCAGGGCAGACGGGACTCTGGGTGGGTACCGCCTTCCCGACAAACCAGTTACTCACTACGACTACGGGCGAAGTCTCGACAGTGACCCTCGGGTTGTATATGCAGGGAGCGCAAAACTGGGGAGCTTGGCAGACGAGCAACACCGGCGACCATTCAGCCCTGCTTGATGATGGCGTTTTTGCAGCCACGACGCCGTGCCTCGGGTCCACCTACGCCGGCGTTTATCTGAGGGGAGTGTCGAACGGGACATACCGCGTGTACACCTACGCGGCGTGGCCGGACCCGTCTAGCGACGCATCCGTAGCGGTGAACACGGCTCCCGAAGCGCATATTTCCGGCACCATGCCGGGCGATGCGTTCATTGAGGGCGTGACCCACACCGTCCACGAAGTCGCCGTAACCAATGGAAACATCTTCATAACTGTCTTCGCGGGCGCCGGGTCCTATTGGGAAACGTTTCTGGGCGGCGTCCAGATTGTGCCCGTCCAGCTCGACGGCTGCTCCATTGCACAGCAGCCGGCGGACCAGACCGTGCTCAAGGAGCACACGGCCACCTTTACCGCCGCCCTCACCGGCGACGTCCGCGCGTACCAGTGGACCAAGGACGGCATTGCGCTGGCAAACGGGCGCGGCATTAGCGGCGCTACGACGCAGACGCTCACGCTCGCCGAGGCACGACCCAGCGACGACGGCGTGTATGCGCTGCGATACCTCTGCGGCGGCGCCTACCAGTCCACCGCCGGCGCGACGCTGACCGTGGTCCACTGTCCCGGCGACGTCGATGGCGATGGCGACGTGGAGCTGACCGACCTGTCGGTGCTGCTCGCCCACTTTGGTTCGATCTGTCCGTAGCTGCATCGCTCTGGCCGCGGGATTCGCTTGAGCAGAATCGATCGATTGCGGACGGCTGTCACGCGCGCAGCAGGCGGCGCGACGTAGAGCCGGGCGCGGTTTCAAATGGAGCCGCGCCCAGTCCTTTTTTTGTCGGTGCCCATACGAACTTTCTGACCCCTGAGCGGGCGCTTTCGTGTGAATGGAGATGAAGCGACGCCATACGGCCCGCGACGATCCAAGAACCCAGCCACAGGAGCAAGAACCGTGAGCACGCGAACCCCCAAAGCAGTTCAACGGCTGTCGGTCCACGGCAGATTCGCTTTCGCGGCCGTCGCGCTGGCCGCAGCGTTCCTAGCGCTTCCCCCCATGGCTACCGCAGACACGTTCAACATCGCCAACGGCGACGTTGCCGGCCTGATCGCTGCGATCGACACCGCCAACGGCAATGGACAGGCCGACACGATCAACTTGGCGACCAACGGGACATACCTGCTCTCCATCGGCGCGCCCAACGGGGAGGGCAGCGGCCTTCCGAGGATTTACACGGACCTCACGATCAACGGAAACAACTCCGTGATCCAGCGGAGCGCTGGTGCCGCGGATTTTCGAATCATGAAAATTCGAACGGACAACTCTTCAGCGCAAATCGCGGTGACGGTGAACGAGCTCACGTTCAGCAACGGCTCGGAGCACAACGGGGGCGGACTCGCAATTACAAACGGCGTCGTGGCGCTCAACCGTTGTCGTGTTGAGAATTGCATCAGCACAACCGGCCACGGCGGGGGCATTTATGCGACCACGGGAATCGGAACAAGCCTCTCATTGACGCTCGACTCTTGTTCCATCACAGGCAACGTCATCGGAGCCAATGCCGACGGCGGTGGGCTGTACTGTGCCCGCTTCTCCGGTCCCGTGAGCTTGAGCGTCCTGAACTCGACGTTCTCCGGCAACGCCGGCGGAGGCGTACATATCACCAACGCCAACCCGTGTGTGCTACGGAACTGCACGGTCAGTGGCAATACCAACCGCTTTGGAATTTACACCTTTAGAGCCGGGGGCCTGCGCGTCGACCACTGCACTGTGGTGAACAATACCTTCGGGTTGGCGTGCTACGAGAGTGGCGGAGTCGGCCACGCGAGGATGACTCACTCCATCATTGCACTAAACGCCAGCCAAGACCTGAACAGCAGCACGATCTTCAGCGAAGGCCATAACATTTTCGGGTTCGATTTGTTTGGCACCCAAATCAATTGCGGCTCTCCGGGGATGTGCTCAACCGACCGGGCCGGCGTCGATCCGCGCATTGTGCCCCTCGACGATAACGGGGGGATCGGAATGACCCACATGTTGCGCTGCGACAGCCCGGCACTGGACGCTGGCTGGCCATCCAACTGCCTCACTTCGACCGACGAGCGCGGCCTGCCGCGCGGCGTGGACGGGGAAGGCGACGGGCTGGCGGCTTGCGACATCGGCGCGGTCGAAAGACAGTTGTTCGAAATTCAGGACTCTGATGACGACGGCGTGGACGACTGTGCCGACTTATGCCCGAATACCCCCGGCGTCCCGGTCGACGCGCAGGGCTGTCCTCTGCCGGTCGGTGCCTGCTGCCTCCCCAGCGGCATGTGCCAGCAGTTGGCGGATTCAACCTGTCAAAGTCTTGGCGGCACTTGGTCGGGCGCGGGCGTGAGCTGCGCTACGGCCAATTGCACGGTCGTCACCAGCAGCGTGGTGGCCTGGGGCCGCAATACCGCTACCCAGCTAAACGTGCCTGCGCCGAACACCGACTTTGTCGCAATCAGCGGCGGGGCGGATCATTCGATTGGCCTCAAGCGTACTGGAACGGTCGTCTGCTGGGGCCGCCCCAACGAAGGCCAGCTCAATGTTCCCTCGCCAAACGGTAGTTTCGTCGCGATTTCGGCCGGCAACCGTTTCAGCCTTGGCTTGAAGGCGGATGGTGCTGTGGCAGGCTGGGGCTCCAACATCTACGGCAACCTCGATGTGCCCGCGCCCAACCAGAATTTCGTCGCCATCGCTGCCGGCAGCGATCATTCGCTCGGCCTGCGGGCCAATGGTTCGATCGTGGCGTGGGGCGACAACTCCTACGGCCAACTCGACATTCCCGCGCCCAACGTCGGCTACATCGCTATTGCCGCATCTGCGAGCATCAGTATGGCGCTCCGTTCTAACGGCGTGGTCGAAATCTGGGGCGACGGGTCGAATGGACCGCTGGACGTGCCGCCGCCCAATAGCGGCTTCGACAGGATCGCGCTCGGTCGGTTCCACGCACTGGGACTGAAAACCGACGGCTCCGTCGTCGTCTGGGGCGGCCAGGCCGATCCGCCGCCCGGCCCCAATAGCGGCTTTACGGCGCTCGATGGCGGCGAAACCTTCAGCCTCGGCTTAAAGACCGACGGCTCGATCGTGGCATGGGGATTCGGTCAATACGGCGAACTCGGACTTCCTTTGCCTAACTCAGGCTACCGGGCGATCGCCGCGGGACAGTATCACGGCCTGGCCCTGCGCGATGAGACCGGATCGTGCTGCATTCCGAGCGGCTTGTGTCAGCGGCTTTCCAGCGCGAACTGCACCGCCGCCGGCGGCACGTTCGGCGGCGTCGGCTCCCAGTGCGGCCCGGATGCCGACGGCGATGGCGCGCCGGACATTTGCGACGACTGCCCGAACGATCCGAACAAAATCGGGCCGGGGCAATGCGGGTGCAACGTCGCGGATACTGATACGGACGGCGACGGCGTGCCCGACTGCAACGACGCCTGCCCGAACGATCTAAACAAAGTCGCGCCCGGTCAATGCGGCTGCGGCGTCGCGGACACTGACAGTGACGGCGACGGCGTGGCCAACTGCATCGACAACTGCGCAACCGCCAACCCGGATCAGCACGACGCCGATCTGTTGGATGCGGGCTTCGTTCCCGCTGCGGCCTGGCGGTTCGCGGAAGGCAGCGGCACACTCGCGGCCGATAGCGTAGGTACACATGACGGGACGCTCGCTGCAGCGGGCTGGGGCAGCGGGGTCGACGGGACCGCCGTGGTGTTCGACGGCAACGACGGCGTCGTCATCCCCGACGCGAACGAACTCGACTTCGGCCCCTCGGCGGACTTTTCGATCTCGGTGTGGGTCAAGATACCTGCCACCCAAGGCAGCACGCAGAATCAGGACAATGCCATCGTTGAAAAGTGGAGCGGCTCGGGCGGCTACCCCTATGTGATCCGGCTCATCAACCAGACGGGCGGCGTCAACGCCGGTCGGGTGCGGGCCGCGCGGTACAACGGCAGTGCCAATCCAGCACTAACGTCCGCGTCAACGATCAACGACAACCAATGGCACCACATCGTTTTCGTTCGCGATTCCGGAACGCTGAAGCTCTATGTCGATCGTACGCTCGAGGCTTCGACGGTCGATACGACGACAGGAATTACGGCTAACGCTTCACCGCTCTACCTCGGCAACCGTGGTGGCGTGGTGAACTTCCTGACCGGCTCGATCGACGAACTGGCGATTCTCGGGCGGGCGTTGTCCGCGGCCGAGGTGGCGCAATTCTTCGCCGCGCAAGGCTTCGGGGACGGCGTTGGCGACGCTTGCGACAACTGCCCGACTGCCGCAAACGCGAGTCAGACCGATGCCGACGGTGACGGCACCGGCGATGCCTGTGACGGCTGCCCGAACGACCCAAACAAGACCGCGCCGGGCGCTTGCGGCTGCGGCGTCGCAGATACGGACACTGACAGCGATGGTGTGGCCGACTGCATCGACAACTGCCCGGCCGCGGCCAACCCAGCACAGCAAGACTGCGACGGCGACGGCGTCGGCGACGTCTGCGACAGCCTGAACACGCCGCAAATCACGCAGCAGCCGCACTCGGTCACGGGCGACGTTGGTGAATCGGCCATGTTCACTGTTTTGGCCGAAGGCGGTGGATTGACGTTTCAATGGCGAAGAAATGGAGCCAACCTGTCGGACGGCGGCAACATTTCGGGCGCAACGACCGCTGCGCTCACGATCAACCCGATCGGCGGCGACGACGCCGGCAGCTATGACTGCGTGGTGAGCAACGGATGCGGATCTGTCGACAGCAGCGACGCTGCGCTGACGATCAACGCCGCGCCCTGCCCGGGCGATCTCAATGGCGACCGCAGTGTCGGACTCTCCGACCTGGCCATCCTCCTCGCACATTTCGGCGTGCAGAGCGGCGCGACGCTTGCCGACGGGGATGTGGATGGCGACGGCGACGTCGAGTTGGCCGACCTGTCTATTCTGCTCGCGAACTTCGGCGCGACGTGCCCTTGATCGCGGCAA
This sequence comes from Phycisphaerae bacterium, assembly GCA_046155505.1. Taxonomy (GTDB): domain Bacteria; phylum Planctomycetota; class Phycisphaerae; order UBA1845; family Fen-1342; genus JBJXFK01. The sequence continues at coordinate 11,167 of JBJXFK010000234.1, forward strand.
GCGCTGCTACGGTTCGTGCGGCCCGCGAGCGAACCTCGCGGGCCGATTTCGTTGTGCGCTCTGGTTCAGGTCAGCGAAGAGAGCGGCGGTATCTCAGGGCGGTGCCGCGGCATCGGGCGCGGCCGACGCTCTTGCGCGCCACACGGTCACCTTGTCGGGTTGATCTTCTTCCGTCCCACCGGTTGCAGCTCCCGGCCTTCCGCTTGCTCGTGAACCCAGCGATAATAGGTCTTGGCCGTGACGATCCCGAGCACGCCTTCGATCTTGTGATCGAACTCGGCTCCGATGGACAGGAGCCGGCGGCGGTCGGCGGGAGACGAGATGACCCGGTTACCCCCCAGTTTGCGGCGCAGAATCTCGACCTGCGCCATGAGGAACCGAATGCGGGCGTCCCGGCGCGCAGATTGGGCTTCAATCAGGAGGTGCACGAAAGCGTAGAACCAGCGCAGCATGGCTTTGAGCTCTTTTTGGATCCAATGACGAGAAAACAGTCAGTGAAAACCGCCTCCCGACATTTTGGGCCCCCTCTGCCGCGGCCGCAAACCGGCTTTCGATTTGGCATCCGGCCCAACCCCCAGGCCCTCACCCTCCATAACCCGCCGGTCACCGAATTTCGTGGTTGGGTTCCCTATAGCGCTTCGAATCGCGAAATTGGATGTCTCTCCAAATGTCTCGCGCGACAAGGAGAGACACGATTTCGAAGACGGTGTTGTTCCCTCTAGTTGCAAGGGAGTAGCGAAATGCTGCTCCCCAGTGGTTAACGCAGAACGCCGCCCGAGAGAACGGGCGGCGTTTTGCGTTTATCTACAGCCTCTGCAAGAACTTGAGAACCGCCCACGTCTCTCGTTGAGCGATGCCCTATTGCCGCGCGACATCCCGTTTCGATACCGCCTCGAACCCGGACCGCGAACTCTCTCGAACTCTCCGGCAGTTCGAAGGACGGGTTAACGCTGCGGTGCCATTTGCCATTGGCAGCTTGCGCTGCCGCACTTGACAACACGGCGATCTTGGAAAGAAACTGCCGCAATCAGGTACAAATTCCCGATTCGTGCAACCACGGGAGCCTTGTTCGATTCGCGCGCGGCATAGCGAAGTTGGGGAAAAGCCGAGCGGTGATCTGAGCCGGAATTGGCAACGCCACATTCCGGACAAAGCGAATCGAGTTCTGTCGACCCGCGCAGGTCTAAGCCGCAGTTCCTGCACGGTCAGGATTGGCCGAGGTCGGTTGGGTCGTGAAGCGGCTCGCGACGAGCTTCTACCCTTCCGGTTCAATCGCTCGTGTGGTCATCTGCTCGCTCTCCATCGAAAAATTGCAGAACGCCTGGTCGATTTGCGTTCGAAGGAACCGTTCGCGCGCTTCCGCCAAATGTATGCAACGAACGCCGCCGCGTGTCACTTTAAGTAGTCGAGGAACATCGCAATACTCGCATCGGGCCACGTTTGCTCGTCGCGGCCCCCCTGCTGACCGCCTCATTCTCCGATGACTTGGTGAGTCCGTGCGCCAACTGAAACACGACACATACGTCCTCAAGTTCTGGGACGACATCACACTCACACGCGCGTTTCGCCACCATGCAACAACAAGGGTGCGACGACCGGATGGTCGCCGCACCAATTCCACGAACGAATCGAGAAACGCCGCATCGAAACTGACTAGCAGGTGGTACCGAATGCGCCGAGGAGTTGCGACAGATCGCTCAGGTCGACATCGCCGTCGCCGTCCATGTCTCCATCTTCCAGCGCGGCACCGCTCGCCGTGCCGAAATTCGCGAGCAGGATAGCCAAATCGCTCAGGTTCACCTCGTCGTCACCATTGACGTCGCCAGCACACGGTGCGTCATCGACCGGCGCCAGCGCGATATCGTTGCCGCCGGTGAGTGAGCCTGTTGCCTCGTCCGCGCTGTAGTAGATGCGCCACTCGCTGAACCCACCCAAGCCGCTCAGCGCCGGCACAGGCGTGCCGTTTGCGCCGCCGTCAGGCAATCCCGCAAAGCTACCGGACAGCGTGCCAGCGCCGGCGTTGTTCAGAATGATGAGCTGGTCAGAGACCGAGAAAACGCCGGAAAGCGTCTCGAACGCGAGATTCGCGCTCGATAGCAGCGAAACGTCGCCGCTCGTGATCATCAACTGGTCATAGCCGCTGGCCGGCACCGGTCCGTTGAGGTCGATTCGCAGCGTGCCGTCGAGCGTGACGGGGCCGCCGAAGGTCAATCGGCCGGGGCTTGCGCCGGGAGCGACGCTACCGCCAGGTTGGATTGCCACCGCGCCGTTGACAGTTCCCGAGCCGCCGATCGTAGCGCCACTGGCGACGCTGAGGGAGCCGCCAATCGAGCCGTTGACGCGCAGCGTGCCCGCGTTGACGCTCGTGCCGCCGGTGTACGTGTTCGTGTTACTGAGCGTGAGCGTGCCGCCGCCGACCTTGCTCAGCGCCACCGTGTTCGTGCCGCCGCCGCCGAACGTCGAATTGTCTCGGATCACGCCGGCAAAGGTCGTGTTCGTGCCCAGCGCACCGACCTCAAAGGTCTTCAATCCCGTGCCGGAGAAAGTGGAGAGCTCCGTCGCCGCATTCGAGCCGGACAGGGCGCCGAGCCGCACGGTGGCGGCGGGAACTGTTTGGATGAGCGCGAACTGACCGCTCAGGTCCCATCTTGCCGCTGCGCTACCGGACGCGCCGATGCCCCACATCATGCCGCGCGTTCCGACGGGCAAGGAAAACGTGCCGGAGTACGCTGCGTTGTTTCCGCCGAGCCGGGCCGTCCTCGTATTGCCGGCAACAGTGACCGGCCCTGCGCCGCTCAAGTTCCGAAGCAGACGAACATCCAGCGAAATGTCCAATACGAGCGCGCCGCCGGCCGCAATCGAGATCGGGCTGTCGAAGTTGAAATTGTCGGCGATACGCAACGTGCCGCCGTTGATGGTCGTAGCGCCCCGGTAGGTGATCGCCGACGAGAGAAGCGTCGTCGTCCCGGCATCATGAACGACGCTGAGCGGCCCACTCAACGGCTGCGCAAAGGTATGGAAGCTGCTATTGTGATTGAACCGGACCAGGCCCGGTCCGACGCTGCTCACGGGTGCGTTCAGCGTGCCGGGCGCGCCGCCGTTGCCGATGCGCAGCGTGCCCGCGGTGCCGGCGTCCGCGCCGACCACGATGCTCGGCGCGTTGACGATCCCGCCGTCGCGGACAGTAAGCAGGCCGGTGCCGCCCGATTCGCCGACCCGTATCGGCCCACCGCTGGTGAGCGTGCCGCGGAGGTCCATCGTGCTGCCGCCGCGGAGGTTCACGCTCGCCGCCTGGCCAAATTGCTCGACGGCGAACGTGCAGGTTCCGCCGTTGGCGATGTTCGCGACCAGTGCCGCAGTCGGGACGCCGCTCGGCGTCCAATTGCCGGAGTTGAACCATGCGCCGGTCGCGAGCACGTTCCAATTCGCCGCTGTCGGCGAGGGAGCGGCGGTGAGCGTGAAGCCGCTGACCACCTGCGTGTTGTCAAACTGACCGGTCGCCCCGGTAAAGCCGACCCACGCGCCGTTTCCGCCCAGCAGTGTGTTTAGATTGATGCCGGTGTACGTGTGAGTAAAGACCGCACTCGTCGTCAGGTCGGTCAGCGTGACCACGAGATTGCTGCTTCCGGCGTTGTAGTTCAAGTCGACGCGGATCTGATGACCGCTCTCCAGAGAAAGCGGAGCTGTCACGAAACCCGCGTTGTCGTTGTAGTTTCCGCCGAATCCCAATCCGGTGGTGTTTCGCCGCGGAGAACCCTGATTCAGGTCCAGCACGACGGCCAGGCTGTTGCCGATGCCCTCATAACCGATCGAACCGCCGCCGAAGCCGAGCGCCCCCGCGCCGTTAGCGCTGTTCTGGACGACGAACGCAATACCGTCTCCCGGACTGCCGGGATCGGCAGTCGACGTCTGCTGATACGTGAACTGGGCCGAAAAGCCCAGCCCAACGTCGTGTCGCGTGTTGAAAAACACGCTGCCGGCGTCATTCTCGACGCCCGTGTTGGTAAGTGTCACCGCAGACGCGCTGAAGACGGGGCCGGGCAGCGGCGAACCGTTCGAGCTCCAGCCCGTACCGCTGTTGAAGCCGGAAATGTCCGCGTGAACCGACCCGGCGAAGGCGATCGACGCGAGGAGCGACAGGGTGGTGGGAAGCGCGCCGGCTCGCGCGGCCGGCTTTCGTGGGTTCATCTCTTGAACGTGCATGGTTCTTCTCCTTATGAGTGCCTTGAACGACTGTCCAACCGCAGGTGCCCGTTGCAACCGCAATCGGCACGGGACCGGGGATTGGGCGAACGGGTCGCGAATCCGATCCCGTTCGAAAGACATAGGCGGATCAGCGGTGCGGCGCGCCCGAAAATAATTCTCGCGTCGCGCGATGTGCGATCGGGCGCACGAGCCATGTGCGGCATTCAACAAAAAATCGCAGACGTATCGGGCGCGCACGCCCTCGATTCCGCCTGTGGTGTTTGGAGATGACCGACGTAGCGAGTAAAATTTCCACGGAATGCAAACGGATGAACCCAGACGCCGCCCGAACGCTGTCCTGGCTCCTTGATCGCGTCGATGACGCGGAGCGGGCGAGCCTGACTCAGATTTTTCCCCTCATTTACGATGACCTACGCCGCGTCGCGCAGAAGTACATGTCCGACGAACGGTTCGGCCATACGCTGCAACCGACGGCGCTCGTGAACGAGGCCTTTGTGCGAATGCGCGGACGCAGCGCTCCCGTGTGCGGACATTCACACGCCCTGGCGCTCGCCTCGATCGCGATGCGTCGGATCCTCGTCGACCACGCGCGCATGCGCACGGCCGACAAGCGACTCGGCGGCGTCCGACCAATCGCCCTCTCGGGCGGCGAGTCGCTCCAATCGCGCGATTTGGAGATTCTCGAACTAGACGAACTAATTCACCGGCTGGCCGCTCTCGACGCTCGGCGCGCGCGAGTGGTCGAGTTGCGCTTCTTCGCCGGCATGACCAACGAGGAAATCGCAGACGCCCTCGGCGTCGTTCGCTCGACGGTTGCCGAGGATTGGGCCGTCGCCCGAGTCTGGCTGCGCTCGCAGTTGCGGGGAGACGCGCAGTAATGGATGCTGGCCAGCGATTTCAGGCGGCTGCTGAGTTATTTCTCGCGCTGCGCGAGATTCCGACCGATCAGATTGCTTCGATTCTCGATCAACAATGCGGAGAAGACGCCGCACTGCGCGCCGACGTGCAGCGACTGATCGATGCCCGTGACGACCCGAGCGTCTTTCACACTCTGGCCGGGCAACTCCGATCGGTCAATGCCAACCTCCGGCGACTCTCCGAAACCAGTTTTCCCTCCAGCGGCGCGCCCTTCGTCACCGATGACGGATCGCCGGAAGAACGCGCAAACGACGTGATCGGCCCGTTTCGGCTGATCGAGCAAGTCGGCGAAGGTGGGTTTGGCCGCGTCTGGATTGCCGAGCAGAACGCGCCGGTCAAGCGAAGAGTGGCGCTAAAGCTCATCAAGGCCGGCATGGACAGCCGCGAAGTCCTGTCCCGTTTCGAGATGGAGCGACAGGCCCTGGCGGTCATGGAACATCCGGGCGTGGCTAAGGTTTTCGATGCCGGCATGACCGAGCGCGGCCGGCCCTATTTTGTGATGGAACACGTTCCCGGACCCGCCATTACAAGCTTCTGCGACTCCGGACGTCTGCGAATCCGCGAGCGGCTGAATCTGTTCACTTCCGTGTGCGATGCGGTACACCATGCCCACCAGAAAGGCATCATTCACCGCGACCTGAAGCCGTCGAACATCCTGGTCACACTCATTGACGGACGACCGTTGCCAAAGGTGATCGACTTCGGCATTGCCAAGGCCACCGGCTCGACACTTGGCGAGCACGATGCCTACACCGAGGTCGGCCGGCTGATGGGCACGCCGGAATACATGAGTCCGGAACAAGCTGGTGGAGGGCGCGACGTCGATACGCGCTCGGACGTGTATTCACTGGGTGTGATTCTGTACCAACTGCTGACCGGCACGCTGCCATTCGATGGGCAGATGTTGCGTGAGGCCGGTTCCGCCGGAATTGCGCGCATCATTCGTGAACTAGAGCCGCCCAAGCCGAGCACGCGTTTTTCGACGCTCATTGCCGAGCCCGTTACATGCGGGAGAGCCGCCAGCCCGACCGAAATAGCATCCCAACATGGCACCGACGTCCGGTCCTTGCAACGCGAACTGCGCGGCGACCTCGACTGGATCGTGATGAAGTGCCTTGAGAAAGACCGGTGCAGGCGCTACGAGTCGGTCAAGGAACTTGCAGTTGATGTCGAGCGCCACCAAGCCGGCAAGCCCGTCGTTGCCGCGCCGCCCAGCTTTGAGTACGCGTTCGGAAAGTTTGTCCGCCGCCATCGCATGGCGCTCGCCGCAACCAGCGCGGTGCTCTTCACACTGATCCTCGGCTTCGGCGTTTCAACGGTCTTTTACTTCCAGGAGCGCGACGCACGTCGCCGCGCGGTCGACGCCGAGGCGACGCAGAAGTCGCTTCGGGAGCAGGCGGATGACGCGCGCGAAGCCGAGGCCAGTCAGCGCGCCGCGGCCGAAACGCAACGCGACATCGCCAGAACCGAAGCCGCCAAAGCCGAGAAGATCAACGCGTTTCTTCAGAATATGCTCTCGGCAATTGAGCCCGATCGGGCCAAGGGACGCGAAATCACCGTGCGCGAGACGCTCGACGAGGCCAGCGCTCGTATCGACGACGACGCGTTGCACGACGAGCCGGACGTGCAAGCGGCGCTTCGCTCAACCATTGGCAGGGTGTACGCCCGGCTGGCTCGTTATGAGGACGCCGAGCGGCACCTGGTGGCCGCGCTCAACGCGCGACGCGCACTCTTCGGTGAAGAGCACGCGCTCGTTGCGTCGAGCATGCTCGAACTGGGCTCACTCCGCTATATCCAGGGCAACTACGCTGCGGCGGAAGTGCTGTTTCGACAATGCGTTGCAATGCGGGTGATGCTGCTCGGCGAGAAGCACCCCGACGTGATGACAGCGCAGCACGCGCTGGCGGCGAATTGCTCCGCACGCGGACAGTTGGACGAGGCCGACGCGCTCTTTGCCGCCGCGATGGACGCCCGCCGCGATGCCAGGCAGGACGACGATCTGGCAACGGCCGACTCACTCAACGAGTGGGGCCAGGTCAGACATACCCGCGGCGACTTTGACGGTGCTGAAAGATTGTGGCGCGAAGCGCTCGAGATCGGGCAGCGCGCCGGCGGCGAAGATAGTCAGACGATTGCGACGACTTACAACAATCTCGCGGCGCTGCACTATTCGCGCGGCGACTATCCCGCTGCGATCGACCACTTCCAACGCGTGCTCGACATTCGCCGCAGAGTGCTTGGGGCGGAGCATCCTGATACGGCAGCCTGCCTGCGCAATTTGGCCACCGCACTTGCGGCGACCTCGCGACTCGCCGAAGCCGAAACCCACTATCGCGATGCCCTGGAATTGCAGCGCCGCAGCCTCGCCCCAGACCATCCACACGTCGCAACCACAGCGGAAGGACTGGCCGTTGTGTTGCTCATGCTCGGCGACTACGACCAGGCCGAAACGCTGCAACGCGAGGCGCTCGACATTCGAACACGCGCGTTTCCACCCGATCACCCGCTGGTCGCACAGTCTCACTACTTCATGGGCCGGGTGCTGATCGACCGCGAACGCTATGGCGAGGCCGAAGCCGCGATTCGAACGGCGCTCGAACTGCGCCGCAAGTCCTCCGAGGATCTTGTCGTCGCTGACATCCTGGCGAATCTCGGTCGCGTGCGGCGGTTGCAAGGAGACCTCGTCGATGCAGAGCGTTTCGTTCGCGAGGCGGTCGCCCTAGCGCGCCGCGTCGGCGGCGAAGGCCATCCGCGACTCGCGATGGCGCTCAACGAACTCGGACTGGTGCTCGAACCGCTCGGTGACGTTGCCGCCGCCGAGCAGACTTTTCGAGACGCGCTGGCGATTCAGCGGGACCGCCAGATGCTCACGCACCGCGATGCGGCGAGCGTGATGCACAACCTCGGCGAACTACTTCATCGTTGCCGCAAGGCGAGCGAAGCCGAAGCGCTGCTGCAAGAGGCTCTTCGGAATCGCGCGAGCTCGCTGCCGGAAGGCCATCGATTAATCGAATCCACCCGCGCCGCCCTCAGCGCTGTGCAAGGCGAAGTGCGCGAGCCATAGCACCTCGGCGTGTTCCTCGTCGCGAAATATGAGATCAAATACGGGAGTTGCTGCCCGTTGGGCGGTTTCGGCTTCGCCTTGCGTCGCTCGCCGTCGAAGTCGAAGTGCCGCGCGACTCTTTCTTCACCGATCCCGGGGCAGTCGGAGAATTCATTGGCATCGAGTATTTTTGTTTCGCGGGTGATATGTTCGGCAGTACGACTGCAACATTCGCGGTTCGGCGGCAGATTCTCCCGCCGAACCGGGCCCGCTGCGCAAGCGAGGACTCCGCGCGATCGCGCCCGAAAACCTCGCTCGCGCGTCGGACTCGGTTTGGGAGTTCGATCGAGCGGCGGTCGAAGGCCCGTCGCTGCCCCCCGGCAAGACCGCGGAACCGACAGCGAGACTCATGTTGACCTGGCGCGGCCCAAACGCTACCCTAACACTCAGATCGGTCGAGTTCGATCGATGCCAGCCAATGGACCCGCGACGGTCGGCCACGGAATCGCATCCCACGGACGGGGATCGTCGCAGTCAATCTCTTCTACCTGTTCCGCCGCGTCGGCACTCAAGAGCGCTGGCGCGCTCCAACAGGACCGTGCTGGGCCTGCGCGCATGTCCAAAAAACAAACAATCCCATCCGTCATCGACCTCTCCAAGCAAACGACCTTCGAAGCGGCGCTCGAGTCCTGCGGAATTCAGTGGGAGTCCGCTGTTACGCTCGCTCACATTCATGCGGTCGCGAAGCGAAGCTGTGCCGCCGCGCAGGCGTTCGTCAAAAACACGACCGATTCGTTGGCGCGCCGCAGTGCCCCGGACGAAACGGTAGTCCTGCAGTTGCTTCGCGCGGTCGTCGAGGGTGTTCTGCTTCCGGACCGGCTGCCGACCGAAGTCGTGGACAGCGAAGCGCTCGAACTCATCTTCTGGGAGTTTCAGGATTTCGAACGTAAGCGCGTCATCGCGCAGCGGCACTTGCTGGAACCCAAAAATCCCTGGTCCGTGCGCAGTGCCGTGCAGGCGGTTTGGTCAACTCGGATCTCGGTAGATCCTGGCCATAGTTGGATCGCTTCCGTTGCGGCAACTTCTGCACACTGGATGTCGATCTTGATTGCGCGCGAGTTGTGGATCGAGCATCAACTGATTGTCCATCCGCTCGACGGGGTAAGACTCGCGGTCGACAAGCGCTGGCGCGAGTTCCAAACGCGCTGGTGCAACCAGCCGGTGCCCGCAGAGCTCTCGATGCTCCCGCTTACGATGAAGCGCGAGCTTCAGAAAGCGCGCCATTCCATGATGTTGCCGCTGCGCGCCATTTGGGGGCAGGGACCGGACGCAGTGCCGCTCGCCCGGACCTACATGGCCTGGGGGCAGTGTGAACCGCCGCCCGTGCATCCGTCTGAACTCGCGGAGTCGCAGCCGAACCCAACCCAGAAACCCGTGCGGCGGTCGGGGCGCCCGCGGCTGTCTCTGAACGAGGCGATCCGACGCAGGGATATCGTGGAAGACTGGAAACGAGCGGCTCAGGCCGGGGTTTCGCGGGCCGAGTTTGCGAAGCGAATAGGCATCGATGTCAAAACGTTGGAACGCTACCTGAGCTGGGATGCGGCGCAGCAGCGGCGGCGCGGCCGACCAACAAAACCCCCTGTCAAGTCCAATTGATTTGTTCGTTGTTTTTTTGGCCGCTCCAGTCCCGAAAACGCGGCCAATTTCGCGACAAACTTATTTAGCCGACCACGGTTG
>JBJXFK010000235.1:0-4740 GCA_046155505.1 Phycisphaerae bacterium
TCCGGAGAATGTGCCCGCAGATAGCCGAAGCGAGGCAACGCTTCGGCACAAGACCTCCGCTCGCGGTCGCTCGGCAGCAAAGACCCCAAAACGAGCCGCACTGTGTTGTGAATCCGCGGAAGCGCGGGTTCGTGGCGGCGCCAAGCCGAATTGTCGCAAGGCAAGTCGGCCAAAGCGCCGGCGGGTTCGATTCCCGCCACCTCCATTGCCCCACTGCGCGCCGACAGATTCGCAACGCAAGCGCCCCGCGCGCCCGCGCGCCCTCGCGCCCCGCGCCGTTCCGCACTCGCGTCCGCAAATCTGCCACCATGTAGCGCAGCCGCCGCGCGCTGCGCACCGAGTTACAGACGGGGTCACCGGACGCTTACGAGTGTGCGGTGGATTGAGTCGGTGTAGTGGTTGCCTGTTGCCGAAGACGAGTTACAGGTGCCGCGTATTCGGTGTTTCGTATTCTCCGTGGCCTCTGTGAACTCGGTGGCTAATTCACCAAGCGTCCGTTTTCGAGGCGAAGCGTGCGGTCGGCGGCGGCGGCGACCGATGGGTCGTGCGTGACCATCACGATCGTCTGGCCTTGTGCGTGCAAGTCTCGCAACAGATTCAATATCACTTTGCCCGATTCGCTGTCCAAATTTCCGGTCGGCTCGTCTGCGAAGAGAATCGCCGGCTTGTGAATCAAGGCCCGCGCGATCGCGACACGTTGTCGTTCGCCGCCCGATAGCTCGCTCGGCCGATGTTTGAGCCGCTCTGCCAGGCCGACGCGTTTCAGCACGGCCAGCGCTTCGTCGCGCGATTTGCCGCGCGTGGCACCCCAACTCAGCATCGACGACTGGATCATCCGCGGCAGCAACACATTTTCGAGCACATTCAATTCGGGCAGCAGGTGATAAAACTGAAACACGAATCCGAACGATTCACGCCGCAATCGAATCCGGCGGCGTTCGAGGATGTCGACCAGCACCAATCGGCCAACTTGCAGCACTAGCCATAGGACCATCATCGCCGCCGTGGCAATGGCGGTGAAGCCGACCGTGTTGAAGATGCGCGGCCACCAATCGAGAACCGACTGGGCCGCGCCCCACACGTCGGCCAGCAGCAGCAGCAGAAGCGTACAGATAACATAGAGCGCGACGATCGGCGCGCCGAAGAACATCACGAATCGCAGCGATGCAACTTGCAGAAATCGCACGATCGGATCGATGCGCGCACAAAAGCGCTCGCGCGGCGATTGTGCGCCGATCACCTGTCGTCCGTCGATGGAGATCGAGCCGGTCTGCGGCAGGTCGAGCGCACCGAGCAGGTGCAGCAGCGTGCTCTTGCCGCTGCCCGATTTGCCCATGATCGCCACGAATTCGCCGCGATTTATGCTTAGCGTGCAGCTTTTCAGCACGTCGAGCCGTGCCGTGCCCATCGTATAAGTGCGGGTCAAATTTTCGGCCGCGAGGATGACGTTACTCATAGCCGAGCGCCTGTACGGGTTCGCTGTAGCCGGCCCGCAGCGCCGCAGCGAGCGAGCCGATCGACGACGCGAGGATTGCGATGATGAATACGGTGAGCGCATCCCACGGGTCGATGCGGCTGGGGATCGTGTCGAACGAATAGACTTTCATGTCCCAGACGCGCCAAGCCGGGTTGATGCGAATGAGCAGATCCTGAATGTCGTTGATATTCGTGACGAAGACGGTGCCGAGGATCGTGCCCAGCGTTCCGCCGACGAGTCCGACCGCCGCACCGTAGATGAGCCAAATCGCCGCGACGCCGGTGGACGAGCCGCCGACGGCTTTGACGATGCCGATGTCGCGGGTCTTCTGAAGGACGATCATGTAGAGGATGCAAAGTTCGAGGGCGACGGCGACGAGCGAGATCATGCCGAGAATGATGACCATCATCACGCGTTCTTTTTCGACGGGGCCGATGATGTGCTGCTGGGTTTGCTGCCAAGTTGTAACGGTGACGTTCTCGACATAGTCGGCCTCGCGCGGGCTGAGCGGCGTTTTGGTCGTGGTGAGGAGCTTCTGATAGGCCGCAGTCATCCTGAGGGCCGTGTTGTCGGCGTTCGCACCGTCGCGCAGTTTGATTTGAATCTGCGAGCAGCGTGCGGGGATGCGACCGACGACCGCGCCATCCTCGGGCGAGATGCGATCGGTCGCATTCATGCGAAGTTGGCGCTGCAACAGATCAAAGTCAATGTATGTCTGGCGCGAGTCGATTTCGTAAATCCCGGTGCGTGAATCGTCGGCCAGGCGGAACACGATCTTGACCGGGTTGTCCAGCACGGCGTTGTCGCTCATTGGCACGATGGTGAGCGTGACCTTTTCGCCTTTGCGCGAGAAGTGAACGTATTTGCCGTCCTCTTTGCGGTCTGAGATGAGGTCGCGGCCGAGAATCGCACCCGGCAATTCTTCTTCGACGAGTGCGGGGCTTTCGGCGTCTGGGTCATAGGTCCATTCGCCGGGAATCGTCGGCTTGCCGCGCTCGCGCAGGATCTCGTTGAGGCCGGTGTCTCGGTACTCGGTGTCTTCGAGCACGCGACCGGTGCTGGCCAAGTGTGCGGCTCGCGCGGCTTCCAGGGCTGATTGATAAGCACCGGGAAGGGTTACATTGATGTCGAGTTCCGCTGCTTGTGCGTCGGGCGAGCCGATGCGAATCGAGCGTTCGACGCCGATCACGGGCAGTTTTTGCGGCGCGAGTGTTGTCGTGCCGGGGTAGTACTTTTCGTAGAGCAGAGTCTGCTTAAACGCGTTCACCGCGTATGTGTCTTCAAGTTTGAGGCCGACGATTTGTACGGTCGCAACGCGGCCTGTTCGCTGAAAACGCACGAGGCCGTAGCTATAGATCACGGGCGTTGCCTGTTCGACTTCCGGCCAGTTGCGGATCTGGTCGATGAATTCTTCGTAGAGCGGAAAGCCCTGGTAGTAGCGGTTGTCGACCACGAGATCGCCGAGCAGGCCGCGGGCGCGGTTTTTCACCTGATCGAGCCAGCCGCCCATGATGGACATGACGACCAGCACCATCGCGGTGCAGAGCATGACCGCGCCGATGGCGATGTAGACGATGTGCCGCTTGTGCAGGTATCGGAGTGTGAGAAACAGCTTGTACAAGTGCGGCGGTGTCCTGCGGTTTTTCGGTGGGCGGTGCCCGGCTCATCGCGAATGTCTCGACCGCCGCGCAGCGGTCGCGCCATTGGCGAGGCGGTAGGTCTAACCGGGCGGCGGGGCGATTTCAACTGCTTTCGACGGCGCGCTGAATCAGAGACGCGAACCGTCGCATCCGGACCAACATGAGAATTCGCGTTTCCGAGGCAGAACCATGATGCGTGGCTTTGTGAGACATGCCGACGGTGGAGTACCGCTCGGCGGCGTCGCACCTGGCACCCCGTTTTCTCGCTTAAGAGTGACCGCAAATCCCGGTTGCCACCCAACTTCCCGCTTGGTACAGTACCCATTCGCCCTTTTGTCTGCCGACGGCGGGTTGGTAGCGAGGAGCGGAGAGTTCTTGCCCGGACTGTGTCGCGGCCTCACCGGCCCGCGCCGCCGCCCGGTTGTGGAGGTATCGCGCCGCCGCGTGTCGCTTGCGCGCTCACGCCGCCCGCGAAATAGTTCATGGTCGATCTAAATCTCATTCGCGAAATCAGCCTCACCGACGCCGACATCGATCGGCAAATTGCGGACGCCCTCGGCGAAACGTCCATGGACGAAGCCTCGGGCACCGCGACCACGACAACGAACGAAGAAAACGACGGCAGCCAACTGCTCAAGGCACGCGTGATCAACATCGTCGGCAACGACGTGGTGCTCGACGTGGGCCTCAAGAGCGAAGGCATCGTGCCGCTCAACGAGTGGGACGATCAAAGCCTGGTCGTACCGGGTGCCGAGATCGAGGTGATCCTCGACGACATCGACCCGGACACCGGCATCATCACGCTGAGCAAGCGTCGCGCCGACCGCATGCTCAACTGGAAGCGCATCGTCGATAGCTGCCAGGAAGGCGACAAGGTCAAGGGCAAGGTGCTGCGCAAGATCAAGGGCGGCCTGCTCGTCGATATCGGCGTGCCGGTATTCCTGCCCGCTTCGCAGGTCGATATTCGCCGTCCGGGCGATGTCGGCGAGTACATCGACAAGGTCATCGAAGCCAAGGTGCTTCGCATCGATAAAGAACGCCGCAACATCGTCATCAGCCGCCGCAAGCTGCTCGAAGAAGAGCGCAACATGGCGAAGGAAAAGCTGATGTCGGACATCCAGGTGGGCCAGGTCCGCAAGGGCGCGGTCAAGAACATCGCCGACTTCGGCGCGTTCATCGACCTTGGCGGAATCGACGGCCTGCTGCATATCACCGATATGTCGTGGGGACGCATCAATCACCCGTCCGAAGTGCTCAAGATCGATCAGGAAATCGAAGTCAAAGTGCTGTCGATCGACAAGGACAAGGAGAAAATCGCGCTGGGTCTTAAACAGAAAGACGCTTCGCCGTGGGAAAACATCGAAACCAAATATCCCGTCGGCGCTGTGCATGAGGCGTCCGTCGTCAACATCATGTCGTATGGCGCGTTCTGCAAGCTGGAAGAAGGCGTTGAAGGCCTGGTTCACATCTCTGAGATGTCATGGACGAAGCGCATCAACCATCCGTCAGAAGTCGTCGCACAGGATCAGAAGGTCAAGGTCAAGGTTCTTGAGATCAACAAGGACAAGCAGGAAATCTCACTCGGCATGAAGCAGGTCGAGGAAAACCCCTGGGAACGCGTGG
>JBJXFK010000236.1:0-4258 GCA_046155505.1 Phycisphaerae bacterium
TGGGTTTGGCGTCAAGTACAAATAAAGGAACCGTGAGCAACGGGAGTGTTCACGGTTCACAAATCTATTCAGGTAAATCAGTTGCAGCGTATTGCGTTTAGGACGGTTGGGCAGTCGACGCCGTGACGGTGGCCAGCTCGTCAAGCGAGAGCCGCTCTTTGAGCAGGCGGCCGACCTTGAACTTGACCGTGCGCTTGGGCGGAACCTGGACCTTTTGCATGGTCTTGGGATTTTGCGCGACGCGCGGGGCACGTTCGCGAATTTCGAATACGCCGAAATCGCGAAACTCGAGGCGATTGCCCTCGCCAAGTTCAGTCACGACTTCTTCGAGGAATTTCTGAATGATGCGTTTGACGATGATTCGCTTGCTGCCCGACTGCTCGGCAATGCGATCGACAAGATCCTTCTTCGTGACGGTCTTGATGGCCGACGCCGCGTTGGCACGATTCACGTCAGTGCTGGGAGCATTCATGGTTTGCTGCCTTCAACTTCCCGGACCGGGTCGTAATTGACAACCTCAATTGCAACGCCCGCATCCTAGAGGAACGCGATTCGCGATTCAAGCGGAATTCCAGCGCCAGCAACGAGTTATGCGATTGTCCGGCAGCAAAAATCAATCGTAAACAGGCTTGACAAGCGGCCCGGTCGGCGTTCCAGCAACGCCCGCTCGGTCCGTTACGGCAGCGCGCCGCCCAGCCGAACGCGAAGCGCCAGCGAGTGCCCCGAGCGCCAGCGAGCCGAGCGTGCTGCGCGTCTCACCTACCGCCGTGCCCGCTTGCGACCCGCCTTCGCCTTCGCTTTCGACTTCGCCTTCGCTCGCTTGCCTTCGCGTTTCTTCAATGTCGGGATCGCGGCCAGCAGCACCTCTTCCACATTCGCCGCGAAAACAAACGTCAAATCCTCGCGAATCTCCGCCGGCACGTCCTCGATCACATCGGCCTCGTTCCGCTTGGGCAGGATGAGCTTCCGCAGCCCCGCGCGATGGGCCGCGAGCACCTTTTCCTTCACGCCGCCAATCGGCAGCACCAGGCCGCGGAGCGTAATTTCGCCCGTCATGCCGACCGTGGAGTCGACGACCGCGCCGGTGAGCATGCTGAACAGCGCGGTGAGCATGCCCACCCCGGCCGACGGTCCGTCTTTCGGGATTGCGCCGGCGGGCACGTGGATATGCACATCCAACTCATTGAGGCCGCGCGTGTCGATCTGCCACTCATCCGCGTGCGTGCGGATCAGCGACATCGCCGCCATCGCCGACTCGCGCATCACGTCGCCGATCTGCCCCGTCACCTGAAATCCGCCGCGGCCGCGCATCTTGGTCGCTTCGATGAAAATGATCTCGCCGCCGACCGGCGTGTAGGCCAGGCCGGTCACGACTCCGGGCATGGTCCCGACCTGGGCCACTTCGCGCTCGAAGCGGGCGATGCCCAGATACTCGTGCAGGTGGGCGTCGGTCACGTTTGCGGCGATTGGCCGACCGCGCGCCGCCTGTGCCGCCAGCCCGCGGCAAACCGTGCCGATTTCTCGCTCCAGGCTGCGCACGCCGGCTTCGCGCGTGTGGCCCTCGATGATCTGTCGCAGCACGTCGTCGCCAAAGCTCACGCCACGACCCACCAGCCCGTTCTGGTCGATCTGCCGCGGCACGAGGTACCGCTTGGCGATCTCCAGCTTCTCATTGGTCGTATAGCCCGATAGCTCGATGATCTCCATGCGGTCGAGCAGCGCCGGCTCGACCGGGTCCATGTAATTGGCCGTGCCGATGAACACCGCCCGCGACAGATCGAACGGCACGGCCAGATAGTGATCAGTAAAGCTGTGGTTCTGGGCCGGGTCGAGCACTTCGAGCAGCGCCGACGCCGGGTCGCCGCGAAAGTCGGTGCCGAGTTTGTCGAGTTCGTCGAGCATGATGACCGGGTCGCGCACGCCGACCTTGCGAATCTCCTGCATGATGCGACCGGGCATCGCGCCGATGTACGTTCGCCGATGGCCGCGAATGTCGGCCTCGTCGCGCACGCCGCCCAGCGCGATGCGCACAAACTTGCGGCCCATGGCGCGGGCGATCGATTGGCCGAGCGACGTCTTGCCCACGCCCGGCGGGCCGGCGAAGCACAAAATCGGGCTGCGGCCGTCGGGTTTGAGTTTGCGAACCGCCAGATACTCGATGATCCGGCGTTTGATCTTGTCGAGGCCGAAGTGGTCGGCGTTCAGAATTTCCTCGGCGCGATTGAGGTCGAGATCGTGGGCGCTCTCGGCATTCCAGGGAACCTCGAGCAGCCAATCGATGTAGTCGCGAATGACGCCATGCTCGGCCGACGCCTGCGGGATACGTTCGAGGCGCGAGAGTTCGCGATTGGCCTCTTTCGACACGACCTCGGGCATCTTCGCGTCGGCGATGCGCTTCTTGAGTTCGATGAGCTGCGCCCCGCCGCGATCGTCCTCGCCGAGTTCCTTCTGAATCGCGCGCATCTGCTCGTGCAGGTAGTACTCTTTCTGCGACTTGTCGATCTGCGATCGCACGTCGGTTTGCAGCTTGGCCGCGAGCTCCAGAATTTCGAGCTGATTTTGCAGCGTCGCGTTCACCTTGCGCAGGCGATCCTCGACGTCAAAGGTTTCGAGCAACTCCTGCTTTTGCACCATGCCCAGCGACAGATTCGCGGCGAGGAAATCGGCCAGAGCGCCGGGTTTGTCGATGCTCTGCAAAATTTGCAGCGCCTCGTCGGGCACGTTCGGGCTCAGCTCGATCACCCTCTCGGCGACTTGCCGTGCGTTGAATGCGAGCGCGTCGAGCGCCATCGACGGCGTGAAGACGTGATCGTGCGGATTCACCTGTGCCGTCCAGAACGGCTCGGTGCTGGTGAAATCGATCAAGCCCACGCGCATCATGCCGTGTACCAGCAGCGTATTCGTGCCGTCGGGCATGCGCAGCAGCTTGAGCACCTGACACGCCGTGCCCACGCGATAGACGTCGTTGATTCCGGGATCGTCCACGTCGTCGCGGCGCTGGGTGAAGACGGCCAGCTTCTTGTCGCCCGCCAGCGCCGCATCGATCAGGCGTTTGGATTTCTCGCGCCCGATCGTCAACGGAACGACCGTGCCGGGAAACACGACGATGCTGCGCACGGGCAGAATCGGAATTTCGGAGGGAATATCGAGCTTGCCGCCCGGCGACGCATCGTCGCCCGCGCTCACACCGATCACCGGCCCCGCTTCGTCAACAGCCGACGATCGGCTGATTAGCGCTCCGCTTTCTTCGCTCGCGGGAGTGTGACCCATAGGAATCCCTTGCAATAGGAAGCTTCGATTTGCTTGATATTCACCGATTCGGGCAATTCGATCTCACGCCGAAACGGCCCCTGGTCGATCTCCATCGCCAGCACGCTCGCCGGCGACTTGGCATCGGTCGGCGTCGGCATGCCGCGCACGCCGGAGATCACGAGCCGCGAACACGAACCCACACATTGCACGTCGATCTGGTCCTGCTCAATGCCGGCGACCGCCATGCAAACGTGAAACGCCTCGGCCGTCTCGTACACGTTGCAACTCGGCTGCCATGTGCCCGCGTCGCGGAACTGGACATAACTACGATTCTGCATCTGGTCCATTACGTCGCCGACTTTGGCGGCCCAGTCATCCATGCCATCGTCCTTGCCGAACTTCTTGATGCCCATGTGCGACTCGCTTTGCGGTTGCGCGGAAGTGGCTCGATGCAACGCCGGGAATCGTACCGATAATCGCGGGCGCTGGCTATCCGAAACTGTGCGGGGAGCGGGAGTTACGATCCTGGCATCGGGGCGGCGAATAATTCCCGCCTCCCGCCGAATTCATCCGGTAATATGGATTATGTGGCACGACCCATCGGGTCCGAGGTGCGAAAAATGGAAAGTCTGGTCAGATCGATTGGCAACGAGAATCTGCGAATCGTGATCCTCGCCCTGACGCTCATCTTTTGTGTCGGCGGAATTGCGGCCGCGTGGGCGTGGAGTGCGATGAAAACATCCGAACATCGTGCCAGACTCGCCGCACTGCTGCTCGATCGCGGTTTCAAGCCGCACGAGATCGAACAGGTATTGCGTGCTGTGCAGCACAAGCCCGACGCCGAGAGCGAAGCCGCCGACGGACCGCTGACCAGTGCCGAGGCGGAAGTGCGATTGATGAATGTGCTCACTGACCAATCCTATGAAGCTGAAGACGTGCAAAAGGTGCTCGCCGCCGCCCGCGATGCCGGCCCAATCGACCGCTCGACCATCAAGCTCGTCGAGTC
>JBJXFK010000282.1:0-2655 GCA_046155505.1 Phycisphaerae bacterium
TCGGGCGTGTGCTTCTCGAACTGTTCGAAGCCGGCCAGGCCGTTGCGGGCTTCGATGATCTCGTGCCCCTGCCTTTTCAGCCAAAAACAGATCACGCGCAAGATATGCGGGTCATCCTCAACCACCAGGATTTTGGCCATGATCCGCTCCTTGTTCTCACGAGATTGCCGCGGTCGTCTGCAACGGCAGCTCGACCGTAAACGTCGATCCCTTACCGATCTGGCTCTCCACGAATATGTCGCCGCCATGCAGGTGCGCGATCTCGCGGCTGATCGCCAGGCCCAGTCCGGTGCCCTTCATTTGCTGCACCTCGTCCTGCGCGGCGCGATAGAACTTGTCGAACACATGCGGCAGGTCTTTTTCGCCGATGCCGATGCCCGTATCGGCCACGACCAGCCGCAGCACACGCTCGTCGGCCTCGACGCGCACATCGACGCGTCCGCCGTCGGGCGTGTACTTGACTGCGTTGCCGATCATGTTGTTGAACAGCACCGCAAGCTTGTGCTTATCGCCGCGAATGTGCGGCGTCTTGGGCGGCAGCTTGAGCGAGAGGTTGATCTTCTTCTCGTCTGCGCCGCCGAGATTGTCCTGCACCATCTGACGGATCAGGCGCTGTAGATCGACGTCGCCCCACTCGACGCGCAGCGAGCCGACTTCGAGCTGCGAGACGCTCAGGATGTCTTCGATCAGACGCGACAGGCGCGTCGTCTCGCTGACGATGACGTTGTAGCACTCTTTGCGCGTCTGCTCATCATCCAGTTCAATGCGGCTGAGCGTCTCGGCGTAGGCTTGAATATTGGTTAGCGGCGTACGCAACTCGTGCGTGACGTGGTAGAGCAGATTGTCGCGCGCTTGCTCGGCTTCTTGCAGGTGCGTGATATCCTGAATCACAATCAGGCCGTCGTTATCGTCGGCGAGCGACGGCGCCAGTTCGAGCCGCAGTGCGCGACGCTCGGCATTCTCGCCGCGCACGCGATCGACGCTGCGCGATCCCGCGCCGCGTCGAAGCACGCCGAGCAGCGAGCATGCGCAGTCTTCGCCGACAAGATCGGCGAGGTTTTGTCCGACGACTTCGCCCGGCTCGACGGTCAGCAGCCGCGCGGCTGCCGCGTTGGCGCTGCGCACGCGTTCGTCGTTACCGAAGCGCAAGACGCCGAATGGAACGCGCTCCAGCGTTTTCTTGATGGTTCGCAGTTCGAATTTGGCGAGTGCGGATTCGCCAGACGGCTTGTCGCGCGACTGCGCTTGCAGGTCGGACATCTGCTTGAGGAATTGATTCCATGTGCCGGCAATCTCGCCCATCGAGTCGCTGAGGCTCAGCGCGAGCAGCTCTTTTTCGACGCCGTGGGCATATGCGGACAAGTTGCGCTCGACCGCTTGCAGCGGGCGCAGCGCGCGCTGGCGTACTTGGTGAAGCAGACAGTAGAGCCCCAACCCGATCACGATGCAGCCGAACGCGACCGTGAAGAGCGTGACTTTGTCGGTGGTGGATGATGCGGTCAGCAAGCGATCCGCCGCGACCGTCGGAATGAGCGCCGCGGCGACGATGAGCGCGCCCTGCGCGACGTGCAGGCCGAGCGACATGCGTGACGCACCGCTCTGTGCCAAATCCGGCAACGCGGAGGCAGCGGACGTCGCCGCAAGTGGCGGCGGTGCGGGCGGCGATTGTTGCGTGGAAGCGGCCATGATGAACCCCAGTGACGCACGCTTCGTCGCCGACGCGATCGAAGGTCCGTCCCTGTATCGGCCCGTTGGAGTTGGCTGTTGACATGTAACGAGCGATTCGACGTACAGTGAAATCCCCGGAACTTGCGGATCTTGCGCATTGCGGCAAGTCAACCGCCGAGAGCCGCTCCACCCAGATCAGCGCCGCCGCCGAGTTCGGCTTGCACGTCTGCGACGCCGCCACCCGCACCCTCGTTCGGTCGAATTTCGCCGGTGGTTGGGTTATAGACCCAGCCGGCAGGCGTCGCGGGTCGTGACTTGGGCGGGCTATTGACGTTATCAATGATGATCCCGTTGCGCCCGGCGTTCGTTCCGCTGGGCAGTGCCGGAATCGCGGCGAGGTACGGGCCGAATTGATACGCCCCGGAACGTGCCGACGCCGTGCGACCGGTGCCGTCGCTGTACGTCGTCAGTTGATCGGCGACTTTGAGACCGGTGGGTCCGGGAAAATTATTGCCGTGCTCGGCGGCGTAGATCAGAATCGCCTTGCTGAGCATCATCACGTCGGCCTTCAGCGTATTTTCCGCCGCCGCAACCGAGCCGTTTGCGAGGCGCGGGATTGCCATTGACGCGATCATCGCGATCATCACGCTGACGATCACGAACTCGATCAGCGTGAACGCTCGCCGCGCGCGAAAAGCGAATTGTGCATGAATTGCCCGCACCCTCAGACTCCACGCGAGAACCCCGCGTAATCTGATTATGCGATTGATCGACCGGCCTCGCTGCGAATCGCGACGCCGCCCCGTCAGCGTCCGATTACGTACGAGGCGCCGCTTCGCAAGCAAAATGGCGACCCGGATTGACCGATGTAGCAACGGGAGTTTCGACGCGCATGATTCGCCGACCCGCACAATCGCTTCGCGGCTTCACGCTGATCGAGTTGATCGTTGTGATGGCGATTATCTCGATTCTCGCGTCGATGGCGGT
>JBJXFK010000288.1:0-9418 GCA_046155505.1 Phycisphaerae bacterium
AATCCGAACCGGCCAATCCGAACCCCGAGCGCGAGCGAACGGGGTGACGGGCGAATGCAGAATGGCGAATGAAGAATGCAGAACGATGTTCCGATCCGGCGGACCGCTGCAACCCGCGGCCCACCCCGCTCGCTTGCGCTCGGGGTTCGGATTGCTCGCTGCGCTCGCATCACTCGCTTGCGCGTCGCGTTCGGATCGCTCGCTTGCGCTCGGGGTTCGGATACCTCGCGTCGCGCATCTTCACTCGCTACTCGCTCTTCGAGACTCGCTACTCTCTACAGCGGTCTCCCCAATCGGTTCGCCGCCAGGTTGTCATTCGCCGCGTTTCGCAGGCTTCCCGTCGAGCGATCCCACTCGTTTTGCAGCCGGTTGCCGACGTTTTGGCCCTGTTGCCGAATGAACGCCAGCGCACGGTCGGCACACTTGGCCAGCCCGGCGAAATCGCCGAACCAGTCGATGCCGTTGCCGCCCATGTCGGCCCAGATTTTCTCGAAGCCCTGCCGATTGTCGAACTGCGTGATCCACTGCTCGATCTTCTGCATGAACATGATGCCCTTGAGCAGCGCCCCGCCGCCGTTGACGATCGTCTCCATCGAGATCGAATCGCCGAGCAGCGGCACGTCGAACGGCAGCTTCACTTCGGCCACTTCGCGATCCTTGAAGATGATCTGCGCGATGCACAAATCCGGCTGATGCGTGTGCCCATTGACGCAGATGCGGAACGGATTCACCGACGGCACGTTCTCGTTCGGCCGCTGGAACGTCTGCAAAAACGTCGGCCCGCCGAACTGCACCAGCAGGAACCACTGGATCAGTCCCGGCTGGAAGAAGCTCTGCTCGCGGTGCATGAAATACTCATCGAGCAGCGACGCACCGAACGGCAATTCCTGAATCTCATATTGCAGGTTTTTCAAGAACGACGACAACGGCTGCCCGTCGAGCATCGAGTCTTCGAACCGATGACCATGCTCGACCCAGAGGCCGTCTTCCGAATAAAACGGACGCGCATCCGTGCGACCGCCGACGCGCGGCAAACCGCGATACAGGTCGGCATCGCCGTACACCATGATCGCGTTGGCTCGCTGGAACGCCTGCACGATCGCGCGGTTCCACTGCCCGTCGGTTCCCGACAGCGCACCGCCGAGTAGCTGGCGATCTTCGGCCGAGCCGTTCGCATCGGTACGAATCGGGGCCGTAAACGCCAACACCTGATTGATGCGATTCTGCGCCTCGGTGCTCAGATACCCGCGCCCGCGATACGGCGACGCATTGATCGGCCCGAGCGTCCCATCCGGCTGCGGCACGCCGAACCGCGTGCGCGTCAAGTCGACCGTCGGCGTCCGCAACGGACGATTCGGATCGGTCGCCAGGCTCACCGTGCCCGGCCCCGCACTCGGCGCGACAAAGTCCGGCAATTGAAAGTCGTTTCGCACGCCGTCGAGGTTCCACGATTCCTCCGGACGCAGCATCATCAAGTCCGCATCTTGCGCCGGGTCGGCGGCCGCTTTGTTACTCTCGCGGCGGAACCACAAATCCTGCTCTTCCGCGTTCATGCCGCCGAGGATGCCTTTGATCTGCCCGACGATCAGCTTCTTGATCAGATCGCCCGCCGCCGCGGCCACGCCGCCCAGGCCGATGTCGGAAAACGCGTTGTCCTTCGGCGTCGGCGCGGCCAGCTCGGCCATCGCCTTGGGAATCTGCGCCGCCGGATCGTCGGTCTGGTGGAAGTCCTCGAACAGGAAGCGGCGGTTCATGCCGAGTTCCATCAGGTCGCCGGTCTGGATCACGTCGATGTTGGTGCCGCCGCGCCGCGTGGTTTGAATCACGTTCAACAACCGCAGCAGATCGCGCGCCGGCCCCGCATCGATCACTGCATAGCTCTCGGTCGCCGGCGCGGTGCCGGGGTTCTTTTGCAAGTTCGTGCCGGCGTGCTCGTCCAGCCCCTCCTGCACGATCTGCGGAATGTGCGCCTTGCCCATCCGCTCAAGATTGCCTTCTTGCGGTGCGGGCGTGTTCACGTCGGTCGTCGAGCCGTAGAACAAATTCGCCAGTACGTCCTTCGTCCGGCCATATCCCTTTTCCGGGAAGTTGTCCGGATACTTGCGCGTCATGCGGCGATAGTCGGCCTGCGTGAACTCGAACAGGCGATTGCCGGCCTGATAGATGAGCTGCTTGGCCTTCTTCATGACGTCCATCGCCTGGTCGATGAAGCCGTCGCCCTCCGGCTCAAGCGGATTGCTGAACGTCGGCCCGTTGAGCGTGTAGTAGTGCGGCAATTTCAGCGTCGGCGCGCCGTTTTCGAAGAACGCCTTACACAACTCGCGATCAATCGAGCAGAGCCACGGCGTACTCGCCGCCGGCAGGCGATAGTCCTGTTTGAGTTGATGCACGATCGCGCTCTTGAGCATCTGCAATCGCCGCGTGCATTCGTCTTGCGCGTAGGTCGGGTCGGCGACCTCGAATCGCCGCGGCAGGTGCATGTCGCCGAACATCACCTTCAACCGGCTGGGGTCGGGACCCGCTTCGGCCACGGTGGTTGCGATGATGCGAATGTGGAAATTCGGATTCGCCTGCTGCACGGCCTGATCCAGCGCAAAACACAGCGGCGTCATCTGCTGGTCAAAGCCGTCACTGCACCAGCGCACATGTCCCGCATTTTCCGGCGTTTCAAAATAACACAGGAAAACAAACTGGCCCTCGATCAACCCGAAATACCGCGAAGGGGTCCGGCGAAAGCCCGCCTGGCGCGCCAAATCCGGCGTGCGCTGATCGCCCCAGAAGCCGAGGTCCATCTTCACCACGCGGATCGTGCCGGGGCGAATCAGATTGAAATCATCAGGATTCACCTGGTTGTTCGGCGCAACCGGAATCTGCGCTGCGAACAGCTCGCTGGCGGGCACGCCGGCCTTGACCATTTCGTCCATGAAATAGCTGTAATGTTCGCCGCGCGGCGGGTGATACTCGCCGATCGTTTCCGTAACCGGCTCGTCCTCGACCCACTCCCAGCGCACAAACTCGGTCGGCGGCTGCACCGGCGGATTGGGATCGACCGGCTCAGTCGGCTGGCCCGGTACTTCGGCGGTGACGCGCACGCCGCGCATTTCATCCTGAAACGCCGCGTAGAACCGGCACCGACGAAACGCCGGACCCTCGCCGCTGCCCTGGTGTGGCTCGGGCGGGTTCACTAGCCGATGGCACATCGTCAGCAGACCTTCCGTGCCGGGCGATGACGAGGTGACACCCTGCGGACAGGGAAACGTGCCGTCATCGCGCCACGCGGTCTCGACCGTTAGCCGCGTCGCCGCGTCGAGTTCGCCCAGCACGCGCGTGCGAACGCGTCGCATCGCCGCCGCGATTTCGCTCGGCTTGCCCGAGGCGCGCGTGTAATCGGGAATCACAAATAGCTCGACGCGGCGATTCGTCAGATTGCCCGTCTCGCTCGCACCCGCGGGCTTGGTCGCAAAGCCCGTCGCCGAATTTTCGGCGGCGCGCTCATGCTCGTTCGGGCCTGCGTCGGGATTGAAGTCGGCGCAGCTCACCAGACCTTGGCACGCGCCGGCACCCGTATGCACCGCCGCGCGAACCGTCGGATCGATAAATCGCATGATCGCCAGATTGCGGCGATGCGACAGACTGAAGTTGTATCCAAACGACGCGCACATGTCGGCGTGGCCGAACATGACGACTCTTTTCTCGACCCCGCCCTGCGACAGCGGCACCGAGCCGTTCGGTCCGGGGACGGTCGTGTTCACCGACGCCTTCACCCGATCGAGCGCATCCGCCGCCGCGATCGGATCGCGGAACGCCTGCATCTGCGACAACGAATCGTTCCCGCTCGGCGTCGGCTTGTCGAAATGAAAGAAAACATCCTGATCGAAACGGAAAACATCCGTCACGATCTCGGTCGGCGGCCGCGGGCCGGGATCGACCGGGTCCACCGGATCGACGGGCGGCGGCGTAACCGTCACCGGCCGCCAATGTCCGTTGCGATAGCTGATTTCCTCGGTCCATTCCTTCATGACCGGCAGTTTTTCCAGCGGGCTGAGCGGATCGATCAGCCGCCAAATCTGCCCGCCAACGCTGCCGCCCGGCGCAGGCGGACGCGGAATCGGCGCGGGCGGCGGCGGCGGGAGCGTCACACCCGGCGGGCCTTGTTCGGTCGGCGGCCACGGTGCGTTGTTGCCGCTGCCAGCCTGCTGCCGAGTGACGTACACCATGACCGGCCGCGCGTTGCAGGCGTTCATGGTGATGTCAAAGCTCGCCGTCAGCCCAGGGCCGATCGAGCCGCTCACATTCGGAATGCCGGGAATGACCGGGACTGCACTCATCGCCAATCTCCAACCACGCCCGCATGTGCGGCGCGGCGCTTCGTCTCAATCTCAGCCACCGTAGCGATCGGCCCTCTGTGGCCGACGCCGTTTTCCCTTCGATTCGCACGCGCCGTCGGCCGCTGACGGCCGAGCGCGACGAATCAACCGACGCTCATCCCTTACTCTTCATCCACGCCTCGGCCCACGCTTTGTGGGGGGCACTGCTGGAATTGATCCACTCTTTCGCCCGCGCGTTGTTCTGGGCCGTCCAGCGCTGGAACAAATCCATGCTGCCGTTCGCGTCGGTTTCGACGCCCGACTGAAACTGGTCGGCGCTCTTGAACGCCGCCCGCGCGTCGACCACGCCGGCCTTGGCCTCGTTCTTTACCGCGGCCGCGCCGGGCGGTTTTGTTGCCACCTTCGGCTTGAGCTTCTTGGCCCAGTCCTGCACCTTGTTCAGCCCGGCGACCGCATTCGCCGCCTTCGGCCCGAACGGCTCAATCTCGGCCACGCGTTGCTCGGCGAGTTGCGCGACGTTATCGAGCGCACGCTCCACATCCGCCCGCTGACCCGCGCCCATCTTGTCGGGATTGTTGCCATACTCCGACTGCCACTTTTTCGATTCTTCGTTCTTGGCGTTCGCCTCATCGGCCACACGCTGATTACGGCGACGCGACGCGGCTTCCTTCTCGGCGTTCTCTTTCAGCGTTTTCTCAAGGTTACCATCCACATATTTTTCCGCCGACTTCGCATCGTTCGACGCGGCAGCACCCTTGGCTTCAAACCCCGGCTCGCCGGCCTGACCGAGCGATTGCAGCGCCTTCACGTATTTGGCGAGCGAGTCCTTGATCTCTTCCTTGACCTTTTTCAGGTCGAGCTTCGATCGAAAGTCCGCGTCGGCGTCGGCCTGCTGCTTGTCCTTGCGCACGACGTCGTTCCACTTTTCCGACTGCTTGGCGTTCTCGCGCGACTCAGCCTGCTTCTTCTCGCCCCAGGCCGCGCCGCTGTCGTTCGGATCGTTTGCCCACATTTCGATCGTGCGCAAATCGGCATCCGCGGTCGGCCCGCCGCCTTGGGGCGACTTCATCTGCCGGCCTTTGTAAGCCGAATAGGCCTTCATCTTCTCGATGGCCTGCAACACTTGTGCGTCTTCAATCATCCGCTTCGCTCCGCACCGTAGGGTGGGCACCGCCCACCATTACCGCGTCACCTGATCGACCGTGCGAATGGTGGGCGATGCCCACCCTACGCACACCAATCCCCGATCCCCAATCCCGACCCACTAACACCCATGCGTCTTCTTGATCGCCTCAACCGTCTCTTCATCGAGTTGCCCGGTCAATCCCACCGCCGCCAGCACCGGCCCCGCGACCGCCGCCGCGATGTCGCCCAGCGGCCCCCCGCCTCCGCCCAGCATTCCGCCCGGCGAAGTCAGCTCGCCCAGCGGCCCGCCCGCGTCGCTCGCGAGATTGCCCTGCTCTTTGCACCACGTCTGAAACTCCATCAGCGCCGCGGTGAATGCCGTCGTGCGTTTGTTGTCCTTCGGCAGGCCGGGATCAAATCCCATGCTGATCAGCCGCTGCGCCGACGGCCAGATGTTTGGATTCGTTTCGTCCGGGAACGCGAGATCGCCCAGCGCGCCCGCCGCCGCCTTCACCGCGCTGCCCGCGACCGTCGAGGCCGACGCGAGCAACTTTTTCATTCCGGATGCGGCGGCCTGACCCTGAGCAGCCAGATCGCCCGCAGCCTTCATCGCCCCCGAAGCGCTGGCGGTAAAGCCGCCGCCAAGCGACGCACTGCCGCCGCCGACGCTTCCCGAAAGTCCGCCCGACAAACTGCCCGATGCAGCACCGCTCACCGCACCCTTGGCCGCTCCGACCAGCCCGCCGGCGATGCCGCCCGCGCCGCCGATGAGTCCCTCGGCCGCGCCGGTGAGCGAACCCGCAAGATCGCCCATGATGTCGCCGGCGCTCTTCTTCGGCTCGGTCGCCGGCAACGGCAGCAAATGCCCGATCTGCAGCTTGATCCGCTGATTGCTCTCGGTCAGCAGCAGCGTCGCATCGGTCATCGTGTGCGGGATTTCTTCCTCGATCAGCCCGTCTGCGCCGGTTGTCTGATTTTGCTGCACAAACGTCCCGCGAAAACCGTCGCGCGGCGTGATCGTGTACGCCTTGCCCGCGATCGGCGTGCCGTCGGTGTTCTGCATCTTCAGCCGCAGGAACCGCTTGTTTCGCACGACGTGGAACTGATGCCACGCATCGACCGGCCGCGCCTCTTTCTTCTCCGTCAGCTCCGGAATGAAAATCTCATCGCCCGGCACCAGCGTATTCGGATTGGGCCGTTCGGCTTTCAGCTCGGCGTTTTCCGCCGCGTTCCACACCTTGGCTTCCCAATCGGTGAAGCCATAGGTCGCGGCCACGGAGCTCACCGTGTCGCCGGGCACCACCGTGTGGATGCCGTTTGCCGGTCGTCGTTTGGCACCAAAAGCCATCTTGGTCACTCCAGGGTGGAGCGGGCATACTGCCCGCCCCATCCGTTCACTCGCTCCGGCGGGCAGGATGCCCGCCCCACCCGCTCACCGCATCGCTCATCAAATCGACGGCATACTCGGCGCGCTCGGCGCACCACTCGCACTCGGCACACCGCCACCGCCGCCCGCCGCTCCACCGCCTGTCGCTGCCGGCCCCGTCTCCCACGTCGCACCATCCAGATCCGGGAACTGCACTTCGCAACTCCCCGGATCGATGCCCTTGATCTCGGCCTTGCCCTCTTTGTCTGTGCGGCCGCGCGCCACCTTCGTCCCGTCGGGCAATACCACTACATAACGCTCACCGACCAGCGGCTCGCCGTTGTCGTCGAATAGCTGCACACCAATCCAATGCTTCTCGATCGGCGTGTCTTCCGGGCGCTGAATCGGTGCGTCTTCGAGCTGCTCCTGCGGCGTGGCTTCCTGCTGATAGGTAACGTCCTTGCCCGGATCGCCCGTCACCGGCTCTTCCGGACCAGCCGGATCAAACGTCGCCGCCATCGCGACATCCGCCGCCGAACCAGCGCCGCCGCCCGAGTTGATATTCACCGCGCTGCCGACAATTGAGACGCCGCCGCTGTCAATCTTGATGAAATTCCCGCCGCACGCGAGCGTAATCTCGTCTGCCGTAATCACGACCGACGATGCGTCAATCGCGACCAGCGAATCGCCGAACAGCCCCGAGTTCACGCCGACCAGATGCAAATCGGCATCGGTCCCGAACGTCAAGTTCCCCGCCGCATGCGTGCCGCTCTCGCCGGTCACCTGCATGCTGTGCGCCCCGCCGACCTTTACGCTCAGATCACCGCCGACGCTGCGCCCCTCGGCTCCGCCGATCTTCTTGGCCTGATTGCCCTCGATCGTCTCGTGCTTCTTGCCGCCGATGAAATCGAATTCGTCTTTCTTGATGCGAATGTGCAAATCCTTCTGCCCGTGCAGAAAAATCTGCTCTTCGTCCTTCTTGTCTTCGAATCGCAGTTCGTTGAAACCCTCGCCGCCCGGCGTACTGCGCGACTTGATCGTCATCTTGGTCTTGTCGTCGGGCAGCTTGTACGGCGGCATGTTCTCCGCGTTGTACATGCGCCCGGTGACGATCGGGTTGTCAGGGTTGCCTTCGAGAAACTCGACGATCACTTCCTGCCCGACGCGCGGCAAGAACATCGCGCCATATCCGCCGCCCGCCATGAACTGGCTGACGCGAATCCAGCACGAGCTGTTCTCGTCGTATTGACCTTCTTGATCCCAGTGGAATTGCACCTTGACCCGGCCGTAACCATCAGGATCGGTGTAAATCTCTTCGCCCGACGGGCCGCACACGATCGCCGTCTGCGCGCCGACGATCCGCGGCCAAGGCGTGACCCGCGCCGGACGAAACGGCACGGTCGCCGGGATCACCTCGAACTCGAATTCATGCCGCAAGCCGCTTCCGCCCGAATCTTGCTCAGCCGCCGTCGGCACGCGCACGCTGTGTACGCTGCGCACGATCAAATACTCGATGTTCATCGCATCGCGCGGATGCTCGGCCATCGTGAATTTGTATCCCGGCTCGATCCGCCGATCGGTGCCGCGCATGCGCACCACGCGCTTCTGACACTGCTCGCGTTCCAGCCGAATCTTCGCATACGCCGTCCCCGCGTCGCGTTCCAGGTATGACGCCGGCTGCTCGTGCATTGACAGCGCGTAATTCTGCTTGGCGGACGCCGTCACGCGTAGCTGCGTGCTCGGCTTGGTGAAGTTGTAATCGTCGAGCGTCACCTTGCCGATTTGCACCGAATGCTGCTCGCGCGCCGCGTAAATCGGGCTGCCGGTCGGCACCAGGCCCTGAGATTCGCGAAAGGTCAGATTCGCATCGCCCGCGACCGGCACATTCGCCGCCCCGCTGTCGGCGAGTACCATCTTGCAGCCTTCTTCGGTATGCTCGAAAAAGAACGTGATGCCCTCGCGCTGCATCAGCCGGGAGATGAAGTCGTAATCCGACTCTTGATATTGCACCACGAAATCGAGCGTCGCGTACGACCCTTCGAGCGCCGGCCGCCACGCCTTATCCGTCAGCCCGGCGTCGGTGAACACCTTCTTGATAATGCCCGGCACGGTCATGTCTTCGCACGCCGGCGCTTGAAAGATTCGCGACTGCACGCGGCGTGTCAGCAGCCAATGAAACGGAACCAGCTCGGCCGTGTAATACGCCAGTCGGCCGTCCTGCCCGCGGGCCGTGCCGAATCCGGCGTGTTCGATCGATCGCAAAATGCCGTTCACATATCGATATGCGTCTTCGCCGAGCGTTGTTTCCAGACACGCCGACTTGCCGACCAATTCTTCGAGGTTGAGATTGAAATCATCCGAGCACAGTTCGATGCGATACGAGAACAGCTCGCTCAGCGCCTCATGCGCATCGAACGCCACCACCCGCAACTGGCTGTCGTCCATGCCGGTGATGCGCAGCACGTAGTCGTTCGTATCTGCCGAAAGTCCCAGGCGTGAATCGATATTCGACATGGGCGTCCTTTTCCCGTTTCTCTCGGCGATGCGACCGACCGCGTGCCGCTTCCCGGCCCGCCCGTCACCCGCCTCGCCGCGTTTC
>JBJXFK010000291.1:0-21253 GCA_046155505.1 Phycisphaerae bacterium
ACGGCGACATGCAGGTCGGCCTGACCGATCTGGCGACGCTGCTGGCGCACTTCGGCACGCCGAGCGGCGCGACGTTTCGCAACGGTGATCTCGATGGAGATTTCGACGTTGATCTCTCCGATCTGGCAACCATGCTCGCCGCGTTCGGGACGATCTGCGCGCCGTGCCCGGACGGCGGGTGAAGCGTTCGTCGTGCCGCGCCGCCAATCGCGACTTACCACCCCGCCCGCGGCGTCTCTTCAAACGGAATGCGCAAACGCAAGACGTCGCCGTCGCGCTCGGTGAACAGCGGATACCCGCACTTCTCGAATACGCGCAGCATGCGCAGGTTGTCGGCCAACACCGACGCGGTGAATCCGCGCACGCCGCGCACCTCGGCGACCTCCGTCAGTCGTCGCATGAGCAACGTGCCGATGCCGCGGCCCTGAAATGCGTCTTCCACAACGAATGACGCCTCGGCCATGCCGCTACTCGATTCGAGGTTGTAACCAGCGAAAGCGACCACGCGTTCGCGGGCCTCGTGCGGCAACACCGCGATCAGTGTCATGTCGTGCTCATAGTCCACGTTGCAAAATCGCTGCAGGTGTTCGTGCGGCATGAATTTCTTGATCGAGAAAAAGCGCTGGTGGATCGTGTCCTGCCCGAGGCGATAGAACAGATCGTGCAGCAGCGTCTCGTCCGTCGCGCGAATCGGCCGCACCAGAAGCGATGTGCCGTCGCTGGCCTTCATCCGCGTTTCGAGCGCCTTCGGATAGATCGGCGTATGCACAGGCGGCTCGATCTGATCACCGAAGATGAAATTGAGCCGCTTCGCCTCGGCCAAGAGCC
The DNA here is from genome assembly GCA_046155505.1 of Phycisphaerae bacterium. GTDB lineage: Bacteria > Planctomycetota > Phycisphaerae > UBA1845 > Fen-1342 > JBJXFK01. The sequence goes on from JBJXFK010000291.1 coordinate 829, forward strand.
ACGGGCGGAATTTGGGATGAGCGACCGAGATCAATGCGAGTGCCCGCTCGCGCACCGATCGGCCGTGCAAATTCACCGCGCCAAACTCGCTCACCACCCAATGCACGTCGCCGCGCGTGGTCACCACGCCCGCGCCGTCATCGAGCCGCGGCACGACACGCGAGACAATGCCGTCGCGGGCCGTGCTGGGTAATGCGATGATCGGCTTGCCGCCGCGCGAGCGCGCTGCTCCACGGATGAAATCCACCTGCCCGCCGATGCCGCTGTAAAACTCGCTGCCGATCGAGTCGGAACACACCTGCCCGGTCAGGTCGATTTGCAGGCAGGTGTTGATCGCGATCATGTTGTCGTTCTGGGCGATGATGAACGGATCGTTCGTGTAATCGCACGGGTGCAACTCGACGATCGGATTGTCGCGCAGCCACTCATAGGTCTTGCGCGAGCCCATGATAAAACTCGACACGATCTTGCCGGGGTGCAACGACTTGCGGCGACCATTGATCACGCCGGCCTCGACCAGTTCGACCACGCCGTCGCTGAACATTTCCGTGTGAATGCCGAGGTCTTTGCGATCGCGCAGGAATCGCAGCACGCCGTCGGGGATGCCGCCGATGCCCAGTTGCAGCGTCGCACCGTCGGGCACGAGCTCGGCGATGTTGCGCGCGATCGCCTCGGTCTCGCCGCGCACCTTCGGCGGTCGCAATTCCGGCAGCGGCTGATCGGCGCGCACCATCGCGTGAATCTGATCGGTGTGGATTCGTGTCGCGCCGCCGGTGCGCGGCACGTGTTCGTTCACCTGCGCGATGACGACCCGCGCGACTTCGACCGCGGCGTGTGCAATATCCACATGGGTGCCGACGCTGACGTAGCCCTCGGCGTCCGGCGGCGTACACGACAGCAACGCCGCGTCGATCGGAATCCGTCCGGCGCGGATCAGGCCGGGAATTTCACTCAGAAAGATCGGCGTATAGTCGGCGCGGCCCTCGCGCACAGCGTCGCGGACGTTGGGACCGATGAATAGCGCATTGTGGCGGAATTTCCCGCGCAGCTCGGGCTTGCAGTAGGGTGCTTCGCCGAGCGTGAGCAAGTGCAGAATCTCATTGTCGCCGATGGGCAGCTCGGGGTTGATCAGTGCCTGAGTGAGCGCCTGCGGCACGGTGGATCCGGACGAAATCCAGATGCGTTCGCCGCGGTGGATCAAGCCCAGTGCCTTCTCGGCGGTTGTGATGCCGAGTCGAGGAGTCGCGGTGGACATATGAGCAGCCCTCACTTTCAAGTTCGGTTCTGTGGAATTTTGCACATGCTGCGTACTTTTCCGCTAGTTCGACCGGTGTCGCGTGCAGTTGCGACCCGGCTCGCGCGAGACGAGCGCACGTCAATGTAGCACAGCCCCGTGCGAACGCTGCACAAACTCAGCCCTTCGCGGCACCGTGCGTGATCACCTCGCTTGGCACGATCGCCATCCCTTGATCGTTACGGCACGCCGCTTGCCAAACGCGGAGCAGGCGCTCGTCGCAAGCCGGTGGGGATGGACGGGCGCGGTTGAAGTACGGTTGGACCGGTCATGTCAACGCAAATTGTGTTCGAACGCGCAGCGACGCTCACGCGGAATGCAAACTCCGAATATACTGCGACAATGCCACTCGTAGTTTTCGAAGAAATGAAAGAGTACGTCGGTTTCACCTCTTGCGACGCCGACAATTTGCGTGCTTTGGGGTTCTTCATCGAGCCGCTGATTGCACCGACCGTTGATCGATTTTACGACACCATCCTGCGCCATCCGGGAGCGCGTGCGGTTTTCACCAATGCCGAACAAGTGAGTCGCCTGCGCTTCAGCTTGGTGCATTGGATCGAGACGCTCTTTGGCGGCACCTATGACGAAGCGTATGTCCGCGCGCGATCGGCCATCGGACGCGTACATGTGCGCGTCGGCCTGCCGCAGCATTACATGTTCACCGCGATGGAAGTCATCTGGCAAGATCTTCGCGACGGCTTTCGCAAACTGCCGATCCCCGATCTCGACGAGCGGCTCAATTCGCTGCACAAGCTGATCACCATCGAAACGGGCATCATGCTCCAGTCGTACAAGGAGCACTACTCCGAACGCGTGCGCGAAATCGAACGCGAATTCATGCAGGACCAGCTCTCGCACGCCGAGCACCTGGCGCAGGTCGGCCAACTCGCCGCGTCTCTCGCGCACGAAATCAAGAACCCACTCGCCGGCATCAGCGGCGCGATTCAGGTGATTCGCGACAACATGCCGCTGGATGATGGACGCCGACCGATTCTGGCCGAGGTGCTGCGCCAGATCGCGCGCCTTGACGGCACGGTCAAAGACCTGCTCGTCTACGCCCGTCCGCGCCCGCCGCGCTTTGCCGCGTGCAATCTCGACCGACTCCTGCGGCGCGTGCTGACCATGATGCGTGAAGAACCCGAGCTGCGGCAAGTTCAGTTTGAGGAAACCGGGCTGGATTCGCCGACCGCGATTCAGGCCGACGAGAGCCAGATCGAACAGGTGATGATCAACCTCATGCAGAATGCGGTACAGGCTTCGCATGACCGCGGCAGCGTGCGCGTCGGCCTCGTCTCCGAAATCGACTACGTGATGATTTTGGTCGAGGATCGCGGCGAAGGGATGAACGACGAGACGGTCCGCCGCGCGTTCGAGCCGTTCTTCACGCTCAAGAGCAAAGGCACGGGGCTTGGGCTGCCGATCTGCAAGCGAATCATTGATGCTCATGACGGTTCCATTTCAATTTCGAGCGTCGTCGGGCGCGGCACGGTTGTCACCGTGCGCCTGCCGCGCAAGGCCAAGTCGCCGAATCAGGGGTGATGGCCATGCAAATTCGCGTACTCATCGTCGAAGACGAAAGCCTCATCCGTTGGTCGCTCCGTCAGAAGTTCGAGGAGCGCGGCTATCGCGTGACCGAGGCCGAGAGCGGCAAGTCTGCCTTCGAAGCGATCGAGGGCAGCCGTTTCGACCTCATCATGCTCGACTTCAAGTTGCCTGACATGACCGGCGTCGACATCCTCCGCGCGATCCGCGAGATGGACAACGACGCTGTCGTGCTGATGATGACCGCGTATAGCACGATCGAGACGGCGGTCGAGGCAATCAAGCTCGGCGCGTTCGACTACATTCCCAAGCCGTTCCAGATGGAGCATCTGCTTCACACGGTCGACAAAGCGCTTGAAACGACGAAGCTTCGCCGCGAAGTGCGCGAGCTGCGCCACGACCTTCAGGAAAAGTATGGTAGCGCCACGCTCATCGGCGACAGCGACCCGATGCGCAGATTGCTCGATATGATCCAACAAGTCGCACGCACCGGCGCGTCGACGATTCTGCTGCGCGGCGAAACGGGCACGGGCAAGGATCTCGCCGCGCGTATCATCCACCAGCATAGCGATCGCGCCACGCGACAATTCGTCAACATCACCTGCACTGCAATCAGCGACACGCTGCTCGAAAGTGAACTGTTCGGCCACGAGCGCGGCGCGTTCACTGATGCGAAATTGCAAAAGAAGGGCCTGCTCGAACTCGCCGATGGCGGCACCGCGTTTCTCGATGAAATCGGCGACATGCAGCCGGCGCTGCAGGCCAAGCTTCTGAGATTCCTTGAAGAGCGCCGCTTTCGTCGCGTCGGCGGCACGAAAGAGATCGACATCGACGTGCGTGTCATCGCCGCTACCAACCGCGAAATTGAGAAGGCGATCACCGACGGGAAATTCCGCCAGGATCTGTTCTATCGCCTAAATGTCGTCTCGATTCTGCTGCCGCCGCTGCGAGCGCGCGGCGACGACGTGAAACTGCTCACATCGCACTTTGTCGAGAAATTTTCGCGCGAGTTCAAGCGGCCGATCGCACGCGTCACCGACGAGGCCTATGCGCGCATGGTGGCTTATGGCTGGCCCGGCAACGTGCGCGAGCTGAAAAACGTGATCGAGCGGGCCGTGCTTCTCTGCAAGGGCGACACGATCACGCCCGACGACGTCGTGGTCGGCACGCTCGAACCGCCGCCGACGCTGTGGGATTTCGAGCACATGCCGCTGCCCGAGGGCGGGTTCGATCTCGACAAATTGCAGGTGCTCGAATCGCGACTGCTCAAGCAGGCGATGGACCGCGCACAGGGCAATCAGTCGCGCGCCGCCAAGCTGCTGAACGTCAGCCGCGATCGGTTGCGGTACGGATTGCAAAAGCACGGAATGCTGTGACGGTTGTGTTACAGGCCAAAATTCGCGAGCAAGATCGCCAGGTCGCCAAGCTCGACGCAACCGTTGTCGGTCAAATCGGCGGGACGAAAATAGCCCGGCTGTCCGGTGCATAGCCCAAATGTCGCCAGCATGCGGGCCAGGTCGGACAGATCAACGTCGCAATCGGTGTCGAGATCGCCTAGCGGTGACGGGGTGGCGAGCGGCGCGGGCAAGCCGGCGACTTCGATCGCTGCGGTAAGGCCGGGCCTGAACAAGTTCAGCGTCGCAGTCGCGCTCGGCTCGGCCGATGCATCGCTCACAAAGCTGAAGCTGTAGAGCGTTCCCCAGCGAAGCGCGTTCGCACTCGGATTCTCGTCAAACGACGCCGTCGTCCACGTCACGCTCCCGCCGCCGAGTGTCGCGGCCCAATCCGTGTCGTCGAAATTCACGTCACCGGGTCCGTCACCGCTGTGATACCCGACGTCGCGGAAGCTGACCTGCTCGACTGCCGTACACCCTTCGATCGGAATCGAAAGTGATCGAATCCCGCGATCGGCGTTCAAATTCTGGATTGCGTAGTCATATCGCCAGCGGCCGTTTCCCATGTCGGTGACGTTGCCGGCAACGAACACCACGCCGTCGCCGGGAATCTCGACCGAGCGCACCACGACGCCCGGCGTAACGTCTTGCCACTCGAATATCGCTGCCCGGCCCGCGTGGGTCACACTGCCGTTTGCAAAGTTGAGAGCCTGTTCGGTCGGCGTGCCGGACAGCCGTACTTCGCGCGTAGTGGCGTTGTTGACGACGTTACCGTCGCTCGTGTCGGCGGCGGAAACAAGTTGCATCTCGATGAAGTACCGCGTCGTCGGCGCAGCGCCGACCAGGTCACTCAGTCGCGCCCGCAGCCGACGCGACGTGCCATCCTGTGTCGCGGCGGCGACGAACGGATAGTCAAACACGCCAGTCGATGCGCTCACCTGATAGCGTGGCCCGAAGTACTGCTGCGTGCCGATGAAACCGGAGCTGCTGGTCGTCGAACAGCGCGGCGACAGGAACATGGTAATCGCCGAACTACCACAACCCGAACAGCAGAAATTGCTGTTGAGCGCGCCGCTGATTGCGTGATGGGCCCAGCTCATGCCGACTTGCTCGATCCGGCTCGCGCCACCGTCGGTGATGACACGATACAGCCCCATGGCAAACACAGGATGATCGGCGGAGGACGTATCCCAACCGGCGGCCACATCGCCGATGTTGCACGCGACGTAGTTCGCGGTGAACGCGTCATGCTCGCCCACCGAGTTGTAATTGCCGACCGAGTTGATCGCCGAGACGATCAGGTCGGCACCGCTGGACGTGCAATCCTGCGCGGCGACCCGCATCACACAAACGCCCGCCATTACCAGCGAAACAAAAACCGGTCGACGCATGATGATCTCCCGCAGTTGTTCACGCCCCCGACGACCTCGCCGCCGAAGCGGCATGAGAAATGCCAGTTCTTCTCATTAGACCGACTCACCCGGATCGCGTCTATGCTAATTTCCTAAAGGTCCGCTGCGCGCAACCGAGTACATTGCCCCGCAGCGAACGGCTCGACCTCGAACCGGCGGGCGCTATACTGCGCTAAGGCGCGTCGCGTGCCCGCGCGCCGCCCGCCGAAAGGACAAGCAGCGCAATGGACAAACCCGTTCACGCCATGCGAAAGGAATATCGGCAGCGCGGCCTGCTCGAGTTTGATGCCGACGCCGACCCGCAACGGATGTTTGATCGCTGGTTCGACGATGCCGTTCGGGCGAATCTGCCCGAGCCGAACGCCATGTCGCTGGCGACCGTCGCCGCCGATGGCATGCCGTCGGTTCGCATCGTGCTTCTCAAGGGCTACGACGAGCGCGGCTTTGTGTTTTACACCAATTACAACAGCCGCAAAGGCCACGAACTGGTTCAGCAGCCCAAGGCGGCGGCGTGTTTCTGGTGGGAGGGGCTTGAGCGCCAGGTGCGGGTCGAGGGAGAGGTATCGCAGATCGACCCCGTCGAGTCTGACACATACTTCGCCACGCGCCCGCGCGAATCGCAAATCGGCACATGGGTCTCGTCCCAAAGCTCGGTCATCCCCGGTCGCGACGCGCTCGAGCAACAATTGCTGCAAACCATGGCGCGATTCGGGCACAGGCCGATCCCGCGTCCGCCGCACTGGGGCGGCTATCGGTTGCGAGCGAGCATGATCGAGTTCTGGCAAGGCCGCGAGCATCGGCTGCATGATCGGTTGCGCTACACGCGGCAGGTGAGCGGTGCGTGGCTGCGCGAGCGGTTGTCGCCGTGATGTTTCGTTGGTACCGCCGCGTAGCGAGTGGGCCTCTGCGACGAACGCGCCGCAGCGCTCGGGCCTCCGTGCCCGACGCCGAATCGCGTGAGCGATCCGAACGCGAAGCGCAAGCAAGTGATCGCGAGCGTCAGCGAGCCGGGTGATGTGCGCACGAAAAAAGCAGCCGGGGGCGGCTGCTGCACAAGAACCGCGGGGGGCCGCGGTGCTCCACGGTGCGCGAAGACCCGCGGTGCTTAGCCGCTGATCTTGGCGATCTGCACGCGCATCATCGGCTGGCGGTGGCCGAATTTCTTTTTGAAACCCTTGCGGCGGGCAAACTTGATGCCGACCACCTTGGGCATTTTGAACGATTCGACCAGCGTGGCCGTCACGCTCGCGCCGCTCAGCAGCGGCTGGCCGATCTTCGACGCTTCGCCCTCGCCGACCATCAGTACCTGGTCAAACTTCAACTCGGTCTGACCCTCGGCGAGGTCGCGCAACTCGACGAGAAGCTGATCGCCTTCGGACACTTTGTACTGCTTGCCGCCGTCTTGAAAAATCGCGTACACGGGCGTTCTCCGCTTGCCAACGAATTCCGAATCATCCAACCAGCCGCGCCGATTCGACGCCGCCGGCCTGCTTGTCGCCCAGAATCAGTTTCGCAGTCCCCTGAAACCGCTTGTATTCGGGCCGAGCCGCGTATAATACGCCGTTTCGTCCGAGGACGCAACGCCTCGGGCTGCAACTGAACTTCACGCGGGTCAACCTCTCGCCACGACGGCGAACTAGACCTGCCGCCGGCTGATAACGGCTTGCTATGGCGCGCAAGCCGACGACGCGCCGCCGCCTCGCACGCGAGGCACGCGCGTCGCCCCAATACTGTCGCCAGGATGGTGCTGACCCCCGATGCTTCGACACCAACATGACGTCGTCGATACCGATCCGATCGAAACTACCGACTGGATCGATTCGCTGCATGCCGTGAATCACCACAGTGGCGGCTCGCGCGCCACCTATCTGCTCGATCGCATGCGCGACTGGGCGGCGCGACGCAGCGTCGCGGTCCCTTTCTCGGTGACCACGCCGTACATCAATTCGATTCATCACTCGCAGCAGGCCGCCTTCCCCGGCGACCGCGCGCTCGAACGTCGCATCAAGAGCTTCGTGCGCTGGAACGCGATGGCGATGGTCACGCGCGCCAACAAGAAAACCGACGGCATCGGCGGGCATATCTCGACCTTTGCGTCGTCGGCCACGCTGCTCGAAATCGGCTTCAATCACTTTTTCAAAGCCAAGAACAAAGACCAGATCGGCGATCTCATCTACTTCCAGGGTCACGGCTCGCCGGGCATTTACTCGCGCGCGTTTCTGGAAGGCCGACTCACCGAACAGCATTTGATGAACTTCCGCCGCGAACGATCCAAGACCGGCGGTCTTTCGAGTTATCCGCACCCGTGGCTGATGCCCGACTTTTGGGAATTCCCCACCGTGTCCATGGGACTTGGCCCGATCAGCTCGATCTATCAGGCACGCTTCAACGAATATCTGCTCGATCGCGGCCTGGCCGACACGAGCAACACGCGCGTCTGGGCGTTCCTGGGCGACGGCGAAATGGACGAGCCCGAGAGCCTCGGTGCGATCACGCTCGCGGCCCGCGAGCAGCTTGATCGCCTGACCTGGGTGGTCAACTGCAATTTGCAGCGCCTCGACGGCCCGGTGCGCGGCAACGGCTCGATCATCTCCGAGCTTGAGGCCGCCTTCCGCGGCGCAGGCTGGAACGTGATCAAGGTCATCTGGGGCAGCGATTGGGATCCGCTTCTCGACGCCGACGATGATGGCCTGCTCGTCGATGCCATGAACCGCACGGTCGACGGCCAGTGGCAGCGCTACTCCGTCGAGGCCGGCAGCTACGCCCGTGAAAAATTCTTCGGCCAACACCCGAAGCTTCAGGAAATGGTCGCCGGCATCAGCGACGAACAACTCGCAAGCCTGCGCCTCGGCGGACACGACCCGGCCAAGGTTTACGCCGCGTTCAAGTCGGCCACCGAGCACACGGGCCAGCCGACGGTCATCCTCGCCCGCACGATCAAGGGCTATGGCCTGGGCGAGGCCGGCGAAGGCAAGAACATCACCCATCAGCAGAAAAAGCTGAACGAAGACGAAATGCGCGCCTTCCGCGATCGATTCGACATTCCGGTGCGCGACGAGCACATCGGCGAAGCGCCGTTCTGTCGCTTTGAAAACGGCAGTCCCGAGCTTGAGTATCTGCTCGATCGCCGCCGCGCGCTGGGCGGCTTTGTGCCGGGTCGCAAGGTGCTCGTCGGCCCGCTGCCGGCGGTGCCCAAGACCGTGTTCGACGAATTCTACGGCGGCAGCGGCGAGCAATCCGCGTCCACCACGATGGCCTATGTGCGCATGCTCGGTCGCCTATTGCGCGACAAGGAGGTCGGCAAGCTAATCGTGCCGATCATCCCAGATGAGGCGCGCACGTTCGGCATGGAAGCGCTCTTTCGCACGTATGGTATTTATGCTCACGCCGGCCAGCAGTACGAGCCGGTCGATGCGCATCTGCTGCTTAAGTATGAAGAGCGTCAGAACGGCCAGATTCTCGAAGAGGGCATCACCGAGGCCGGCTCGCTGGCGTCGTTCACCGCGGCCGGCGCGGCATACGCGAATCTCGGCGTCAACACGATTCCGTTTTTCACGTACTACAGCATGTTCGGGTTCCAGCGCGTCGGCGATTCGATCTGGGCTGCGGCCGACATGCGTTGCAAGGGCTTCCTCGTCGGCGCGACCGCGGGCCGCACGACGCTCAACGGCGAAGGCTTGCAGCATCAGGACGGCCACAGCCCGATTCACGCTAGCACCGTGCCGAATTGCGTTACCTATGACCCGGCGTTTGCCTGCGAATTGGCTGTGATCATCCACGACGGCATTCGCCGCATGTACACCGAGCGCGAAAACATCTTCTATTACCTGACGGTTTACAACGAGACGTATCAGCAGCCGCCCATGGTCGCGGGCAGCGAAGAGGGCATCCTGCGCGGGATGTACAAATTCCGCGCCGCGGAAAAGCCCGGCAAGATGCCGCGCATTCACTTGTTTGGCAGCGGCCCGCTGATGCGTGCGGCGCTGAAGGCGCAAGAGACGCTGCGCGACAAGTTCGGCGTCGCCGCCGATGTGTGGAGCATCACCAGTTACAACGAGCTGTATCGCGACGCGATCAATTGCGACCGCTGGAATCGCCTGCACCCGGACCAGCCGGCCCGCAAGCCCTACATCACACAGCAGCTCGAAGGCGAGGCATGGCCGGTGGTCGCCACGAGCGACTACATCAAGTTGCTGTCGCAACGTCTCGCGCCGTGGACGCCGAAGGGCATTCACGCGCTGGGTTGCGACGGCTTCGGCCGCAGCGAGACGCGCGAAGAGCTGCGTCGGTTCTTTGAGATTGACGCCGAGCACACTACGTATGCGGCGCTGTATGAGCTGTCGCGCAGCGGCCAGTTCGATGCCAAGAAGCTGCCGGCGGCGCTAAGAGAGCTGGGCATCGACGTTCAGGAGACGGAACCGACGAAGATATAATCGCCGGATCGCAATCGAGCGTTACCGCAGCATCAGGCGAGGCCTCCGGTCATCAGACGCGGGGGCCTCGCTCGCTTTTTTTGGTGCGATCCCCTCGCGGCCTGCGCCGAGCCGCGCGGCGACCGAGAATTCATCATTCGCTTGTCGAATCCTCGAACAGTCGGACTGGCACGGGGATTGCCGCATTCTCAGAGCGATGCCCGGCGATGCCTCGCTTCGGCGGGTTTCTTCGCCGACCGTGAAGGTGCGTTGCGGAAAATGTCGCAGGCGCGGGCCGACCTGCGAGATCTGCGGTGCGGGCACGCATATCGAGGAGTCAGCCATGAACATCATGAACTTTGTCACACGCGATGTCATCGCCGTCGCGCCGTCGGACTCGATCGACAAGGCCATGTCGCTCATGGAGGAGTTTCACATTCACCATCTGGTGGTGAAGGCCGAGGATCACGTCGTCGGCATGGTGAGCGACCGCGATCTACTGCTGTCGGTGGGGTGGGTGCTGTCGAGCGATCGCAAAGTACACACGCGCGAGCGATCAACGGTCATCGGGCCGACCAGCGTCGATCAGGTGATGGCCCGCAACGTCATCGCCATTCACAACAGCGACACCGGCCAGACCGCGGCCAAGATCATGATCGACCGCAAAGTCGGTGCCCTGCCCGTGTTCCACGAGGGTCACCTGGTCGGCATCGTCACCGAGGCGGACCTGATGTTCTGGCTCGACAAGCTGAGCACGAACGGCAACGAACAGCGCAAATTCGTCGATCAGCCGATCAGCTCGCTGATGCGTGCCAACGTCATGACCGCAAAGCCGACCGACGCGATCGGCGACATCATCGATCTGTTTCGGCGTCGGCGCATTCGCCATGTGCCGGTCGTCGTGGATGGGCGCATCACGGGCATGATCTCGGACCGCGACATTCGCAAGAGCCTGGGCCAATCGACGATCCGCGACATGCAGGAGCAGGAAGCGGGCGGCTACTTCGTTGGCGCGCGATCCGCAGCGGACATCATGACGCCGGTGGTGCATTCGGTGAACATGAACGCGCCGGTGCGGCAGGCGCTGACGGCGATGCTCGATCATCGCGTGCATTCGTTGCCGGTGGTCGAGGGCGAGAAACTGGTTGGAATCGTCACGCAGACGGATTTTGTAAAGGCGATCGCGCGCGAGGGGCTGCTCTGAAGCGCGGATGCGGTGCGCACGCGATTCGGAATCGTCGCACAAGTCACATGTCATACCTGTTCTGGCTAGATCACCACGCTCGAAATTGTAGCGGCGGTCGCTTGTCAGTCGCGCGGCCGCGGCGATACCCTGCCAGTCGTTCGTTCATCAATTCTCAAATGACTGGGCGCGGGGAGACAATTCATGCGGAGAGAGTTGGGATGGGTGGTTGCCGTCTTTGCCGGCGCTGCGCCGCTCAGGGCGCAGGACGCCAAGCCGGGCGACGTAAGAGCCGAAAATGTCACAATACAACTGTTGCCGGGCAAGGAAACGCCGCCGCCACCGCCGTCGCCGGGATACACCGGGCGATTCTCGTCGAAGGATCTGAGGGCGCTGCTTGATGAGCACCAGAATCGCCTGCCGATCTCGATGCAGTCGAAAGAGCAAAAGCTGATGCTGCTCGACGCCATCGACCGGATCAACATGGAAGCCGTGGTCGATGCGCTGACCGATTACTTCAAAGCCAACTTCAAAGGTCGCTTCGATCCGAAGCACGATCTGGTCGTCGCGCCCGTTCCGTCGGACAAGCAGATCAAACTCGACGCGCCCAAGCTCAAAGACAAGACCTACACCGGGCCGGCGACCGAGATCACCGGCTTCATGGTCCACAACCTGAGCGAGGCCGAGTTCATCGCCATTGCGGTTCGCGTGCTGCAAACCTCACGGCAACTGCTCGACTCGGGCGATCCGCTCTACGATCGCTCGGCCAAGGACTACTACAAGTCGGTGGCCGAGTTTGACGTGAAACGCCTGTCGAAGGCGACTGAGGACGCGGCCAAGATCGAAGAAAAGAGGAAAAACGCACGCAAGCGCATCGGCGAAGCGCTCGGCATCTACGACGCGGCGGGCGACAAAGTAATCGAGGGCCGCGAAGCTGCCTGGGGCAAGGAGTCGCGCCGCTTCAGCTTCATCGTCAAGGACGGCAAATTCGTCGAACGCCTCAAGCCGATTGTCGAAGACGTGAATATGGAAATGGAAATGGCCGGCTTTGCTCCGCCCGGCCCGCTCGACCGGCCCGGCGTCTATTATGACCCCGACATCAAGAACGTCGACGTCGTCATGCCCAAGTCGATGGTAGCCGAGTTCCTCGCCATCCTCGACGACGTCGAACGCCGCATGGCCGAGGATTTCATCATCAGCATCGAGGCTGTGCGGCTCACCGATCGCGACATCACGACCGGTGCGCTGGCCAGCCGCTTGACCGGCGGATTCCAGGGCGTGACCGACGTCTCGCGCTTCCGCAGCAGCAACGTGATTCGCGAGTTGGGATTGAATTCGCTGCTGGCAGTCGCCAATCAGCAGCTTCAGGTGAGCACGCTCGGCAATGTCGCCGCCGGCACGTTCCCCGACGGCGTCGCGCCGATCACGATCGCCTCGCCGCGCCTTCCGCCCCCGCGTTTCGAGCCAGCCCCGACGCTCGTCGGCGGCAATCTGCGCGTCGGTGCCGAGGACATCTTTTTCGACGGACGACAGGAATCGTACGGCTTCAGCTATGTCTCGCCTGATGGACAGGTACACACGCTCGGCTTTGACGTGGTGGACAGCCTGCGCCAACTTTGGGATCGCATTGAACGAAATCTGATCGTACACAAGATCATGAAGGTCGAGAAGCTGACCAAGTTCACCGTGCCGGTCGGCCCGCAGACCAAGACCTACGACGGTATCGCGGCCATCATCTCGCAGGAAGATCAACAACTCATCGTCGCCACCGGCACCGGCGCGATCAGCCAGATCAGCGCGACGGCGGGTACGTGGCTGGTGATCGAGAATTTTGAGATCACGCCCACGCCGGGATCGTCCACGGCGCTGACCGACGACGAGCGCAGCGAGGTCGAGGGCCGCGTGCTGCTGACCATGCTGCTGCGCGATCCGTATTTTTCGACCGACAGCAAGCGGACGCTGCTGGGCATCAAGGATCGCGTCGCGCTGCGCGAGGCGCTGGAAGCCGAGTATCAAAAGGTCGCCGACGCCATGGTGAAGACCGTCAGCGACGGTCGCACCTATCGCACGATTTACGATCGGCGTCGCAACGAAACGATGGAAGACGCGACGGTCGAGAAGAAGGAACGCAACTCGACCATCACGCTCAATTTCTTCAGCTCGCAGGGTAACATCGTGCAGACGCCCGGCTCGACGCAGCTCGGCTCGGCCAACGATCTGACCAGCTTCACCACGCTGCTCAAGCCCAACAAAGTCACGCCGATTTCGAGCTTCATGACCAAGAGCAGCAGCAGCGCCGAGAGCGAGTCGGCCATCACCGGCCAGGCCAAGGGCGAGCGCACGGATCAGGCCAAATCGATGACGCACCTGGTCATTCGCGCCCGCTTCCCGACCAGCGAGCGTGAAGAGCTCGATCTGATCGAGGGCCGCCATCTGGGCTATTTCAGCCTGCCGATGAGCAAAGAAGGCATCAGCAAGGTTGAGATTCCGATGCTGTCGAGCAGCGAGCATCCGCTGACGCGCTTGTCCAAGCTGCGCGTCGGCCTGATGTTCGAGACGTTGCAGTCCGACCGCATCAAGGACTATTCGGTGTTCGTCAATCCGAACAAATTCCCCGGCAGCGTGCCGCGCGAAGTTTTCAACGCAGCGATGACGCGCTTTCTGATGAATCAAAAGATCATCGCCGACTCGCCCAATCGCGACGCGGCGATCGCGGCCGACTACGTGCAGCAATTCACTGTGTCGGTGCGTTCGCTGATCGAATATGACAAGGACTTCTTCGACGCGCCGAATCTCGCCTTGCAGAATCTCGCGCAGTGGAACGACCCGATCGCAATCGCGCTGGCCCTGAACAACAGTCCCAACCGATTCGCACTCGATCGGTTGATCGAGATGCTCGACGCACTGGGCGCGCAGCTCGTGCCGGACGAGTACGTCGAGAAGTATCTCGCGCATGCCGAGCCGTCGTTCCTCGGCCCGACGCGGCTCTTTCCGTTGTCGTTTGAGGAGATCCGTGTCATCCGTCGCGATGCGGCCGCGCACCTTTTGCGGGCCAAGCAGGCTTACGGCGATGCGTTCCTTGAAGCGATCAGCGACATTCTGGCGCTGGGCAGCTACCGCCTTGAGCGCCCCGATCTGGTGAAGGGCGCTGCGCTCGAAGGTCGCCAGAGGCTGGTGGTCTTCAACCTCGGCGGCGAAAACGCGTCGCAGCCCGAGATCGTCGAGCAGGCGCACGGCGACTTCATGCTGCTCAAGAGCGGCGGCTTCAAAGGCAAGCTGTTCGAGCCGTCGTTCCTGGGACTGGAAGACATGGCCAAGGATCGTCGGGCGTTGGTGATTTACGGCAAGGAAGCGCTGGCTTATGAGAATGACTGGAAGGTGTATTCGTACTGATTGACGCGGCTGATCGCGGATCAGCGCTAGAGCGGGTTGTCGAGGGCCAACAACGCCTTCGACAACCCGCTCTGCCAAACACCCACGCCACCGAAGCGCTCATGTCACCGTTTTCGGAACGATCGCAAAGCGGCGTTTTCCGTCGATCCGATACGCTTGAAAGTGCCGGTCAAGCGTGAAGATACGATGTACGCCGGTCGTTTCCGCCAGTACCACGAGGGACGCATCTGCAATGTCCATCGGCGTGTCGCGGTACTTCTCCATCAGCGCGCGGCAACGCCGCAATTCCGCGGCACTGCTGGAGCGAATCTCGAGGCTGCCGTCATCCGTCATCGCCCAGATTCGGCGCTGTCCGCGCCAACCGAAGTCGTGGCCGATGAGGTGCATCGCCTCGGTCAATACCGGAACCGTCGTGATCCAAGGCATTCGGACGGCATCCACAAGCGCAACGCACCTGGCGTGATCACGATCGCGCGCATCCAGAAGCGCAGTGATCGGGCCCGCATCGATGATCGTCACTTGCGTTTTCCATGTTTCTTGCGCACGATTTCGCCGAACGCAGCGCTGGAATCCCGCGCCGACCACTTCCAGTTACGCCGTCCGCCCGATTTCATCGCCCCAATAAAGTCGGCAAGCCGCTCACGGTTTGTCTTCGCGAGAATCTCATCACAGCGTTTGCGGACGCCGTCGCGAATAATGTCCGAAACGGCTTGGCCGCTCGCTTCAGCGGCCTGCTCCAGGCGCTCTTCCAGTTCTTCATCGAGCCGTACGCTTCGCATGTGCAAGCTCCGTATCACACATCCGACTGATTGTAATACACGCAGCGTCAGACAGGTAGCGTTTTCTGCGCACGTCGCGCCCTACAACTCATACCGCCGCCGCTCCTTGTCACTGATCACATCCGCCAGCCGAATCCGCACATAGTCCACATCGACCACCACGTCTTTGTTCGCCGCGTCCGACGCGTGAAACGCGATATCTTCCATCACCTTTTCGACAATCGTGTACAGCCGCCGTGCGCCGATGTTCTCCAGTGTTTCGTTCACCTTGTGCGCCATCTCGGCCATCTCGGACATCGCACCGTCGGTGAACGTCAGCTTCACGCCTTCGGTCGCCATCAGCGCGATCTGCTGCTTGATCAATGCATTGTGCGGCTCGGTCAAAATGCGGTGGTAGTCCTCGGCACTCAACTGTTCCAACTCGACCCGCAGCGGGAAGCGCCCCTGCAACTCGGGCATCAGGTCGGCCGGGTGCGTCTGGGCAAAAGCCCCCGCTGCGATAAACAAAATGTGATCGGTATGCACCAGACCATACCGCGTGCTCACCGCCGTCCCTTCGACCAGCGGCAGCAGATCGCGTTGCACGCCGCTGCGCGAAACGTCAGGTCCGCTGAATTCGTTGGACGCTGCGCAGATTTTGTCGATTTCGTCGAGAAAGACGATTCCCGTTTGCTCGCAGCGCCGCACCGCCGCCGCCTGAATCGCCTCGTGATCGATCAGTTGGTCGATCTCCTGTTGCAGCAGCACCTCGAGCGCCTCGGGCACGGGCAGTCGCGTCTTGCGCGATCGCGGCGGCATCAGCTTTTCAAACATGCGCTCAAACTCCGGACCCATCTGGCCCACGCCCATGACGCTCATCATGTGCGACGAGCCGGCGTGATCTTCGCTGGTCACTTCGATCATGCGGTCGGCGAGCATGCCGGTCCGCAACTGGTCGCGCAGTTTTTCCTTTGCGCGCTGACGGCGATCAACGGCCTCGCTGTCGTCGTCAAAGCCGCCGCCCGGCAGCAACTGGTCGAGCAGGCGATCCTCGGCGGACAGGCGGGCCTTCTCGCGCACCGATTCGGCCGCGGTCTGGCGTTCGATCGAAATCGAACGCTGCATCAGATCGCGGATGATGCTGTCCACGTCGCGCCCCGCATAGCCGACCTCGGTGAACTTGGTCGCCTCGACCTTGACGAACGGGGCGTTGATGAGCTGCGCAATGCGGCGGGCGATCTCGGTTTTGCCGACGCCGGTCGGGCCGATCATCATAATGTTGTGCGGCGACACGTCCTCGCGCAGGTCACTGCCCAGTTGCAGCCGCCGCCAGCGATTGCGAATGGCTACGGCGACGGCGCGTTTGGCAGCGTCTTGTCCGACGATGTAACGATCAAGTGCCTGCACGATCTGTCGTGGTGTGAGTTCGCTCATGACAACCAGAGTTTACAGCAGAATCGCGATCATGGGACGGAAATCGGCGTCGCACAAGCACGCGCCGAACCGAGCCGCGACCGTGAGGGAGGGGTTTGTAGTAACCGCGATTGGGGCGGCACTCGGCAATCGCGGACTCGCTGTTGCTCGGGGCACTCGCTTGCGCTTCGCGTTCTGACGTTTGCCGCGGGGGCTCGCGTTCCGGGGTCTTCATTCTGCATTCTGCATTCTGCATTCCCACGTTACCCCGCTCGCTCGCGCTCGGGGTTCGGCTGGGAGCGCACGCTGCGCGTGCGTTCACTCGCTTGCGCGTCGCGTTCGGATGGTTGCTCGTCTCAACTCGACACTCGCTACTCGCTACTCGATACTCGCTACTTCTTCGACTGCGACGGCGGCCCCTTCAGGTCTTGGCGCGCCGGCGGCAATTCCGCGTGCGGACGATTGGCAAATTTTTCGGCGTCGCGCGTGTGCTCGCTTTCCAGCGAGACCGGCTTGCCGCGGATGAACATGTGCTTCACGACGTTTGTCGCCTGGCACGGGTGATCGGTGGTGACAATGAGGTTCGCCAGCTTGCCCGACTCAATCGAGCCGATCTGGTCGCTGACGCCCAGAATCTCTGCCGCCGACAGCGTCAATGCTCGCACCGCCGCGTCCGCATCCAGCCCATGCGCGATCGCAAAGCCCGCATGAATTGGCGCGAGCTTCGCCAGCGAGTGCGAGCGCACGCCGAAACAATATTGCACGCCCGCAGCGTGCATGGTCGCCGGCGCGCGATAGTTCGCATCCCAAGCCTCGCTCGCCATCGGCACGCCCTCCACGCCATCCGGCCCCGCAAACACGCCTTCGTAAATCACCGGCACGTCGAGCTGCGCCAGCAAATCGGCCAGCATCCACGCATCCTGCCCGCCCACGATGATCGGTTGCAGATCGAGCGCGTGCGCGAATTGCAACGCCTCCAGAATCTGCTTGTACGAATCAGCCGAGAGCAGCACCGGCTTCTCGCCGCGCACATACGGAATCATCGCCTCATAGCGCGGATCAATGTCCAACGTCGCCGCCCGCGTCGGATCGGCCTTTATCGCTGCGTAGCGTTTCGCGCTTTCGAAGAACGTCTGAATTTCGGCAAGTTGCTGATACGCCCGATCGTTGCGCTGCGGCCGCTCGTTCCAACCCTCAAAATCCGGCTTCTCAGGTCGCTCCAATAGCGCGTCGGGCCGTTTGAACGGCAGCGAGACCGTCATGCCGAGTTTCATCTCACCGACCATCTCGTGCATCGTCCAGCCGTCGAAATGCACCAGCCCCGCATGTCCCGCGACGGCGTTGCTCGCCGCGACGATCAGCGCGCTGGTAATGCCCTCGGCCCGCGTGACCGCGACCATCTGGCTGTGCGGATTGAACGCCGACAGCGCCGCGAGATCGGCCATGAACACGCCAGTCTCTTCGACGTCGACGGTAATGTCGACCTGCTCAATCTCGCGCAGGCCGACCTGCGTCGCCGCGTTGATCAAGCCGGGATAGACGTGCAGCCCCTTGGCATCGATCACGGTCGCACCGCTGGGCGTCGCCACACTCGCACCGACCGCTTCGATCTTGCCGCCGCGAATGACGACCGTGCCGCCCGCGATCGCAGGGCCGCTCACCGGATGAACCGTCGCGCCCGTGATCGCATACACGCCCGCCGCATCCGCCACGAGCTGCCGTTTCGAATCACCCGCGCCCGCCGCCGCTCGCAGCAAATTTTCCGGCGTCGTCGGCGGCTGCACCGCGAAGCCACGTACGGCAACGCGCGGCTTGCCGCGCGGTTGCGTCACGTCGAAATCGCGATGTCGAAAATAGACCTCGCCCTCGACCAGCGTCAGCACCGGCTTGCTAAACGTGTCGATCGGGTGACCTTCCCACACCGCCAGATCGGCGTCTTTGCCGACTTCGATGCTGCCGATGCGTTTGTCAAGGCCGAATTGCCGCGCGACGTTCAGCGTCACAAGCTGCAACGCCTCATTTGGCGTCAGGCCGCTGTACTTCATGCACTTGGCCGCTTCGAGCGGCATGTGCCGCATCAGATCGGCCGAATCGCTCTTGATCGTGCTGTTCACGCCCGCCCGCATCAGCATGCCCGCGTTGTGCGGAATCGCGTCGTACGCTTCGACCTTGTACGCCCACCAATCGGCGAACGTCACCGTACCGCAGCCGTGCCGCAGAATTTCGGGAATGATGCGATACGCTTCGAGGCAGTGGTGCAGATTCGCCACGCGCACGCCAAAGTCTTCGCACACGTTCAGCAATCGCAGAATCTCGTCAAGACGATAGCAGTGACAATTCACCCACAACTTGCCGTCGATGATGTCGGCCAGCGCTTCGAGCCGCACGTCGCGGCGTAGCGGCAACGGCCTTTTTCCATCGGCCAGCTCTTTCGCCTGCGCCGCCCGCGCGTCGGAATAGTTTTTGCCCGCTTGCAGCGCGCGGCGCATCGTGCCCTCGACGCCCATGCGCGTGCCCGGAAAGCGTCGCGGTCGATCGCCGCAGCATTCGCGATATTGCCACGGCGTCTGTTTGCCGCCGCGAATGACGTTTTCGCCGGTGGCCCACTTCACGGTGCGCTGGCGGTCCTTGATGACCAGGTCGTCCGCAGTGCCGCCATATTTGAGCTTCACGAGCACGCATTCACCGCCGATGGTGTTGGCCGAGCCGTGCATCAGATGCATGGTGGTGACGCCGCCCGCGAGCGCGCGATAGATGTTGACGTCATCGCTGCGGATCACGTCTTCGCAACGCACCTCGCACGTGATGCTGTTCGCACCCTCGTTCACCGAATCGAGCGCGATATGCGCGTGCCCATCGATCACGCCCGGTGCAAGCACATAGCCGGCCAGGTCGATCGACATGACGCCCGCCGCAGCAGCCAGACCCTTGCCGATCTTGGCGATCTTGCCTTTTTCGACCAGCACGTCGGTATTGAGCAGGTCGTCGCCGCTGACGGTGATGACATGTGCATTCTTCAGCAGGACGCTACCGCCGGTCTTGGTTGCGATCACCCGATCCGCCTCAGTCTCGATCGGCCACGCGGGTTCGTGGCTGCGAACCAGTTCGAAAAAGTCGGGAGCCGCGGTCGAGGCGGGAGCCGACGCCGATGTGGTCGCCGGCGCGCTCGCGCTCGGTGCCGAAGCGGCGTCTGTCGCCTGAGTTGTCGCGCTCGCCGCCTGACTCTCGCTCGGCTTGCTTGCCGCGTCATCGCGTTTCGTGTCGTCCTTTTTGTCCTTCTTATCTTTGTCGCGGCCCTTTTTCGCACCCTCTTCGCCGTCGAATTGGCGACCATCGACAAACGTCCAGCGCACCTTGGCCTCTTTGTCGCCCAACGGCTTGTTCAAAATCGCCAGATTCGCCCGCTTGCCGACCTCGATCGTGCCGAGCGAATCGCCGCAGCCAAATACACTCGCTGGCGTCGTAGTGAGCGCCGCGAGCGCCGCGTCGCGCGCTAGACCCGCTTCGATGATCTCATGCAACGACGCCAACACCTCGGCCGGCTTGCCCAGCTCCATCGATGTCGCACACCAAACCACGCCCGCGTTCTGCAAGTCGATCGCGTTCCGCAACTCAGCCGCCCGC
>JBJXFK010000294.1:0-5492 GCA_046155505.1 Phycisphaerae bacterium
CGCGATGACCGGCTCCAGCGCCACGACATCCGCAACTGCATCGTCCAAGGCGGCTTCCCCGGCGAGAACTTCGACATCGACCCGCGGTTCCGCGACCTCATCGGCCCCGACGGCATCGCGGGGACCATCGACGACGATCTCCGCCCCATCCCCGGCGGCCCCGCCGTCGATCACGGCAACAGCTCGTTCGTCCCGCGCGATCTGGCCGACATCGACAACGACGGCGACACGATCGAGCGCCTGCCCATCGATCTCGCCGGCAACGTGCGCATCGCAGACGATCCGTTCTCGGCCGACGGCCCTTTCGGTACGCCGCCAAATGTCGACATCGGTGCCTTCGAGGTGAACCGTCCGTGCGAGATCGTCGGCGACAATGATGCCGACGGCGATGTCGATCTCACAGATCTTTGCTACACGCTCCACCACTACGGCACGCCCTCCGGACGCATCCTCGGTGATGGAGATTTGGATCAGGACGGCGACGTCGATCTGATCGATCTCGCCGGGCTGCTGGTGAACTTCGGCATGAACTGCGAGTCGTAGCGCGGCGGGGCGGCGGATCAGGGCTGATCGACGAGCGCAATCCGCTCCCCGCCATAATCCAGTACCAGCCGAAACTGCTTCAACATCGGCCCGCCGATTACGCCCGCCGCATACGGCGTACCAAAGACGCCGCGCGGCTCGGCGGCGAAACTCGCGTCGATGTCCTCAAACTCGCGCCCCGCGAGCTCAATCGATTTCAGCTTGCCGCGCATCATCGGCGTCGTGCCACCCACCCCGCCCGATTGCGACGCCGTCGTCTCGCGCCCGTCGAGCAGTTTGAACTTCTCCACCGCCGGATGGTTAAACGTCATGCCGACATTTGAACCCGTATCGAGCGTGATCAACCCCCGCTGCCCCTCGAACACGGCCTCTATCGCCGGCACGCGCCCGAGCATCGTGATCGGCTCCCACTTGCCGCTCTTCAGTTCAAACTTGCCCGGCTCGTGCAACGCGATGGTCCCGTCGGCAAGGCTCATCTCGGCCACGCACCGCGCGATGAAGTCATAGCCCACCACGCCCGCGATCTTGCGCCCCAGCGGCACCGTCAAAAACGCCAGATCGATCGCAATCACCACCGGCTCGCGCAGCGTCACCGGACCCAGCTCAATCGTCTTCAACCGATGCATCGGCGACGGCTTGGCACCGCCGGTGCCCTTCGCCGCGATCGTCGCCAGCGCAGGCAGGGCGAGTTCGTCCGCGACCGATTGATCCAGCACGCAAATGCCCGCGCCCGTATCGAAAATGAACCAGCCCAACTCGCGACCGTCGATTAGCGGCTGCACCAGCAAGTGACCGGTCGGCGCACGCTCGACGACCAGCGCCGCCGGCTTGTCCGCCGCGAACGCGATGTCATCACCCGCGCGCGGCGGAATCTGAAACGGCGAACGGACAAACACGGGCGCGGCGCTCACCGCGTCGATGTCGGTCACCGTCGCATCGCTTCCCGCCGAGGCGCTGCCTACGCGCGCCGGAATTTTCATTCCGCCGAAGTCGTGCCATCGCTCGATCGAGAGCGCCTGCCGCTCGTGAATTTTCGCGCCGTATGTCCAGCGAATCGGCAGCGCGGCCCGCTCGTCGATCTCGACGGTGCCCGTTTCAAATCCGTCGCGCAGCTCGAATCCCAGCGTCACTCGCGCCGCCGATTCGTCGCGCGACACCGACGTAAACCGCAGCGGCGAATCCTTCGCCAGCCACGCGCCACTCATCACCGCCGCCTCGATCCGCTGCTCGTTCCGCTCGCCCGCGGCCAGCACACGCGACCAACCGGAGAATTCACTGCGCCACGCAACCTGACCATCCCAACCCGTGTCATATGGAATCGGTCCGGCCATCTTGCGCACATACTCGCCGCGATTGCCGATAGAGCCGCTTAGCGTCACATCATTGCCGAGAAATCGCCCCTTGCCACTAAATTGCAAGCCGGTCGCCTGTGCCGCCATGCGCTCATACCCAATCGCCGCCCGCACGCGGCTCAGCACCTCATCGACGGTCGGCTGAGCGAACGCTTGCACGACGCACACGACCGCGAGAGCCAGCGCCGAAACGCGATTGCGAACCATCACGATTCTCCATTGGGGTCGGGCACATCCGCACGCGGATTCGGCGGCGTCGGTGCCCAGACGTACGTGAAAGAGCGCAGCCGCCTGCCCGGCCCCGGTCGCGCGCTCGCCAAAATCTCCGATATCTCGCGCAGTTTGCGGTTGATCCGTTGATGCTCGACGGGTGTCACCCAGCCTTTGGCCCGACTGCTCCAGATCGGATGTTCGAGCCCCTCCGATGTCGCATCGGGATCGGCGAATGCACGCGTCAAGTCGCGCAGGCCAAGCCGGATCGCGGCGCTCATCACGCGCGAAACCAACTTGCGCGACGCGGTCGCCATGCGAATTCGAAACGGGCGACCGGGTACGTCATACACCGCGGCAACGTGCCGCCCATCCCGGCGCGGCTCGCGCTCGATCAACAGTCCGACCTTTCGCAGCGCACGTACATGAAAATACAACCCGTCGGCGGGGCGGCCGAGATAGCGCCCGATGTCCGCCATCGACGACGGCCCGGCCGAAATCACCACATCGATGATCTCCTGCCGCACCGGCGAGACAATCGCCCGCAATTGCACCGGCGAATCGAATAGAAACCCGCGTTGCTTCACTCGCTTGCTCACAATTGAAAAATAACACACAAATTCAATCGTGTCAAGCGGGGCGTCAAGTCTACAGAGGACCGCGCCGAGGAGCATCGACCTCCGGCCGGTGCGAACAAAATTCGCCGCAGCGCTCTCGCCGCAGATTCAGTTCTGTGCAAATCCGTGAATTCCGCAGCAATTTCTTTCCTTCTCTCTGTGCCCTCGGTGACCTCTGTGGCTCTCCCCTCTTCGCCCGCCCTATGCCCCGCTCATGAAGGTCATCCCCACCAGACTCGACCAACGCCTACGACTCAATCGTCGGTGGCCTACCACCGTTGACGTCCGACCGGGGTATCGTCCAATAATTCCCCTGAATTCACGCAATCCGTCCCAGATGGTCAACAAAATGTCGCGCAACAACACCAATCTGGCATCTCGCACCACCGCGCGTATTCCCGCACAAGCCCGCCCCAGCCGACCCGCCCCCGCGCCGGTACAATCCACCCCAGCAGCTCGCACCCTCGCGAGGCGGCCACCAAGGAGTTCGTCGTGCGCGGAAAATTTGCAGCAATCATGCTCAGTGCGGCGGCGATCACGCTGCTGCCCAGCGGGTGCATCGGGAGTACCACAGTGACGGGCGACGAACCTAGTTCCGAACTCCTCGCCCGCCGTCAGATTCCGCTCACGCAGCTCAAAACCGACAACATACAGGTTCAAAAAGCGGCCGACGATGACGCCGACTCGCCCACCACGCTGCCTGCGCACCCGTTCCGCGTTTGGCTCGCGCTCGATTCGAGCCAGCAAGCCGAGGGGCTGATGTTCGTCCCCACGACCGAAATCGCCGACGACCAGGGCATGCTCTTCGTCTTCGACGACGAGTCGGTCCGAGGCTTCTGGATGCGCAACACCGTCGCCCCGCTCGATATCGCCTTCGCCCGCCGCAACGGCAAGATCGTCGCCATCCACACCATGCCCCCGCTCACGCTTCGCTCTTTCTCATCCTTCGAGCCGGCCATGTTTGCGCTCGAAGTGAAAGCGGGCACATTCGAACGCCTCGGCATCGTCGAAGGCGACACGCTCGTCATCCCCGACAGCGTATTCAAGGCAACCCCATAAGTCGTCGAAACCTCGGCTGAGCGACGGGCCGCACATCGCGGCCCCGCGCAAATTCAGCCGAGACGAAGACGCATGGCCAAGCGCGAGCAGCCGATCATTGACATCCTCGACTCCGGCGACGCGCGGGTTGACGCCATCACCGCACTGCTTGATCGCCGCGGCTTCGCGTCGCAACGTCGCGCGATCGGCGCGCCCGCCGCCAAACGCAAACCCGCCGTTGCACTCATCATTCGCGGCGAAGGCTGCGACGCCGCCATCGACGAAGCCGCCACGCGCCTGCACGCCGACGGTGTCAAGCCCGTCATCTGGGGCGTGCCCGACGGCTTCACGCTCGCCGACGGCACGCGCGTACACGCCTGCCCCGCCGATGCCGGCGTCGAGGAAGTCGCCGGCGTCATCGCCGCCGCGGCCAGCTACGTTCCGATCGTCAGCCGCCTGGAAAAAGAAATCTCGCAACTCGAACGCGTCGGCCAGCAGCTCGCCCGCTACTTCGAAGACGTCGACAACGAAATGCGCCTCGCGGGTCGCCTGCAACGCGACTTCCTCCCCCAGCGCCCGCCGAAATTCCCCGGCGTGAAATTCGCCCACGTCTATCGCCCCGCATCTTGGGTCAGCGGCGATCTGTTCGACATCATCAAACTCGACGCCCAACACGTCGGTATGTTCATCGGCGACGCAATGGGCCACGGCGCGTCTGCCGCGCTGCTGACGATGTTCGTTCGCCGCTCGCTGCAAACGCACCGCGACGGTCCGCCGATCGAAATCGTTTCACCCGATCTGGCGATCGCCGGCCTGCACACCGAGCTGGAAAAACAGGAATTGCCGCACTCGCAATTCGTCACCGCGGCCTACGCTGTTCTCAACGCCGCGACGCGCGAGCTGCGCTGCGCTCGCGGCGGACACCCGTTCCCGCTGCGCGTCAGCCCGAGCGGCGAAATCAGCGAAATCACGCCCGACGGCGGCCTGCTCGGCATTTGCGGCCTACCTGCGGAGTTCGGCTTGCAGACGTTGACGCTCGAAGTCGGCGAGAAGGTGCTGTTTTACACCGACGGCCTCGAAGAACTGTTCATCAAACGCCGCAACAGCGAAGGCCTCGCCACCGAGTTCGGCCCCGAGCTGTGCGAGTGGGCTAAGCAGGATGTAGACGGCTTCTGTCGCACACTCGAACAAGCCCTCGACGGCCAAGAAGGCTCGCTGAATCCGGCGGATGATGTAACCGTCGTGGGCATGCAAATCACCGCCCCGTGATACTTCGACGCTGCTTTGTGGGAAAGGTTTCCCAACCCGCCTTTGTGGAACAGGTTTCCAAGTTGTCTTTGTGGGACAGGTCTCCAACCTGTCTTTGTGGGACAGGTTTGCAACCTGTCTGTGCGGGTTTCACAACCCGCCTTCGTGGGACAGGTTTCCAACCTGTCTGCGTAGTGCGGGTTTCCCAACCCGCACTCGCCGCTCGCACAGCGAGCGCGTGCTATGGGCTTCCAGCCCGTTCTGGTGTAACGCGGGCGTCCTCGCCCGCGACCGTATTTCCGACCAATCCGATCCCCCGAGCGCGTGCCTGCGCGCGGCTCACGCCAGTCGCGCCGCTCGTCCCGCAATCCGGCTCGAAGCGCGTCCGGCTGAGAACCGATCCCACAACCGCGTGTGGGACGGGTTTGAAACCCGTTTTTCGCGGTTGTGGGATAGGTTCTCGCTATGATTACATGAGTCGCCG
>JBJXFK010000301.1:0-4860 GCA_046155505.1 Phycisphaerae bacterium
TCCGCGCAGCAAATCGCGCAACCGCTCATCCACGCGCAAGCCCATTCGCCGCGTCTGCTCGCGATAGCTCAATCGCGCGACATCGCCCGCGCCGATTCGCCGCCGCCGCACGCGCCCGAGCAGAGACGCCACATCGAACACGATGCTCGACAACACTCGCCGCACACGCGCGATCATCAGCGCTGCACCGCCTGCCGCACGCTGGCAAATACCTCGTCCGCGGTGCGGGCCGCGATTGTGGCCGCGCTCCAAAACTGGCGGCGATCGATCACATGCCGATCGAGCTGATAGTAGGTCGTCGCCATGCTGATGCCGCCTTCGACCTGCTCGCCGCCCTGAAAATCGACATCGAGCAGCCAGCGGGCGAACTCGTCGTCATATTCCGACGGATAGACGAGCGCCGTGACGAACCGCCCGGCTTGCCCGGCGGCGAGGCTCTCGGTGAAATGCACAAACCCACGCCCCGGGGGCGCGAGGCGATCGACCGCCGCACAGAGCGCGTCAAAATCCTCGCGGGCGTCGCCCAGATTGTCGCGCCAAAAGAGCATCGCCGACTCAAGCTGGAACCGCTCGGTCGAAACGCCGCGCAATTCGAGCTTGCCGTCGGGCGTCGCGTTGTGAATTTTGTAGACCTTGCCGGCCTGATAGCGCGGGTCTTCGAGCAGGATCGCCACTTCGGGCGCGGTATAGCCGACCGCGGTCCAGTCGCCGAAGTCAAACACGTAAAGCGACCGGTATCGACCGGGGTCGCTGAGCTTGGGCAGATTCATGGCACTCCCTCCGCGGCCACCCGCGAATTTGGCAGCGGGGAAGTATAACGCTGAATGCCAAGGGCCGAATGTCAAAATGCCGAAGGCCAAACGTCGAATGCCGCCGCGCAAGCTGGCGCCCCCTTACGGCGGGCGCGAGCCTTCGGCCTTCATCCTTCGACCTTCAAGTGAGGCTGACGCCGACTTTCAGGTGCATGCGGAATGCGTCGCGAATCTTCTCGACGCGTGACGACGGTGCCGGCTGAAAGCCGAAGCGCTGCGCGTCGCTCGGTGCCTGCACCTTGGCCATGCGCTTCCAACCCTGATTCATGCCGAGCACGAATAGTGCGGTCGTGATCGAGCGCGTGCGAATCAGCGTGCGAATCGCGCGCTTGATCACCCAGTTTTCGCGGGCCGCCATGTGCCGCAATTCGTAAATCGCCTCATCCAGCTCGCGCGGCGTCATGTTCGCCGGCTTGTAGACCGTCTCGGTGAACGTGTAGCGTTCCCAATCCTCGGGATAATTCTCCGCCAGCAAGCGGCCCGTCGACTTGTATCGGTCATACATCTTCGTGCCCGGCAGCGGCGTGAGATTCGTGATCTGAATGATGTCGAGCCCAAGCTTCACAGCTTGCAGCGCCGTCTCAGAAACCGTCTCGGGCGTATCCTGATCGGCGCCGATGATGAAGCCGCCGAACACTGCCACGCCGGCCTTGTGAAAGCCGTCGACCAATTCCTGATAGCGTTTCAGATTGTTGCGGTTGATGCCCTTGTGATAGTCCTTCAGCGTCTCGGCGTTAAACGTCTCGAAGCCGACGAGCATACCGCGACAGCCGGCGCGATACGCGAGTTGCAACCCCTCGGCATCTTCGCCCATGTTGATCGTCGTCTGGCTGAACCAGAGCCGGCGTTTGCCGTGGCGGATGAGCGCGCGGAGCAGATCCTTGGCCCATTCCGCGTGCTTCGGGCCAACGCCGAAGAAATTGTCATCTACAACGAACGCGAAGCCCTTGGGCAGTTCGTTCCATTCCTTGACGATGTCGGGGATGCGGCGGCGACGAATCGGCGCGCCGTTGAATTCGGTGACCGAGCAGTATTCACAACCGACCGGGCAGCCGCGCGAGGTCTGTATCGCCGACACGTCATACTTGCCGTTGATCGGGTTCATCGTCTGATTGGCCCGACCCCAACCGCCCGCTTCGAGATCGCTCAGTTTGCCGCGATAGCGCGGCTGCAAATTCCCCGTCTCGGCGACTTCGCGAATGACCTCGGGCCAGATTTCGTCGCATTCGCCGATGGCCACCGAGTCAACATTGCGGCCCGCCTCGTCCGGGCAGGCCGACGCATGCGGTCCGCCCATGATGCTGCGCACGCCAAGTCGCCGACATGTGGCGGCGATTTCGTATGCTCGGGTCGCGCCGCTGCTATAGCCGGTAATGCCGACCAAGTCATAGCGGCCTTTGGCGATCAGCTCTTCGGTGTCGTGTGAGCCGAAGACTTCGTCGATGATGTCGACCTTATGCCCCGCGGGCACCAGTTCGGCGAGCACTTGCAAGCCAAGCTGCGGAATCATGGTGCCGACGGTGTGATAGCCTTGGCTGCGACGAGATATGGGGTTGATGAGCGCAATGCGCATCGGTGAGACATCCTTGTGCGTGCGGAGCGTGCCGCGCCGCGAGCGTGCGACCGGCGGAACATAAGAACCAAAGCTGAAGCTCCGCTCGCAGATCATAAGCGCAAGCCACGGATGTACCAACGTGGCACCGGCGCGGGCGCTCGGTTACTCGTTTACTCAGGGCATACGCATTTTGGATTTTCACGCACATCGCGCTGGGCGGCCGTTCTCCGACCGGCCTTTCTTCAGTTCACACTCGGCCAGAAGAATGACCGACCAGAGGTCGGTCCCACAGCGCGAGTCTTCTGAATGGTCGGGTGGCGCTGCCTAACTGCGATAACCGTGCGGGTGCCGCTGCTCTGCGAGCTTGCTGCTACCCACACTTCTGGAGCTGAGTCTTGCCCGCGAAGCGGGCCGAAGCCGAGCCCCGCGCATAAGCAAGGGGTTTCCGCTCGAACGAGAGATGCCCTCCCTTATGAAGCTCGGTCTTTCGCGCGCGGCGCGAGCCTGCGGCGGGCAGGGAGGCCCATCAGCGTTAGCTTTGCGTCGAATTGCAGGAGAAATCGACCACAGAGTCACAGAGGCCCGGGCGCTACTTTGCCGAGACCGGCTGCGACGGCTTCAGCGCGAGCATGCGATCCAGCGCGACGCGCGAGTAGTGTGCCGTCTCTTCGTCCACGCGAATTTGATTTACGACGCGCCCTTCCACGAGATTTTCGAGCGTCCAGTACAAGTGCTTCTGGTCGATGCGGTACATCGTCGTACACAAACACTGGATGTTCGCGACTGAACGCACATGCTTGTCGGCGAACTGCTTGACCAGGCGATGCACGAGATGCACTTCGGTGCCGACCGCCCAGTGCGAACCCGCCGGCGCGTCGCGCACGGTCTTGATGATGTATTCGGTGCTGCCGACCATGCCGGCTCTCTGGCAAACCTCCCACGAGCACTCCGGATGTACCAGCACCGTCCACGGCTCGGGCATGGCGCGGATCGCGTCCACCTGTTTCGTGTTGAAAAGCTGATGCACCGAGCAGTGCCCCTTCCAGAGCAGCACGCGCGCGGCGCGAATTTGCTCCGGCGTCAGGCCGCCGTCGGGGAGTTTTGGGTCATAGACCGCCATGCTGTCGAGCGGCCAGCCGAGGGCATATGCCGTGTTGCGGCCGAGGTGCTGATCGGGGGCGAAGAGCACTTTGTGACCGGCGTTCGGGTCGCCGTCGGGCGTCGCGCCGTGCAAGGCCCATTCGAGCACCATCTTCGCATTCGAACTGGTGCAGCACGCGCCGCCCTTGCGACCGACGAAGCCCTTGACCGCCGCCGACGAGTTCACATAGGTCACGGGCGTGATCGGCATGCCGGCGTATTCTTCGAGCACGGGCCAGGCGGTCTCGACCTGGTCGATGTGGGCCATGTCGGCCATGCTGCAACCGGCGGAGAGATCGGGCAGAATGACGGCTTTTGTGCCGCCGGTGAGGATGTCGGCCGATTCGGCCATGAAATGCACGCCGCAGAAGACGATGAACTCGGCCTGCTTCTGGTCGGCGGCGAGTTGGCTGAGCTTGAGCGAGTCGCCGGTGAAGTCGGCGTATTCGATGACGTCGTCCTGCTGATAGTGATGGCCAAGAATGACGAGCCGCGAGCCGAGGCGGCGTTTGAAGTCGAGGATGCCGGCGCGGAGTTCATCGGGCGACATCTTGGAGTATTTTTGGGGGATGGGAAGTTGATACAGCATGGCGACCCTCACTCTCGTGATTCTATCGTCTGGATTGGGTACGAAACATGGGGACGGGGGTGCGGGGAAATGCGGGGAATGCGGAGAATGCGGGATGAAACACAGAGGCGCAGAGACACAGAGAAGAAATGGAGCTCCAAGAATTGGCGACTTTGGCCGTACGGTGTCTGCATTCGCGCGGTTTAGTCCGAGCTCGCTACTTTGAATCGCCGTCAATTCGCGGCTTGATCGCGGTCCCGCATTCCGGGCAGCGACCGGACTGGTTGCCGGTGAGGTCGTAGCCGCACGTGCAGAATCCGTCGCCGAAGCGTATCGCACGACTTCGCTCAGCCGACAAGTACGCCCCAAGCACCAGCAGGCCGAAGACCGGAGACGACGCGCACCCGACGAAAAACGATCCGAAGCCGACGATGTCATACCAATCGTCGCGAGGCCGGAGGTATCGATGCGCTTCAGCTCCCAGCAAGCCGCTGAGTCCTGCGCCACAGATCATTATCGCGATGCTCACGTACAGAATCTGACGTGACCGCGCTGCGCCGTCAGGACTTCGCGAGTAAGCAACGAACAGTGCAATCGCGACGAGCGCGACGAGAAGGTTCCAAAAGCAACCCACAAACACCGCCACCGCACACCGCCGCCAATCGAGAAAATGCCAACTAGTCACGACTAGGCACTAAACACTAGACACTGCCCACTACACCCCAATGTCCTCATTCCACAATTCCGGCTTCTCCGCAATGAAGCCGCGCATCAGCTCGATGCAC
>JBJXFK010000314.1:0-13783 GCA_046155505.1 Phycisphaerae bacterium
TGGCGTCGTAGTCGCTGCCCAGAAACGCGAACGTCGAGAGCAGCGCGCCGGTGCTGATTCCGGTGACGAGCATGAATTTGGGCCGTGTGCCGGCCTCGGTCCAGCCGCAGAGCAACCCGGCTCCGAACGCCCCGTTGGCACCGCCGCCCGAGAGCGAAAGCACATTTACGTAGCCGTCCGGATCGACGAAACCCGCGTTGCCGTTAGCGACTCGTACTTGCCTGATCGACTCGACGGCGCTGCGCTGCAGCACGGCGCTGGGGCGATCGCCGAAATCGCGAACCCCCGGCATGCCGACGATCGTGGCTTGATCGACCAGTTCCCGCGGGACTGCGTTTCGCGCTGGGGATGCGCAGCCTGAGAGGATGGTGAGCAACACGGTCGTAGCAATCACTCGCGGCATCGGATGAGACGTCGCGGGGCGGCTGTCGGGCATGAATCACCTCGATTTGTGCGGTGCGGCCATCGCCGGTTTGCAGGTACGACGCAATTGACTTTGAACTTGCAACAGTATTGACCGCGTGTCGCGGGGTGGCAATCGGCGACGTAGCGATTGGGCCTCGGTTCCCGACGCTGGCGATGTTTCCGCCGTCGGCCACGGAGGGCCGATCGCTACGGTGTTTGGCGGTCGCGATCGCGTCGGCGATCCGCTACGGCTGAATCGTCACTGAACGCGCCGGCAATGTCCCGGTCGCCAGGCCGCGGATCAGACAGAATGCCCAACCGCCGACGAGGATGAGCAGGAGGATCGCCGATAGTCGAAACGGCGTGAGCCAGAAAAAAAGCCAAATCGGCGGGCGCCCGGTGAAAAGCGTTTGCATGCACAGCAGCGATGCGTAAATCGAGATGAGCGCGAGGGCGAGTCCGCCGGGCTGGGCGAGGAACGCGCGATAGAGATTGCCGCGGACGGTGTACGAAAACGCGGTCGTCATTCCACACGTTGGACAAGGCAGCCCGGTGACAACCAGCATGCCGCAGGGTTTCATGCCGAGCTGCGTGTGCGTGCCGAGGCCCTTGGGATTCGGCGTGAGCTTGGCGGCGATGCCGAGGACGCTGACGCAGCCGACGAGGATGACAGCGGCGAACAGCCGCGCGTGGGAGCGTTCGGAATGAACTGCTGGGTCCGGCACGCGCGACTGACTGGGCGCATCGCCTTCGGGCATTATCGAGAGTCCTTTGCAACGAACGTATTGAACTGTCGCGTGAACTGGGTCGCTGTCTTGTTAGTTGGCGTGCGCTTCGACACGTTTCGCGAACTCTGGGATCGACACTGAGGACACCCACTCGGCGTCAGGAAAGTCAGCGTAAAGTCTCGACAGCATGGATTCGGTATCGCTCGCGTTGGTGCCCGTCGTAAGAGGCGCTGCCACAATAATGAGCCGAGAAGCGCGGTGTTCGATGCGCAAGTGCTTCTTTACGAGCACACTTTCGCTGCCAAGTCTCATAGCCTGATCACACGCGCGCGCGGGGCTGTCACCGATGCGCTGGAGCCGAACCAGGTTTGCGTCGCCATTTCGATACATATAGTCCGCCTGGACGTCGTGCGGATAACCTGTAATGTTGAATCGTTGCGCAAACTGAACCGGTACAAGCCGGTCACGCAAGCGACGAAACGCCTCATCGAGCGGCATCACGACGCTTGGAAACGAAGCTTCCTCACTACCACTAGTGTTGGCTTCGACGAATCGCGCATACAAACGGCTTACGCTTGCGTCGGTGTCGTCTACCTGCGTGAGACGCGCGGGCGTCGCGATGATGTCATTTCCAAGGGTCGCGAAGTAGCGATCCAGATCGTCGACAGACGCGAAGCGTGCTGCGCGATGCTCGGTAAGCAAGCCGCGCTCGAATGACTCACGCACAGTCCTCAACCACCACGCATCAACGGCTCCCTTCCCAAATACCTGCTGCACGCGCTTCGACGTGGTCGCCATGCGCACTTCGAGTCGCTTTTCCGCAGGTACAAATAGCACCAGTCCGACGTTGACCGCTTCGGCGCGACCACGATCGGGGCAGTATTGAATCAGGCTGTAGTGTCCGTTGCGAGGCTCCACGCTCGACGACTCCTTCGTCAGCAACCCGGCAGCGTGCCTTGCGGATAGCACAGCGGCTGAAGCCGGGCGCTGATGGTATCGACCAAGTACAGCGCGCGTCTATACAGGTGCTCGCACATCGCGGTTCGCGCGGCCTCGGACACGTTCCATTCGGGTGGAAATCGTGCCGCGTCATTGACGATCGCTTCGCTCAACTGCTTGAGGTGCGCGACGGCATCCTCCACAAGATGTGCTGTCACGTAGCGTCGAAACTCCGGAAACAGGCCATAGAGAAGCTCGCATCTTTCGGCGTCGATGCCGAGTGATCGATTTGGCAGTTCGCGCCCAGCGACAATCGCATGGCCGAAGTCCATCGCTACGAGTTGCAGTTGTCTCGCGCGTGTCGGATCGCGAACGAGCAACACGTTGCCGAGATTCGGCCTTCGATGTGATTGCGCCCTTCCCGACTGATCGATTGCTGGATAGCGATCCTCATTGCGAATCCAAGTGTCAAAGATGACGAGTCGCGCGATGTCGTCTGGATTGGCTATCGTGCTAAGTGTTTGCGCGCTACCGTTCCAGTGCATGGCGTCGACGGCGCGCGTACAGAACGCCGGCCCGGCGATCGAAAAGACGCCACTCGGACGCTTGAGCGCGACGGATGCGGGCAACGCAAGAACGCTGTGATCCAACACCGGTAAGCTAAACCACTTCGCCAATCTTGTGCAGACCCACTCGACTGCCAAATTGTGCGGATTAACGTCGGGGGCCAGCGGCTTAATGTAGGCGCGACCTGCGTCGGTGAACACGATCGCCGGTGCCATGTTTGTGCCCAACACTGTGCTTTCATGGTCGAGAAAGCGCGTGGGTGGCCAAGGTCGCACACGATTCGCATCGCCGTCCATTGGCGAACAGTGTATCAGCCAGACGAGCCACATGCAGTGCCGCGACCGCCGGGTGGACAGTCCATTATTTCCGCCGCACGACGCCCCGCTTGATCGGCGAACTATCCAATCGCCGCTGCGGCTTGCGCTCGGTCAGCACCTTCACCGCCTTGGCATGGTCGCTCACCTTCAGGATCCCGAGCGTCTTGTTTCCCGCGCCGCCGGTGGTGCAGTAAGCGTAGTGAACATTGATATGCTCGCCCGCGAGCCGCGCCACGACGTCGGACATCGCGCCGGGCCGGTTCGGCAATGTCGCTGTCAACACCTGCTGCTCGGTGACATGCATATCCAACTCGCGCACCGCCTTGCGAGCCTTCTCGGCGTCCTCGACCACGACGCGCAGCACGCCGTGCTCGGTCGATTCCATGATGCTGAGCGCCGTCACGTTGATCTTGCGTTCGGCCAGGTGCTGAAGCACCTGCGCCAACACCCCCGGTTTGTTGATCAAAAAGATCGAGAATTGCACGTCGGTCCGCGGCACGTCGTTGTGGTTGGTGGACATTG
Source organism: Phycisphaerae bacterium (assembly GCA_046155505.1). Taxonomy (GTDB): domain Bacteria; phylum Planctomycetota; class Phycisphaerae; order UBA1845; family Fen-1342; genus JBJXFK01. The sequence continues at coordinate 3,479 of JBJXFK010000314.1, forward strand.
TCGGCTTCCTAAGCGTGAGCGTCGCATAGCGATCGCGCTGCGCGACGCTTATCATCTTTGAAGATATGAATGGTCGCCGGACGCGACCGTAACGAACCGCCCTTGGCGAAGCTGGCGCGAGCCGACGATTCACATGCCCAAACCGAGTTCGAATCCGCCGTCGCGATTCCGCTCCGCGATTTTGCAGTATATCGTCGCTCACCCCGACCGACCACTAAAGCCGCGACCGCTGGCACGCGAGCTCGAAATCGCCGACGAAGACTACGCCGACTTTCGCGACAGCGTCCGCGAATTGCTCGAAAGCGGCCAGCTCGTGCTTGGCCGCGGGCGGGCGCTCACGATGCCGGCGCTCGGCGACTTTGTGGTCGGCGTTTATCGCCCAACGCGCGGCGGCTTTGGCTTCCTGCAAATCCCCAATCGTCCCGACCTGTTCGTGCCGCCGCGACATGCGCTCGACGCGCTCAGCGGCGACACGGTGAAAGCGCGGCTGATGAAGTCCGCGCGGCGCGGTATGCCCGCCGCCGCTGAGGTGGTGAAGATCGTCGAACGCGCCCCGCTGCGCTGGATCGGCCGACTGGAAAGCGACGGAAGCAATTGGTTCGTGCAGCCGCGCAGCGAAACGCCGCTGCCGCGCGTCATGATCGGCGAGGGTGAACTGGGCGATGCGCACGAAGGTGACCTGGTCGTGGTCGAGCCGCTGGTGCGCGAGTTTCATCGCAGCAGCGTGCGCGGGCGCGTCCGCGAGACGCTCGGCCCGGCCGACACGGCGGCCGCGTGCATCGCGGGTGTGATTCACAAGTTTGATCTTCGCGGGGCATTTTCGAGCGATGTCGATGAAGCGGCACGGGCCGCCGCCGAGCGGCGAATCGAAGCATCGGTCGGCGATCGGCTCGATTTGCGACAGGTGTTGACGTTTACGATCGACCCGCCCGATGCGCGCGACTTTGACGATGCGATTTCGATCACGCCGCTCGATGGCGACGGTTTCGAGTTGGGGGTGCACATCGCCGATGTGGCGAATTTCGTGCCGTCGGGCGAGGCGATCGACGTCGAGGCGCGGGCCCGCGGCACAAGCGTCTATTTCCCCGGCCAGGTGCTGCCGATGCTGCCCGAGGTGCTATCCAACGGCGTGTGCAGTCTGCAACCCGGCGTCGCGCGACTGACCAAGTCGGTGTTCATTCAATATGACGCGAGCGGCGAGCGGCGGCGCACGCGATTTGCCAATTCGATCATTCGCTCGACCGCGAGGCTGACGTATGTCGAGGCCAGTGCTGCGATCGAAGCGGTGACGGCGACAATGCCGGGGCCGCTGCTCGGCGCGCTCCGCGATTGCGAGACGCTGGCGCGGCGGATTCGAGCGCGGCGGCTCGGCGCGGGCATGATCTCGCTCACGCTGCCCGAGGTGCATCTAAAGATCGACGATTCGGGCCGCGTCTCGGATTGCGAGCCGGCGGAGAATAGTTTTTCGCACACGATCATTGAGATGTTCATGGTCGAGGCGAACGAGGCGGTGTCGGAGCATCTGTTCAACCGCGGCCTTTCGCACGCCCGCCGCATTCACCCGGTGCCCGATCGCGACAGCGTGCGGAAAGTGCTGCCGATTCTGCGCAGCATGAATATCTCGGTCGAGAGCGAACTGACGCGGGCCGAGATCGGGCGTGTCTTGAAGCAGGTGCAGGGGCAGCCGAGCGAACGCGTGGTTAGCTATCTGCTGCTGCGCTGCATGCCGCAGGCGTATTACGGACCGGATCATCTTGGGCACTTTGCGCTGGCCAGCGAGCACTATGCGCATTTCACGTCGCCGATTCGGCGATATCCGGATTTGCTCGTGCATCGGGCGCTGGACGCCGTGTTGAAAAGCGATTTTGGATTGGAAAAGGGCGACCCGTCCGGCGACTCACGGGGTGACGATCACGCGGAAGCGCCGGATGCGCGGGGCGAGCGTTCCGCTCGCGGCCGCAAGCAATCCAAAATCCAAAATCTCCAATCCAAAGTCGACTTGTCCCCGTCACCGCGCCCGCCGCTCGTGGTCGACGGCGTCGACGATCTCGCGTCACTTTGCGCCGCTGCCAGCATGGCTGAACGCACCGCGCAGGATGCCGAGCGCGAAGTGCGGCAACTGCTGCTCATGGGCTTTTTCCGCAGCCGCATCGGTCGAACGCTGGAGGCGGTCGTCAGCGGTATCAACACGCGCGGCGTGTATGTTCAACTGTCGCAGTACATCGCCGACGCGTTCATTCCGGCGAGCGACCTCGGCAACGAGGATTGGCTGTACGACCGCGAGACCGCGCGGCTGTTCGCCGAACGGAGCGGCCGGATCGTCACGCTCGGCATGCCGGTGAAAGTGAAGATCGTCGCGATTGACGAGCCGCGGATGGAGATCATCGCGGTGCCCGAAAACCTGCGCACCTTCGGTCGCCGCGCCGCTTCCCGCGAAACGGCGAGCAGCGAATCTCCGCGACGCGATCGGGCGCAAAATCGCCGCCGCGAGAAAAGAGACCGGCCCGGCAAACGCACCCGTCGGCGATAGGTGTCGGGTAGGTACCCGGCGTTGAAACACCCCCAATTTCGACGTCGTCAACTCCGCTCGCGGATCGACTCGCTTACCGCGCTGGCCGTCGCGTCGATCTCTTCGTCGCGGATCGTGCGAGAGTCGAGCACGATCGCATCGTCGTGAATCCGACAGATGATCGGCAAATCGCGATCGCGCAGCGCCGCCGCAAGGTCTGCCGCCGCGATGTTCGGCGGGCGCACACTGACGACGCATGTGTCGAACTCAATCGCGGGCAGCGACCCGCCGCCGGCGAATGTGCGATCGCGGCGCACCTCGACTATCGCCCCGCCGCATTGCGAACGCACCTCGTCCGCGATTCGCCGTGCGCGGGCATCGAGCGCCTTGAGCGACTGCGACAGCATCTGATAAATCGGCAGTGTCCGCCCAAGCGCCGCCGGATCGCGATACAGCCGCAGCGTTGCTTCGAGGCCGGCCAGCGTAAGCTTGTCGGGTCGATACGTTCGCATGAGCGGGTTCTTGCGAATCGCACGGATCAACTCGGCCCGCCCGAGGATGATTCCCGCCTGCGGCCCCCCGAGCAGTTTGTCGCCGGAAAACAGCGTGACATCGCAGCCCGCCTCCACGCTCTCGCGCACGGTCGGCTCGTCCCAGCCGACGGTCAACTCGCGCTCGCCGTCGTCGGTATGCACCATGATCGGCAAGCGGTCGATCAGCCCGCTGCCGAGATCATCGACGACGACCAGTTGCGGCGCGTCGCCGTCGCGCGCGGACTCGCTTTCGCCGCTGCTCGCCTTTCGCGCGAGCGTGACGAGCTCCGCCAAATCCGGCGACGTAACAAAGCCGCTGATGCGATAGTTGCTCGTGTGTACGCGAAGCAGGATTCGAACATCGGGCGTGATCGCCTGCTCATAGTCGCGCAGGTGCGTACGATTGGTCGTGCCGACTTCGATCATGCGGCACGCCGCGGACGACATGATGTCGGGCATGCGATACGACCCGCCGATCTCGACCAGTTGCCCGCGCGAGACGATCACGCCGCGATCGCGGGCGAGCGAATTGAGCGCCAGAAACGTCGCGGCGGCGTTGTTGTTCACCACCACGGCGTCTTCGGCTCCGGTCAACTCGCGCAACAGTTCGACGACATTCGCGTGCCGATCGCCACGCTCGCCGCTTGTCAGGTCCAGTTCGAGATTCGAGTACCCGGCGGCGACATTGGTAATCGCCTCGATCGCCTCTTCGGCCAGCGGCGCGCGGCCCAGGCCGGTGTGCAGCACGATGCCGGTCGCGTTGATCACTCGTCGCAGGTTGGGCCGCGATCGCGATTGCAGTTTTTCGCGAATGAGCAGCGGCCACGATTCAGGCGAGTGGATCGCACCCGCACCATCGCGGAGCGCGGCGCGGCGCTCGTGAATCACGGCGCGGATGCTGGCCAGCACCTCGCCGCGCGGAAATTCCTGCAGCAGGCTGGCCACGGCGGGTTGGCGGAGCAACGAATCGACCGACGGCAGTTCGCGTAGCGGGCTGGTATGCATGCGCATATCGCAAGCCGCGGCGGCCCGTGCGTCAAGCGCGCCCGCTCTTGGATACCCGGCGGACGGCTATCGCGTGGCGCTCGACCGGAGCACCTCCGGCAGCGCCGCGTCGAGGTTCGGATACTGAAACTCAAAACCCTCGCTGCACAATCTCGTCGGCACGACATAGCGCCCATAGAGCGCCAGCTCGGGGTCCGTGCGCAGCAGTATCCGAGCCCCCACCCGAACCATCCACTCCGTCGCCGGCAATCCGATTGGAATCCGCATCGCACGACGAAGCGCCCGCATGAACTCCACCTGCGAGACCGGGTTCGGCGAAGATGCAACGTAAGCGCCTCGCATGCCGTCTTCGCCGATCGCGCGCTCGACGATTCGGTTCATGTCGGCTTCATGTATCCAGCTCATGCCCTGAACCCCCGTGCCGACGCGTCCGCCAAGCCCGAGACGAGTGACCGTGCGCAGCCGACCGAGCGCGCCGTTTCCGGCTCCGCGATCGCGACCGATGACGAAGCTTGTGCGCAGGATCACCTGGCGCTGTGCGGGAAGCACGGCGGCGGCAAATGCGTCCTCCCATGCCCGACCGACGAACGGAGCGAAGCCGACGCCGAACGGAGAACGCTCGTCGCATACGATGCTCGGTGGATCGCCGTAAATGTGGGCGGTGCTCATCTGCACCCAAACCGGCGGCGGCGACTTCAGCGTGCACACTGCCCGGCCGAGGACGAGTGTGGCCTCGACGCGCGAGCGGAGGATCTCGTCCTGGTGAGCGGGGGTTTTGACGCAATCGACTGTACGCCCGACGAGGTTAACGATCGCCCGTGCGCGTTCCAGTTCGCGCGCCCATTCGCCGATCGTTCGAGCATCCCACGCGACGTGCCGCCACGCGCCGCGGCACTTCGGCGGGTTTCGCGAGAGGATGACGACCGGAATCTCGTGGGCCGAAAGGTGCGTCGCGAGCGAAACGCCGAGAAATCCGCTACCGCCGGCGATGACAACTGGGTTGCTGGTCGCACTCATGTCCGTGGATCATACGGCGGGCAGGTTTCAGTGGCTTTGTTTGTCACGCGCCGCCGTCGGCATGAGCTGCGACGACGGCGGCGGCCGCGAACAATTGCTTCCGGGCGGCGGCGCAACTACATTGAACACGGCCCTGGGCACACAGGAGCAAGCATCGTGAACACGGTTGTACAAACCTCTTTCGCCGCGCAGGTCGCGCGTTGCGCCCTTGCGCTGCTCGCCAGCGTCGGCGTCGCCGCGACACTCAGCCGCAGCGTCGCGCTGGCACAAAATCAGTCGCGCGGCGCGAGCGTAAGCGGCGAAGTCTCGCCCAGCCCGACCGGGCGAATTCCGGAAATGGTCGTCTATCTCGAATCCGCGGCGCCGGGGACGCAATACGACGCGCCTAAACAACCCATCATCGTCAGCCAGAAAGGCGCGCAGTTCGCCCCGTCGCTCATTGTCGTACAGGTCGGCAGCACCGTCTCATTCGCCAACGACGAGGACACGGCGATTGAGCACAACGTCTATTCAAAATCGGACGCCAAGCCGTTCGACCTCGGCCTCTATAAGCCCGGCGTGGCGCGCGACGTCACCTTCGACAAAGCCGGGCCGATTCACCTGATGTGCTCGATTCACAAGCAGATGAACGGGCACATTTTCGTGGCACCTTCGCCGTTTTTCGCACGCGTCATCGACGGCAAGTTCACGATCGAAAACGTGCCGCCGGGCAAATACGAGCTCAAGACCTGGCAACGCACGCCGCGGTTTCTCGAAACGTCGCAGCCGATCACGGTCGGCGATGGGCCGCTCGCCGGCGTCCGCGTCGACTTGAAGCGGAGCGAATGACCATGCGGCAATCGTCCAGTCGCGCGACGACGCGCCCGTTTCGTGTACTCAGCATGGTCGCTCTGTGTGCGATTCTCACGCTCGGCGCAGCCGGTTGCGTTGCGCCGCTTCGTGCGCAGCCGGGTTGCGGTGCGTTGCGTGTTGAGGTGAAGGCCCAGCCCAAGGCCGGTTTTCGCGATGCCGGCGGTGGCGCGGCCTATGGCGACGACGGGCAACCGCTGGTGCGGCCCGGCTATGAGCGCGTTGACTATCGCAACTTGCAAGACATCGTCGTTTGGCTGACGCCGAATGCGGGAGCGAGCGATTCGAGTTCGCAGTCGCCTGCCGTGCCGATTTCGGTGACGTTGAAACTCGCCGCGGCGCTGAAGGCCGATGTGCCGCCGGTGGTGGCGGTCGCGCGCGGAGAGACACTGACGATTGTCAACGATACGACCGCCGCCGAAGAGATTTTTAGCGTCAGCAAGCCGAACCAATTCGATCTCGGATCGCTGGCGGCGGGCGCGTCGGGCAGTACGCAGGTACGCGAGGTCGGCACGTTTGATCTGCTGATCGGTTCGCGCGAGTCGCCGATCGCGACGGTGTTTGTCGCGCCGACCCGCTGGGTGCGCACGATTCGCAGCAACGCGGCGGCGACATTCGACGACGTGCCGCCGGGGCCGTGCCAGGTTTCAGCGTGGCACCCGCGTTTTCCGCCGGCGTCAAGCATCACGGAAATCATCGTCGGCGAGTCGCGCAGCGTCACGCTGAAAGTCGGCGTGAATGAGTTGCCGAAGCAGTGAGAGAGTGCCTAGTGTTTAGTGTCTAGTGCCTAGTGCCTAGTGCCTAGTGCCTGGTGTCTGGTCGATCGAGCGGCACGTCTGGTCTCTCTTCGCTAGGCACTAGGCACTAGACACTAGGCACTCCCCGAGACCCATCGTGACCCCACCTGCCGCAACTGCCGCCGCTCCAGCTACCAACGCCGCCCTGCTGCGTTGGATGTTCGGCTTTCTCGCTCCGGTCTGGCCGCTTGCAGCGCTGGCGTGTGTCTATCTCGCGCTGTGGGTCACATTCGAAATCTTCGTGGTCCGCCAGACCGCGACGTGCGTGAATCACATCAAGGAGATCGCGCTCGCCGGTCAGTCGATCTCGGGCGGATTTTGGGCGTGGCTATCGTCGTCCAACGCGACGGCGATCGGGCTGCGAGGCGATCTCGCGCTGCTGGCCGCATTCAGCGTCGCGCTGGCGGCAATGAGCTACCTGCGCGAAGTCACCTCGGCCAAGCTCAGCATGCACAAGGTTTTCTACATTCGCGAGGCGGTCTATGACAAGCTGCAGCGCGTCGGCCAGGCGTTTCACGACTCGCACTCGACCGGCGAGCTGATCAACCGAGCGTTCAATGATCTGCAAAACATCCGCTCGTTCGTGCAGACCGCGCTCTTGATGACGCTCGAAATCGTGCTCATCGTCGGCGGCTATCTGGCGCTGCTGCTGACACGCTCGCCCTGGGTCGCGGCGCTCGCCCTCGCGCCGTTGCCAATCTGGACGGTCTACATCATTCGCTTTGGCCGTCGCGTGCAGGGCGTGCAAAAACAGGTGATGGAGGCCGGCGATCGCAACGTCAGCATCATCACCGAGAACATCGCCGGCGTACACGTCGTCCGCGCGTTTGCGACCGAGCAGCAGGAAATATCCAAGTACGCTGAAAATTCCGAGCAGTTCTTCACGCGCGTCATGCAGCGCATCCGCCTGTTCGCCAACTTCACGCCCGTCATTCGCAGCATCGCGATGGCGTCGCATCTCACGCTGTTTCTCGCCGCCGGCATTCTGGTCGTCAAAGGCGAAATGCTCGCGGGCGACTTGCTCATGCTCGGTGCGGCGATGGGCGCGATTCTCGGTCGCTTGCAACAGGTGTCGCTGATCAACGATCAATATCAGAGCGCGATCGTCTCGGCCCGCCGGCTGCATGACGTGCTCGCCGCTGCGCCGAGCGTGCCCGAAACGACCGACGGCGAGGCGTTGCCGGTGGGCAGCGGCGCGGTGCGGTTCGAGAGCGTCTCGTTCGGCTATGACCCTGCGCGGCCCGTGCTGCACGACGTTTCGTTCGAGGTACCCGGCGGCAGCTTCATCGCCATCGTCGGCCCGACCGGGGCCGGGAAATCGACGCTCGTCCAACTCATCGCCCGGCTTTACGAGCCGCAAAGCGGACGCATCATCATCGACGGGCGCGACATTCGCCGCGTGTCGCTCGACAGCCTGCGACGCGACGTGGCATACGTGTTTCAGGAAACGTATTTGTTCAGTGACACAGTCGAGGGCAACATTACCTATGGCCGACCCGAGGTGCGCGACGGTCGCGTCGAGGCCGCCGCCCGACTTGCCCAGGCGCACGAGTTCATCGAGGAGCTGCCGGGCGGCTATCAAACCATGCTCGGCGAACGCGGCGCGACACTCAGCGGCGGACAGCGGCAACGCATGGCCATCGCCCGCGCGATTCTCACCGATCCGCGCATACTAATCCTCGACGACGCGACCGCCGCCGTCGATCCGGAGACTGAGGATTTGATCCACCGCGGCATGCGCGGCGTCATGCACGGTCGCACGGTGTTTGTGATTTCGCACCGCCTAAGCACGGTGCGGCGGGCTGACGCGGTGCTGGTGATCGAGGACGGCCGCATCACGCAGACTGGCACACATGATGAACTGATGCGCCGCGATGGACACTATCGCGACATCGCAGCGGTGCAACTCTCGGGCGACGCAGCGATCAGCGCGCCGCCGGAGAATCCGTCGCACATGGTCCGCATCCGCGACGAAGCGGCGATCAAGGACGCCGAAGCCGCCGGCAAGCGTGCGGAAGAGTCGGCGATGGAGCAGGAGCCGTAGCGGCGAAAGCAGTTCGTAGTAGCGAATAGCGAGTAGCGAGTTGAATGCGGCACTTTGGGCACAATGAGTTGCGTCAGCGCCTCGAACGCGACACGTGGAGCTGCCGCCCTCGGCTGCTTTGTTCTGGAGCACCGCGGCCCACCGCGGTTCTTCGAACCGCGCCGCGTAACGCTCGAACGCGCGTGACGCCATCCGGCTGTCGGGCGTTCTTGAGTCAGGCGGCGTTTCTGATCGAGCGTGTGACCTCGCTCGCTCGCGCTCGGGGTTCGGATGCGCTCCAGGTTCGGACGCGCTTGCTGCGATCGGGGCACTCGCTTGCGCGTCGCGTTCGTTATTGTCACTCACGCACTCACGCACTCACACACGCATGCCGACGGCGGAGTACCGCTCGTCGGCATGGCACCCGGCGCGAATGACAGGAGCGCAAATCTGTAACTCGCTACTCGCTATTTGCCGTTCGCTATTCGCTACTCATCACTTATCTTCCGCCTTAATCCCCATCCCCCGCCGATCCGGATACGCCGGTCGCTTGGGCGGCTTGTAACCGTTCGTCGCGATTTCCTTGAGCATCAATTCGATCGCCGCATCGAGCTGCGGGTCGGCGACCGCGCCGTCCTTGCTCACCATCTTCGCCGGGTCGTCGATTACTTCGATGTCGGGATCGACGCCGTGGCCTTCGACGCCCCAGGTGCCGTCCTTTTCATAGAAGCCGACGGTGGGCGCGCTGACGCTGGCGCCGTCGATCAGGCCTGGGTTACCGGAGATGCCGACCAGGCCGCCCCAGGTGCGCGTACCGATCAACTTGCCGATCTTGTTGGCGCGGAACAACCAAGGAAACATGTCGCCGCCGGAGCCGGCGAGACCGTTGATCAGCATGCACTTGGGTCCCTGGTGCGAATCGGGCGGCCAGGTCCAATCCTTGCCGTCGCGGCGTGCCCAGTAGTTGGTGACCGGACGGTTGAGCAGCTCGATGAAGCGGGTGGGAATCTGGCCGCCGCCATTCCAGCGCTCGTCGATGATGAGGGCCTGCTTGTCGATCTGGCCGAAGAACTGACGGAAGAGATTGTTCTGACCGTTGACGCCGGTATCGGGCACGTAGATGTAGCCGATCTTGCCGCCCGACTTTTCGGCGACGTAGGCGCGGTTGCGCTCAATCCACGAGCGATAGCGAATGTCGCCTTCGCTGCCGAGCAATTGCACGATCACGTCGCGTGCGGTGTCGTCGCGGGCGGGCTTGTCGCTGACCGTGATGGTGACGACCTTTCCTGCAAGGCCGATGAAAGCCGACCACGGGTCTCTGGAGGGGTCGAGCTTTACGCCGTTGACGGCCAGCAGGTAGTCGCCGACCTTGGCTTTGACGCCGGGCTGACTGAGGGGGCCGCGGGCGTCGGCATCCCAGGCGGCGCCTTCGTAGATTTTCTGAATGCGGTAGGCACCGTCAACCAGCTCGAAGTCGCAGCCGAGCATGCCGACCGAGAGGCTCGGTTCGGACTCGCTTGAGCCGCCCATGTAATAGGCGTGGCCGACGTTCAGCTCGGAGATCATCTCGCG
>JBJXFK010000316.1:0-2577 GCA_046155505.1 Phycisphaerae bacterium
TCGGCTGTTGCATGCAAATGAACCTCGCGCTGGCTCGACATGACAATGATACCCACTGGCGTCCCGCCCCTTCGCCCCGATCAGCTCCGCAACCGCTCACGGCCCGTCAAACCTGCCGCCCGAGCGCTGTCCGAAATTGTGGAAAACTCTCCGAACGCGACCGCTCGGCGAATTTTTCGTCAACTATCGAACTCGACGACCCTCGTGTCCATACCAAAAGTAGTGTGCGACGGACTCATTGTCGGCGTGTACAATGGGCGAGTCCAAAGGCCACGGTCGTTCACGTCGATCACCGCTGCAAGTGCAGACCCAGTTAGACGGTCAGTCGGCGCACGGTGTACGTTTTGACCGCTTCCGCGGCGTGATGGAGATTTCATGTCCGATCCGACCATCATTGAACTCGTCCCGCACGAGGTCGTCACGCTGCTGCAGATCAAGAAGCGCACGCTCGACGAGCCGTCGGCCAACCGCATCGTCGACGAAGTGCAGAATTGCGCTTCGGCCGAGCCGGACAAGCCGGTCGTGCTCGACTTTGCCAAGGTCGAGTTTGTGCCATCAGCGGCGCTCGGCGGGCTGGTACGCCTGGCACAGGGCATGCGTCTCGGCGGCACGAAGCTGATTCTCGTCAACGTCGATCGTCGCGTGCGTGGGTCGTTCACCGTGACGCGGCTTGACAAGGTACTCGACATTCGCCAGACGCTGGAAGACGCGATTTATGTGCTGAAGGGTACGCTCTGATCGACGTCGGCGTCACGCATTTCGAAGATTTCGTTTGTAAGATCCGTCGCTCGCGCACACACTTCTGTTAGCGACACGCGATGTAGAGCAGGCTACGTCGAGTGTGACGACCGGCCTGCGCGACGGCACTGAGCACTAGGCACTAGGCACTAGAAACTAGGCACTCCCAGGCGGGCCATGCAGGAAACGGTCACCATCTTGCTCTCCACCGGCAACGACTCGCAGCCCGAGCCGCTCGAGATTCCGCGCCGCGTCGCAAACGTCAAGATCGGCGACATGCTTGGCGAGGGCACCGGCGGTGTCGTGTTCGTCGGCTACGACGATGCACTCAACCGCCGCGTCGCTGTGAAATTTCTGCACAAACGTCGCGGTCGGCTCGACCCCGCGGGCATGACCGAACTGGCCAATGGCATACGCGCCGCAGCCCGCGTGAAGCACCCCAACATCGTGACGGTTCACTCGGTCGAGACCGCCGCCGCGATGCCGGTGATCGTCATGGAATTCATCGACGGCCTGTCGATGCGCGACATGCTGAAACGCAACGGGCCGATGGATCTCTCACTCGCCGCATTTGTCATGCGCTGCATCACGTCCGCCGTCGCGGCCATGCACGCGGCGAACGTCGTGCATCGCGATCTGAAACCGGCGAACATTTTGTTCGATCGCCAGGGCGAGGCGCATGTGTGCGATTTCGGTCTGGCCTGCGACATCGAGAGCGGCGCGATGGGCGGTCACGTCGACGTCGTCGGCGGCAGTCCGCTGTACATGTCGCCTGAAATGTTCGATGGGCAGGTTTCGCCGCAGAGCGACGTGTATGCGCTCGGTGTGATGCTGTTCGAGATGCTCGCCGGCGTCGCGCCCTACACCGCCGAAACGATCGAACAGATGAAGGCGGCCCACAATCGCGGCGAGATTCCGCTGCATTTGCTGACGCGCCGCCACGCGCCCGAGGCACTGCTCGATCTACTTCATCGGGCAGTGCATGTGCAGCGGATCATGCGCTTCAAATCGGCGCAGCACATGCTGCGAGCGTTGGAAGAGCTGCCCGTGCCCGAGAAGCGAGAGGATCTGTTGCGTCAACGACTCTCGACAATCGTCGCCGCCCGGCCCAGCGAGAAGAAAACGCCGGGCGAGTTGAAGACCGATCTGCCGTCGATGACAACGTTTGATCTGGTCGCGCAGCGCGCCCGTGAAAAACGCGAGGGCAAGCGACCGTAGCGCTCGCCCACGGCCCTTGGAGAACAGCGCCCCCGCTGTTTTCTCTGATCCTGCGCCGCTTGCGCCTATTAAAACATGCCCACACAACGACCTGCGCCATTCACCGATCGTCGCCGCCAAAATTCGCCATCAACCCCGCGTGGTCGCGGGCTGCGATGAGCACTTCGGTCCAGAATCGAAGGCTGTCATAACTTTCGTGCGGTACGTTGATCCGAAGTGCTTGCGCATGCGATAAAGACGCACGCAGCAGTGAATCGACGAAATCGGACCGGCGCGCACCGACGCAGCCCGAGTAGCGAAGTTTCAGGCGCATTTCCGCCGATTAACCACGCAGGCACACCCCGCCCACCACACTCGATCCGGTCAAGAGTCTCAAGCCATCGAACTAGCGATGTTCGGCGGCTTGCGCAAACTCACCTAACGTCGTCGGAGTCGGCTCCAGTCGCCAACGCAGCCCCACGATCGGCTCCTACGCCCCCGCCTTCATGCTCGCAATCAAAATGTCCGCGATCTCCGGCCGCGTGAATTCCACCGGCGGACGCTCGCCCTTGGCCAGCATGTCACGCACCGCCGTGCCGCTCAGCGACACCCGATCTTCCGGCTTGCTGTTGGTCGTCTTGT
>JBJXFK010000335.1:0-7539 GCA_046155505.1 Phycisphaerae bacterium
AGCGTGCTCGATCAACAGCAGACGGATCGCGACCTCGTCGCGGGCATTGGCGTGTTGTGGCAGTCGTTTACTCCGAGCGTCAGCGGGCTGCTCACGCGGGTTGAGTACTACGCCGCGTCAGGCAATACCCCCGGCGGTGCGACATTGCTACTGCGGCAGGGCGAGGGACCGAGCGGTGCCGTGCTCGCCGGCGCGAGCTACGCGGTTTCGCCGAACCTTGGCCCGATCTCGATCACATTCGCTTCGGCACCAACCCTCGTTGCCGGCCAGGTTTACACGATGATGTTCACCCCGAACGACGGCATCGCGCACGGCGTCGCAGGAGAGTGCTGCAACGTCTATCCGGGTGGCCGGAGCAACTTTGCGTTTGACCCGACGATCGACATTTATTTCAAGACGTTCATGTTGGTCGGCGGCCAGAACGGACTCGGTCGCCTCGGCGTTGGCACTGCGAGCCCCAAAGAAGCGATCCACAACACCGGCGACTACTATGGCCGCGGACACTTTCTGCTACACGCCAATGAAGGCGACGGGCTGAACGGAACCGCATATCTGCAAGCCCGCGACGACTCGAATACGAGCAGCATCGGCTTGCGTTTGCGTACGCAAGCGATCGGCGAACTGCAAGATGCGATCAACATTACGCCCTTCGCCAGCGTCGGTATTGGCACGAACAACGCGGCCAGCAGACTGCATCTGCAGCACCTGCCGACAGGCAACACGAGCTCGCTCAACTGGGGATTTCGCATCCAAACCACGGCGCAATCCTCGTTCGTCACCGGCATGCGCGTCTCGGACAGCGGCTTCTTCGATGTCACCAATCAGATCGGCGGGCCGGCGTTCGCGCGCCTGAGCAACAACGGAACGTGGAGCGCGGTCAGCGATCGCCGCATGAAGAAAGACATCGCCCGCCTCGGTGGCGTGCTCGACGCGGCGCTGAAGCTCGAACCGGTGAGTTACTACTACATCGGGCAGGATCGAACTCAATCGCCCGACCGACAAATCGGTTTCATCGCACAGGATGTCGAGCCGCTGTTCCCATCGCTCGTGACCAGGGGCGACGACCTGATGACGCTGAACTACAGCGGGCTGAGCGTGGTGGCGATCGCGGCCCTGCAGGAGATGAAAGTCGAGCAAGACGCTGCAAATACGCAGCAGGGGATGGAAGTCGCGCAGCTGCGGAGCGAGAACGACGCGCTACTCGAACGGATTGCCGCGCTTGAGCGTCGCCTGGCGCGGATTGAACACGCATTCGGCGTCGACAAGCCGCAATGAATGTGGCGCGTATCGCGTAGAGTGGGCATCGCCCACCATTTGTCGCGGCAATCGATCTGTCGCGAAATGGCGGGCGTTGCCCACCCTACTTGCGCCTCGTACCCTTGCGAACTTGCTCGAGAAGCACACTGTCGGTTTTCAGCCGGCGGTTGGTCTGCACCTGAAATACGCCGGCCAGCTTTTCGCCGCCGGCGAGCGTGAGCATCAGTGAGTCCTTGCCCTTGCGCTTCTCGATCGTCCACTCGCCGAAGCTGTCGGCCTCTTTGAGCGTGTCGCGCAGCAGGTTGATTGGCAACGCATCATCAGCGTGCGATTTCAATTTCCCCGCGCGGGCCGCGTCGAAGAATTCGCCGGGGGTTGCGAAATACTGCTGCTGCGAAAATGCGCGGGCATAGAAGCTGTTGAGCGTCGCGAGTTTTGCCCGCGCGACCAGATCGGCGGTCGAATCAACATCAAGCTCCGACCAGAATTTCGCCCATTTCTTCTCGAAATCCCGCACGCCGCGACCGAAATGCTTGCTCCACGCGCGTTCCCAGTTGTCGCCCTTGCTCACGTCGCGCAGGAAGCTGTTGAGCGGCTGCTGATACTTGCCGCCGTCGCCATGCGCGAGGAAATAGACCATCGACCACGCCTGGTCATAATTGACGATGCTCATCTGCGCGTTCCAGAGCGCGTGCGGCATCTTCATCATCTGCTCGATCGAGATCGTGTGCCCGCGGCTCATCCACAACTTGATGCGCGCGAGCCGTTCATGCGGCACATTGCCGAGCACATAGCCGTCGCCGGTCCAGATGGCGTGGCCGAAATATTCGGCGAGCCCCTCGTTGACCCAGATGGGAATGTCGCCGCCGATCACGGCCCGCAGGAACTGGTGAAATCCCTCATGCTGCACGACGTGCCAGGTCTCGTCGGTCGTCTGCTCGCCAGCGATGGCCATGAGCTTGTCGCCGGTGAAGACGCCCGCGGTTCCGGGCATGCCGCCCGCGGCGATGTAATCGTCCATGCGTTTGAAAAGATAGAACGGCAGCTTGCGATCGATCGTGCCGGCGAAACCCTTGGTGCGCGAGGCGTATTCCTCGGCCATGGTCGTGACGCGCTGCACGACCTCGCGCATCGCGTCCTTGTCGAGATCGCTGTAGATGACGTAATACTTGCTTTCGTACTTGGGCAGGCCGGTCTGGGCGGCGGCGAGCGTCGGCCCGAGCACACCGAGCAGCGCACACGCGACCCATCGACGCAACCAATTTCGTTCCATGAAGCTGCCTCGCAAATTTCCCGCGCTCACCCGGTCGGACGCCGGCCCGCAAAGAATCATGTCATCTTTTCAACACATGTGCAGACGACTTGGCCGCAGCCTGGGCAGCCTTTTTGGACGTATTTTTCAAGGACCACCTTTTCAAGGTCGATTCCCTCGACGTTTGCGAGGGTCACCAGCCACGCCAACACGTCCGCAAACTCGGTCGGCAGGTTGTCGCGCTCCTTGCGGGCGATCGAGCGGGCCAGCTCGCCGATTTCCTCCATGAACCAGAGAAAGGTCTTCGCGCTGCCGCGCTCGCGGTCCTTGTCCGAATACATCTTGTCGATGAGCTGCTGAAATTCGGCGATGTGCATGCGGCCTCGCTTTCCCGATGCATAGTGTAATAGATCGCGCGGGGAGCATCGGCCTCCGGCCGGTACCCGAGCGAATTGCACCGGCCGGAGGCCGATGCTCCCCTCGTTCGCGCGCTACCACCGACCCGACTAGACCCGCGTTGCGCCGCCCCTGACAATCTCACGCGAAGCGGCGTCTCTCGCCGCGCGGGAGCGGCGACGGCATGAACGCAAGTCTCGGCAGCACCATCGGCATCGACCTCGGCGGCACCAACATCAAAGGCGGCATCGTCGATGCAGTCGGCGCGCTTGCCCATCGCAAGTCGATCGAGACGCAAGGCGCGGGCGGGTTTCAACATGTGTTGCAGCGCATCATCGACCTGATCAACGAGCTACGCGGTGCATCGACCGAGGTTCCTGCCGCCGTTGGCGTCGGCGTGCCGGGGCCGATGTCGCATGAACGCGGGTTCATTTATGCCGCTCCGAATCTTCCGGGGTGGGTGAACATCCCGCTGCGCGATCTGCTGCAACAAGCGGTAAAGCTGCCGGTTTCGATCGAAAATGACGCCAACGCCGCCGCGTATGGCGAATACGTCGCCGGCGCGGGACGCGATACGCGACACATGGTCATGCTCACGCTCGGCACGGGCGTCGGCGGCGGGGTGGTCGTCAACGGCAAGCTGACGCGCGGCCACTTCGACAACGCCGGCGAAGTTGGGCACATGATTGTCTATCCCGGCGGGCGGGCCTGCCCCTGCGGCCAGCTCGGCTGCCTCGAGCGTTATTCATCCGCCAGCGCGGTCGGCGAACGTCTCATCGAAAAAATGCAGGCCGGCCGACATTCGTCGCTCACTTCGCGGCACGAGCGCGGCGAGCCGATCACCTCGGCCGATGTCGCCCACGCCGCCCGCGAAGGCTGCCCGCTTTCCGCCGAGACGTGGCTCGAAGCATGCCAGGGCCTCGCGATTTGCTGCGTCAACTTGCAGCACATTCTCAACCCGGAGCGCATCGTCCTCGCCGGCGGGCTGATCAACGCCGGCGATCAACTGCTGAGCTGCGTGCGCAGCGAGTTTCAGAAGCTCACCTGGAAAATCGCGCCCGATCACCCGACGATTGAACTCGCGACGCTCGGCGGAGACGCGGGGACAATCGGGGCGGCTGCGCTGGCGATGAATGCAGAGTGATGAATGCAGAATGCAGAACGCTGTCTTGCTCGACGACGTTTGCCGGATTCGGCAGCTTTCTGCATTCTGCATTCATCATTCTGCCTTCGCTCAAGCGCGTCTCGCAAGCACAAACTCCGCCATCGCAAGCAGTGACGCCCGCGCGTCGCTCGGCGGCAGGCTGCGCAGGCGATCAAGCGCGGCGTGCACCTGATCGGTCGCGGCGCGGTTGGCGTATTCGATTGCGTCGGAATCGGAGAGCATGCGGGCCACTTGGCGATAGCGCTGCGGGTCGTCGCCGCGCAAGAGCGACAAAGCTTGTGCGTGCTGCGACCGTGGACACGTCGATAGGAATCGAATCAGCGGCAGCGTGAGTTTGCCCTTGTGTACGTCGCGACCGAGCGACTTCCCAGTCTCCACCTCGTCGCCGGTCAGGTCGAGTACGTCGTCAACGATTTGGAACGCGATACCCAGCGCGATGCCGGTCTCTTTCATCGCTCGCACGACGCCCTCGTCCGCACCAGCGAATTTCGCGCCTAGCAAGCCGCACGCGCCGATCAGCGATGCGGTCTTGCGCGTGATGATGTCGTAATACTGACCCTCGCTCAGGTCGAAATTGCCGCGTCCCGAGCACTGCATGAGCTCGCCTTCGCACAGCGTCACCGCTGTCTGGCCGATCAGTCGCGATGCAAATTGCGATTGCAGCGAGCTGCACAGCGTGAACGCATGGCTGAACAGAAAGTCGCCGGTAAGCACTGCGCTTTCGTTGCCCCACAGGCGATTGACGGTCGCCGCCCGGCGGCGAATGTCGGCTTCGTCGAGGATGTCATCGTGCACGAGTGTGGCGATGTGAACCATCTCGACGACGGCACCCAGCACATGATGCTCGGGTCGCACGCCGCCGGTGGCTTGTGCGGTCAGGAGCAGGTACGCCGGTCGGAGCAGCTTGCCGTGAAACTGATCGACATGGCGGCACAGATCGCTGATAAAGCTCTGATCGCAAATCAGCTCGTCGCGGAATATGCGCATGCATTCCGCGAGGTCGCTTTCGATCGAACTGTAGAGTTGCCCAAGCGCGAGCATAATCGCCGGCCTCCCACGGTTCCGGTTCGCCGTGCATCGCCTGCGACGCGCGGTCGCCGGCGAGCAAAGGTTGACGAATAGTACGGTCGCATGGGTGGGTTTCCAGCATGGATAGAAACTTTCAGAATCACTGAAAACGGAACGCCCCGCAGACTCTCGGAACGCGCGCTTGCGTGTCACTCAATGCACAAACGCTTCTGCACGAATCGGGCCGCAGATCAGATGTGGGAACTCCTGCGTGAGTCGCGACGCATCAAGCGACAAATCCGCCGGGCGCGGCTCGCCGGGGACGTTGAGGCGCGAGGTCGGCTCGAACGCGGGATCCGCGATGCCGAGCTGCTCGGCAAAACGGCGAGCCATGTCGATGCGCGAGAGTCGCTCGGGGCCGGCGAGGTGGATGATGCCGGTGCGGTTGCTGCGGGCGAGGCCGATCAGCGCTCGGGCGGCGTCGACTACCCATGCCGGCGTGCGGAATTCGTCGGTGAACAATTTCAGCGGTGTGCGGGCGCGGATCGCCGCGATTTGGGCCGCGAACGTGGCGCTGCGCGATGTGCAGGCAAAGCCGTACATGAGCGGCACGCGGGCGACGAGTACGCCGGCGATATCGCGGATCGCGGTCTCGGCGTCGGCCTTGGTGCGGCCATAGACGCTGAGTGGTGCGGGCGGGTCGCCTTCGCGATAAGGCGCGCGGTCGCCGCCGAAGACCATGTCGGTCGAGACGAAGACCATGCGTGCGTGTAGCGCGGCGCACTCCTGTGCGATGGCGTGCGCTGCGACGGTGTTGATGAGTCGCGCGCGCTCGGGCGATGCAAAGCAGTCGCCGACCGCGGTCATTGCCCCGCTGTGAATCAGGTGCGTTGGACGAAAGTCGCGCACGAGCGCCCTCGTCGCGCCGTCATCTGCAAGGTCGCAGTGTGCGACGCCAGCGCCGAACTCAGCCGGCGGCGTGCGCTGCGAAACGGAGAGAATCGTCGGCGGATGTGCCTCACCCGCGAGCAGCCGCACGACATGCCCGCCGAGTTGGCCTGATGCGCCCGTAATCAACCATCGTTGCGTCATGATTGCGAATGGTACAGCGGCCGGCGTCGGCGCTGCATCGCGATCAATCCCGAGAGCATCAGCAACTGCGAAAGACCTACAGCGCCGCAGCCGCCGGCACCGCACTCGGTGGCGCTGCCCAGCGGGTCGGCATCACCGTCGGCATCGGCAGTGTCGCCGTCGACGTCGGTTCCGGGGATCGCAATCACGTCGTCGTCCGGCGACTTTGCGTCGGGCAGTTCTTCGCCTTCGGCGGGCAAATCGGGAGCCTTGCGAGAAATCGAATCGCTGGTGACGCCCGATTCTACCGTGTACCCGGCGGCGTCATTGGCAGCCGAGGCGGCGATCGATACGGTAAATTCGCCGCTGCCGATGAGATTGTTGATCGTGATTTCATATACCGATGCGCTGGTTGCTGTGACGGTTGGAGTGTCGCTCGTCGTGCCGCTGTGCGTCACGGTCACGTCGGCGGCGTCAAAGCCGCTCACCGCTTCGCTGAACGTGACCGTGGCCGACGCGCTTTCGGCGCTTCCGAGATCGAGCGTAGCGACGTCAATCGCCTGAATCGTCGGCGGCGTGTTGTCGATCGTGATCGCCGCGCTCGGCCCACCGGCCAGATTCGCGTTGCCGACCACATCGATCGCCGCCGCCGCGTTGACCGACAGCGAGATCGTGCCGTCGCCCGTGATGTTCGGCACCGTCACGGTGTACGGCATCGCGGGCGCGGCGACGATCGTGGGCGTGCCGGTCGTGACGGCGCCCGTCAAGTTCACCGTGACATCGCCGGCAGAATCAAACCCGCTCACCGACTCGCCGAACATAACTGTGAACACGACACTGTCGGCGTTTGTCGGCGTCGCCGTGACGGGCGTGATCGAGGTGACGGTTGCAGAATCAGTGTCGAGATTAGTATTCAGGATTGTGGCGTCCGCGTTCGTGTTGCCGGCCGCATCCGCGACTGCGCCGGCGACCAGCGAAACGCTGAGGAATCCGCTTCCGCTGAGGCCGCTGAGCGTGGCGCGGAGCACCGTCGCGCTGATCGTACTGACCGTGATGCTTCCAACAGCCGCCGTGCCACCGCTGGTGACGGTCACGTCGCCACTCGCGAAGCCGGTCACGTTGTTCGACATCGTGACATCGATCTGAATGCTCGTTACGTTGGTGAGCGATCCGATGGTCGGCGTGGTCGCGACGCTCGCCACGGTCGGAGCCGTGTGATCGATCACATACTGCGCGCCGTCGAAATAGTCGCCGTTGCCGGTGCCCGTGGTTCCGAGCGGCGTCGAGCCGCTGTTGATGATCGTGTCGTCGTCGTTCAGTTGGAGGGCGATGCGTCCGTCGCTCGCGCCGGCGTTGACGGTGACGGTGTAGCTGCTGCCGCTGCCGGTGA